>VGBK01000085.1 GCA_016870535.1 Actinomycetota bacterium | reverse complement strand
GTCGATGTCGGTGAAGGAGACGTGCACGTGGGTGTCGAAGAGGCCGGGCAGCAAGCCCCGGCCGCCGAGGTCCACCACCTCGTCTCCGTCGAGGCCTAGGCCCACCTCGCGGATGAGGCCGTCCTCGACGACCACCTGGCCGTCGGCGGCGGGGGCCCCAGTACCGTCGAAGACCAGGGCGTTGGTGAAGAGGGTGCGCATAGGACCTCCAGGGACGCGCAGGTAGAGGTTACGACACCGGGCCTGCGTTGCGCCCTCTGTGACCCTTCCCCTGGCCGGTTTCCTCCCCCGTGGCAACGGGGGAGGTGGCTCCGAGTCTTCGAGGAGCCGGAGGGGGAAGCCGAACAAGCAGACCTGCGGCGCGCCCTCAGCTTCCCTCCCCCCAACCCCCTCCCGCTGGAGCGGGAGGGGGAGAAGAGACGGGGGAGGTGGCTCCGAGTCTTCGAGGAGCCGGAGGGGGAAGCCGAACAAGCAGACCTGCGGCGCGCCCTCAGCTTCCCTCCCCCCAACCCCCTCCCGCTGGAGCGGGAGGGGGAGAAGTCCGCAGCCGTCCCCCTTGCCTCCCCCGTGGCAACGGGGGAGGCGGCGGCGAGGCTTTGGGAGCCGCCGGAGGGGGAAGCCGAACAAGCAGACCTGCGGCGCGCCCTTGGCAGCCGTCCCCCCAACCCCCTCCCGCTGGAGCGGGAGGGGGAAGCCAGCCTCCTGGCGGTGCGATCTCCCCTCTCCCGGGCCTATCATGCGCCGCCGGGTCGCTCCAGGCCTACAACACCGCAGGTGGGAGTAGAGAGGGAACGCATGGAGGTGCTGCCCAGGGGCCACGACACGGTGCGAGCCTTGCTGCTCAAGGGAGTCGAGATCCCGAATCCCCTGAGCCTCGACATCGGCCCGGAGGTTGATCCGGATCGGATCGCCGGCAGGGTCACCATCTTCCCCGGCTGTCGGATCTACGGTGCCAAGACGGTCATCTCGGCCGGCAGCAGGCTGGGGGCCGAGGGGCCCGTGACCATCGACGACTGCTGCCTCGGCCCCGGTGTTGAGCTGAAGGGGGGCTACTTCTCGAGATCGGTGTTCTTGCGGAAGTCGAACATGGGGCTGGGCGCCCAGGTACGAGAGGGCTGCCTCCTCGAGGAGGAGGCCAACGGCGCGCACTGCGTCGGCCTGAAGCAGACCATTCTCTTCCCTTTCGTCACCCTCGGCAGCCTCATCAACCTGTGTGACTGCCTGATGGCGGGCGGTACGAGCCGCCGTGACCACAGCGAGGTGGGCTCCTCCTACATCCACTTCAACTACACGCCCAACGGCGACAAGGCCACCGCCTCCCTGTTTGGGGACGTACCGCGGGGCGTCATGCTCAACCAGCCGCCCATCTTCCTCGGAGGCCAGGGAGGGGCCGTCGGCCCGCTGATCACCGGTTACGGGACGGTGATCGCCGCCGGATCGGTGTTGCGCGACGACGTGCTCGATGACGGCATGCTGATCAGCAGCGCGGCTCTAGGGGCGCGCCGGCGCCCGGCCACCCGCCGCGCCTATCCGAGGCTCGCCCGGGTGGTCTCGAAGAACCTCGTCTACCTGGCCAACCTGGTCGCCCTGCACGAGTGGTACGCGTCGGTGCGCCGGCCGTTCTTCGCTGCCGAGGATCTGGGTTCCCTGGTGTACGAGGGGGCGCTCGAAGTCCTGGCGGCGGCGAAGCGCGAGCGGGCCAAGCGGCTCGCCGCTCTGGTGGCCACGGTGACGCCCGATGGCCCGGGGCGCCGCGAACTCAGCGAGCGTATCGGGGAGGTGCTGGCCCTCTTCGACGGGGCCGAGGTTCCTTCCGGAGACCAGTTCCTGGCGGCCTTCTGGAGGGCCGCCGGGCCGTCTCCGGGCGACTACGTCGCTACCGTCCAGGCACTGCCCCCGGAAGTGTCCGCCGCCGGAGTGCAATGGCTCCAGCAGATCGTCGATGATCTCTGCGCGCGGGCCGGGTCGCTGGTGCCATCGATGAGTCTGTTCGCCCCCGCCTGATCGACCGACGGGCGAGTCAACAACGAACGGGAGAGACGCAATGGGGAAGCTGTTTGGGACGGACGGGATTCGGGGGGAGGCCAACCGCCATCCCATGGATGCCGCCATGGCGTTCGCCCTGGGGCAGGCGGTCACCTATGTGCTCCGGAAGAGGAAGGGCCGCCCGACGCGACTGGTCATCGGCAAGGACACTCGCCTCTCCGGCTACATGCTGGAGAGCGCCCTGGAAGCCGGCGTCACCTCCATGGGCGGCATGGCGCAGTTGGTGGGGGTCATGCCCACGCCGGGCATCGCCCACATCACCGAGAGCATGCGCGCCGACGCCGGTTTCGTGGTCTCGGCTTCGCACAACCCCTACCAGGACAACGGAATCAAGGTGTTCTCGGGCTCGGGCTTCAAGCTGAGCGACCAAGAAGAAGCCGAGATCGAGGAGTTGATCCTCGGCGGCAACTTGCCCGCCATGGTGCCCGAGGCTCAAGACATGGGCCGCGCCGTGCGTCTGGACGATGCCCTCGGGCGCTACATCGCCTTCCTGAAGGGAACCTTCCCGCGGAGTCTCTCGTTGCAGGGCACCAAGATCGCCATGGACGTCGGCAACGGTGCCACCTACCGGGCCGCCCCGGCGGTATTCCGCGAGTTGGGGGCTGGGGTCACCGTCATTCACGATGACCCCAATGGGCTGAACATCAACGAGAACTGCGGATCGCAGCACACCCAGGATCTGCGCCGGGTGGTGGTGGAATCCGGGTCGCTCCTGGGGCTGGCGTTCGACGGCGACGGCGACCGGCTCATCGCCGTCGACGAACTCGGCAACGAGATCACCGGCGACCAGATCCTCATCATCTGCGCCACCCAACTGAAGAAGGAAGGCCGGCTCGCCAACGACCTGCTGGTCAGCACGGTCATGAGCAACCTGGGCCTGAGGGTCGCCTGCGAGAAGTACGGTTTCCGCCACCACGCGTCGAAGGTGGGAGACCGGTACGTGCTCGAGGACATGCAGCGACTCGGCGGTGTGCTCGGCGGCGAGGACTCCGGCCACGTGATCTTCCTCGAGCACCACACCACGGGGGACGGCATTCTGACCGCGCTGCAGCTGCTGGCGGCCCTGCTGAAGGCCGATCGCCCGCTCTCCGAGTTGGCCCGCCTGATGGACGTGTTCCCGCAGAAGCTGATCAACGTTTCGGTGGCGCGGAAGCCCGACATCGCCAGCGTCCCGGAGATCGAGGCGGCCATCACCCGCGTGGAAGCCGAGCTCGAAGGCAAGGGGCGGGTGCTGGTGCGGTACTCCGGCACCCAGAGCATCTGCCGCGTGATGGTCGAGGGCCCCACCCCGGAACTGACGGAGAAGTACGCTCGCCAGGTGGCGGACATCGTCGAGGCCGCGCTCAACTGAGGACGGATGGGTGAGATGCCCTTCACCATCTATGTGACTCGCGACTTCGACCAGATGAGCCAGGCGGCGGCCGACGTGGTCGAAGCCGACGTCCGACAGACGCAGGCGGTCAAAGAGGAGTACGTGCTGGGCCTGGCCACCGGCAACACACCCACCGGGCTCTACAAGCACCTGGCCAAGGCCTGCAATGCCGGTCGCATCGACCCCTGCCGGATTCGCTCGTTCAACCTGGATGAGTACGTAGGCCTCCCCGGCGAGAACGCCCAGCAGCGGGCCCTCCATCGCGAGTCGTACACCTACTTCATGGTGTCCGAGCTATTCGCTTTGCTGGCGCGGCCCTTTCGCGAGACGAATGTGCCCTGGGGGACCTTGGTGGACCAGGGGGAACTCATCGAGGCCCTGAACCGGTACCCGGACTGCTACGAGGTCCGGGGGAGGGATCGAGGCCGGGCCGTGGTGATCAAGGAGTCTGCCGAGGGCCTGCTGCGCTTCGTCGAGGATGAGGTCCTCAGTGCTTACGCCGGGAAGATCGCCTCCGTCGGGGGGATCGACCTGCAGGTCCTCGGCATCGGCGGGCGGGGCCACGTGGCATTTCACGAGAGTGGGATCCCGTTCGACTGTCCCCCGGTCATGCTGGTGAGGCTGGACGACAACACCGTAGAGAACGCCGTTGCCGATGGGCACTTCCCCGCGGTGGAGGCCGGTCCCAGGTACGCCGTATCGATGAGCGCGGACCTGGTGTACCGGGCGCGTACCGTGGTGTTGCTGGCCAACGGCCCCCGCAAGACGGGCCCCATCTCCGAATCCATCCTGGGCCCGGTGACCTGCGACGTCCCGGCCTCCCGAGGCCAGAGGTTCGTCGAGGAAGGCGGCAGGCTGATCTACGTGCTGGATGAGGCGGCGGCCGCCGAGGTGCTGGCCCGCCGCGCGGAGATCGAGGCCCTCGGGCACGAGATCGTCGACCTGCGCCAACAGCCCTATACGCCGGTGGGGGCCCTGAGCTTCTCTCGCGATCCCGACGCCGGCCACCTGTGGTAGGGAGCCCGGTGCCGGCGCGCCTCATCGAACTCCTGGAGCGAAGCGGGCCCCTGACCGGAGCCGAGATCCATGCCTCGCTGGGGGGAGAGGCCTTCGACGCCTGGAAGGCCTGCCGGCTGAGTCCCCGGCTGGCGCTGCGTCGGGTGGGCCGGCGCTACCTGAGAATCGACCGGCGGGTCGACGGCTACGCCCGGCTCTCCCCATCCATCCTGCGCGAGTTCATGACCTACACGGTGGTGGGGGTCTCCTCGGACCCGGCCGCGCTCGAAGAGCGGGCGCGCGCTGCCCGGGCGCACGTGAGGGAGGTCAGCCGCCGAAAGCTGGAACTGGCAACTCGCCTGATCACCGACATCGTGGCGAGGGTCGGTACCGAACCCGGCGATGAAGAGGCCTTCTGTGTGGCGCTGGCCGGCGACATCGTCTACGAGATGGCGCACGACGTGAATCGGCCCGAGCGGAGCACCGGGCTGATGGTGCAGGGGTCGGACCTGGACATCGTGGTCCTGGTGAGCGACGCTTCGAGCGCCCTGCCGGCTCGCCTGGATCGCGCCATCTACGCCGAGAAGCATCGGTACCTGAAGCATCCTGCCTTCCGCGAAGAGATCGACTACGTCGTCAAGGGCTTCGACAGACTGCGCGAGCAGGCCCGGTTCGACACGGTGCAGCGGATGGTGGCCTGCAAGGTCTTCGACGAAGCGGTCCTGCTGTGCGGCAGCGAGGCGCTCTTCGCCGCCGGCAAGGCCCTGCTCCGGGACTGCGGGGTCGTCGACCGGCTGCGGGCCATGGAGCAGTCCGCCATCGCCGCACGGCAGCGGGACGAGGACCACCTGCTCACCGCCGATGCGGAGTCGCTTCGCCGGGACGGCTATCCCGCGTTTCGTTCCGGCGACGAAGCGGAGGAGTTCGCGTAGATCCCCGGCCGCGCGCTGGGGAAAGCCTCTTCTCCTCCCCTGTGGCAGCGGGGGAGGCGGCGGCGAGGCTCGGCGAGCCACCGGAGGGGGAAGCCAAGAGCGCGACCAGGCCCCACGCGCTCCCTCCGCCCAACCCCCCACCTGAGGGGAATACGGCGCCACGGGTCCTTAGGCCGAAGTTCCCCCGGTTGGCATCGTGGTAAGGGTTCTTCTACCTGCAGGAACGTTCTTTTCTCCCGGTGTGGGTGTTGGCATGTGGTGTATCCGGATAGGCTTGTAGTACTGTGGTGATAGGTCTATAGTGTTGGCATGTATGTTGCTCGGATACCGAACCGGGGTTCGCCCCCGGCGATCCTGCTGCGGGAGGGCTACCGGGAGGGCGGGAAGGTCAAGAGCCGCACCCTGGCCAACCTGACCCGCTGGGCGCCGGAGAAGGTCACGGCGTTGGAGGCGGTGCTCAAGGGTGTGGCGGTGGCCGCGGTCCCGCTCGAAGACGCCTTCGAGGTGCTGCGTTCCCGGCCCCACGGCCATGTCGCTGCGGTGGTGGGCACCCTGCGCCGTATCGGTGTTGAGACCGTCCTTGACAGGGCACCGTCGCGCCTGCGGGACCTTTGTGTGGGGTTGATCGCAGCGCGGGTCTTTGCCCCGGGCTCCAAGCTGGCGCTCGCCCGGGCGCTAGCGCCTCAGGCTATGACCAGCAGCCTCGGGGAGGTGTTGGGGATCGCCTCGGCCGACGAAGACGACCTCTATGCCGCGATGGACTGGCTGGGAGAGCGCCAGGGCCGCATCGAGGCGGGGCTTGCCCGCAGGCACTTCAAAGACGGCACGCTGGTGCTCTACGACGTGAGTTCGGCCGCGTTTGAGGGACGCAGCTGTCCCATCGCCCGGCTGGGCTATCCCCGCGATGGGGTCAAGGGCCGCCTCCAGATCGTCTATGGGATGCTGTCGACCACCCAGGGCTGCCCGGTGGCGGTCGAGGTGTTCGAGGGCAACACCGCCGACCCGGCGACGCTGGGCACCCAGATCGCCAAGCTCCGGGGGCGCTTCAAGCTCTCACGCGTGGTGCTCGTCGGGGATCGGGGCATGATCACCTCGGCCCGCATCCGCCAAGACATCGCCGCAGTCGAGGGCCTGGACTACATCACCGCGCTGCGTGCCCCGGCGATCAAAAGCCTGGTGGGTCAAGGGGCTATCCAGATGTCGCTGTTCGACGACGTCGATTTCGCTGAGATCACCCATCCCGACTATCCCGGGGAACGCCTCGTAATGTGCAAGAACCCTGCTGTGGCCGCCGAGCGGGCCAGGAAGCGTCAAGACCTGCTCGAAGCCACCGAACGAGCCCTCGGGAAGATCCGCGCTGCCACCCTGCGCGACAAGCGGGCGCTCAGGGGCACCGACAACATCGGGGTGCGTGTCGGCAAGGTGATCGGCAAGTACAAGGTCGCCAAACACTTCACCTGGGACATCTCGCATGACAGCTTCACCTACGCCCTCAACCACGAGCGCATCGCCCAAGAAGCCGCACTCGACGGCCTCTATGTCATCCGCACCAGCGTGGCCCAAGACCATCTGTCGGCAGCCGACACCGTGCGCGCCTACAAGGGCCTGGCACACGCCGAGGAAGCGTTTCGCTACCTCAACATGGACCTCGAGGTTCGCCCCATCCGCCACCGCACCGAGCGGCGGGTCAAAGCCCACCTGTTGATCTGCATGCTCGCATGCCACGTCGAATGGCACATGCGCCGGACGCTCGCCCCCATGCTGTTCTCAGACCACGACAACAACACCGCCGACGCCAACCGGACAAGCCCGGTTGCACCCGCGCAGCGCTCACCAGCCGCCAAAGCCAAAGCAGCCACAAAACGCACCGACCACGGCGACCCCGTCCACAGCTTCAAATCGTTGCTCGCCGATCTCGCCACCGTAACCGTCAACCGGATCCAGCCACGCGACCACAACATCCCGGCATTCGACAAAGTGACCGTCCCCACCCCGTTGCAGCAACACGCCTTCGACCTCCTACACGTGTCCCACCGTCTCGGATACCGCAAAGCCTGAACACCCCACCGTTGGCAGTAACCCGACCCTCCCCCCCGAGCATCACCCCTGCTCAAGCCCACCATTCAGCACTCACAGCAGGGGGAACTTCGGCTTAGGGGCCGCGGACGCTCCCGGCGTCGGCCCGGCACCACCAAAGCGGAGTGAGTCGGCGCTACCCGCCGCGCGACCAGGCGGGGAGGTCCCTCAGACGGACGAACCGCCCGGCCCCCCCGCCACCAGCCGCCCTTGCTGGTACACCGTCGTCACCCGGTCGGCGAGGCCTTCCATCACCAGCGGGTCGCCGTCCACCACCACCAGGTCGGCCCGCTTCCCCGGCTCCAGGGTGCCCGAGTCGCCCTCGAGGCCCATCAACTCGGCCGCAGTGCGGGTGGTGGCCACCAGCACCTGCTCGGGGGTCATGCCGCCCTGCTCCATGAGGGCCAACTCCTCCAGGTTCCGTCCGTGCGGGGTGACCCCGCTATCGGTGCCCATGGCGATCCTCACCCCGGCGGCCACCGCCCGGCGGAACGAGTCGAAGTGGATGTCGATGACCTCTTTGGCTTTGGCCAGCGAGGCCTCGGGGATGGACATGCCGGCGTCCGCCGCCTTCACCACCCCCCGGGGGGCCACCAGGGTCGGCACCAGGTAGGTGCCCCGCTGCAGCATCAACTCGATGGCCTCATCGTCCAGGTAA
>VGBK01000084.1 GCA_016870535.1 Actinomycetota bacterium | reverse complement strand
GAGACCAGGACGATGGCCACGATCACCACGGGGAAGTGATCTTTGACAAACCCGATGTTCGCGAAGAAGTAGCCCACGAAGGTGAAGATGGCCACCCATCCCACGCCGCCCACCACGTTGTAGGAGAAGAACCGGGGATACCCCATCCGCCCCACCCCGGCCACGAAGGGAGCGAAGGTGCGCACGATGGGAACGAAGCGGGCGATGATGATGGTGAACCCGCCGTACTTCTCGAAGAATTCGTGGGTCCGGTCGAGGTACTCCTTCTTGAAGAAGCGGGACTGCTCTTTGCGGAACAGCTTTGCTCCCAGGTAGCGGCCGACGGCGTAGTTGAGGGCGTCGCCAGCCACTGCGGCCACGCTCAGGCTGACGAAGAGGATCCACACGTTCAGGTCGCCGCGAGCGGCGAAGATGCCGGCGGCGAAGAGGAGGGAGTCGCCGGGGAGAAACGGAGCGATCACCAGGCCGGTCTCGGCCAGGACGATCAGGAAGAGGATGACGTAGACCCACCACCCGAACGCGGCGATCATCTCGCTCAGGTGGACGTCGATGTGAAGTACGAAGTCGATGATGTGGGCAAGCCAATCCATGCGGCCTCACCGCCGGCTCCGCGGGCGGCCGGAGCCCCGGCCGGCGGCCATGATACGGGCACCCAAGGCTCAAGCCGGACGGAGCGGCCGCGGGCACCCCGGCGCTCAGCGGCTCAGCGGGGCGGCGGGGCCGGGCGCCGGGTCGGGCCGGCGCCGCAACCGCAGCGCGGCGACCAGTGCCAGCACGAGGCAAAGGGCCGAGATCAGGAAGGTCTCCCGCAGTGCGGAGGAGGTCAGCTCCTCCTGGGCCTGCCTCAGGAGCTGGTCGTAGCCCGGCGTGTCGATGGGGGGGAGGTCGAGAGCGCGCCGGGCCGTCTCGAACCGGTACATCGCCCAGGCGGTGAGGCCGGAGAGCCCCACCGCCAGGCCCATGAGCCGGGAGAGGATGACCAGCCCCCCGGCCACCCCGCGGCGGTCGGCGGGGACGGCATCCACGGCGGCGGCGTTGGCCGGGGCGGTGACCAGGCCGAACCCGAGGCCGAGAACCGCCAGCGACACCACCATGGTGAGCAGGGTCACTGCAGGACTCCAGGTGGTCGCCATGAGGATGAAGGCGCCCGCGCCGGTGGCCAGGCCGCCCAGAGCGGGCGGGCGGTACCAGGACGCTTCGGTCAGCCGGCCCCCGGCCCAGGAGGCGATCGCCATGGCGGCGGTCAGGGCGCTCAGCACCCAGCCGCTGAGGACGGCGGCCCGCTGCAGCCCGGTCTCCACCACCAGGTTGACGAAGAGGGGCACATCGACCATGGCGATGATGAGCGCCGTCCCGACCAGGAAGTTGATCAGCATGGCGGCGCCGAAGTTGGGCCGGCCGAACAGGCGGAGGTCGATGAGCGGGTCACGGCTGCGGCGCTCGAGCCAGAAGAAGGCCGCCAGGGAGGCGGCCGCCGCCACGAAGAAGGGGATGGTGGGCAGGGAGCGGCGCCCGGTGAGTTCCTCCAGTCCGGTCACTCCCGAGATCTCGCTGGTGTTGACCAGCGCGACGTTGAGGCAGACCAGGGCGGCCGACAGGGCGGCGGCGGCCGGCCAGTCGATGCGACGGCGAACCGCCGGACGGTCGAGGTGGGCCAGGGCCCACCAGGCGCCGGCCATGGCCAGCAGGGCCAACGGGATGTTGAGGTAGAACTGCCAGCGCCAGTTGAGAAAGCGCACGAGGAGGGCGCCGAAGAGGGGGCCCCACACCCATCCCATGGTGTCCACCGCCCCCAGGATCCCCAGCGCCCGGGGGCGGCGCCGGGCGGCGAAGGCATCCCCGACCGCGGCCAGGGCGACCGGGACCATGGCGCCGCCGCCGATGGCGGTCATGATCCGCCCGGCCAGGAATGGCCCGAGGGAGGTGGTGAAGGGGATCCAGGCCGACCCCGCCAGGAACAGCGCCAGGGCGCCCATGAAGACCCGGCGCCGGCCGAGGATGTCACTGAGCCGGCCCATGAAGGGCATCACCGCCACATAGGCCACCAGGTAGGAGTTGACGATCCAGGCGGCCCGGTCCCAGCCGTCGGGGAGAGGGATGCCCAGGTCCCCGATGATCTGGCGCAGCATGGTCGAGACCACGGTGAGGTCGTCGGCGGCCACGAAGACACCGAAAGACACCACCGCCAGGACGGCAGCCGGTGAAGCCCGGCGGGGGGCGCTCACCCTTCCGCCGGGGGCTGGATCTGCACGGGCGCGTCGAAGTCCGACAGCACGATCACCCAGTCGCTGCGCCCGGCGTCGCCCATGGTGGAGAATCCGAGGCGCCGGATGTGGCCGGCGGCGGCATCGAGCCACAGGTCGATCCTCACCGCCTGGCCGGGCACCAGCCCGGCGGTGAGGATCTCCACCCGAGCTGCGGGGACGCGACCGGCCAGGTGATGGGTGGCCCCGCCGGGCGTCACCACCTCCAGCTCGCCGAGGTCGTGCAGCAGGGCGACCCAGCCGTCGTCCGAGTCGAACAGCACTGCCGGGTTGAACCCGGTGCCCGGGCGGAGTTCCTCCCAGCGGCCGGTGAGCGGGTTGGTGAGCCAGGTGCGCTGCGCCACCGACACCGTGCCGAGTTCGACCGCCAGGTCGCCGGCCCGCATGCGCAGGATGGCATCGGCCGAGGCGGGGGCGGCGTAGCGGCCCCGGGCCGAATCGAAGACCAGGCCCTGCACGGCCACCGGAGCCCCGGACCGGGTCATCTCGAAGCGGGCAGTGGCCACGTCCTGCATGGCGGAGACGCCGCCGGCGATCAGGTCGGCGGCGTCGAGGACCCCCGGGGCGGGTCGGGTGCAGGCCGCCGCCAGAACGGCCACGATGAGCACCAGGCGGCGGCGCATGACGGGCAGGGTACCGCTCCCGTCGGCCCAGGGAGCGGCGCGATCTAGCATCGGGGGGTTTGGGGTCACCGGACCCGAGGTGAGTATGAGCACCCCCGAGCCTCTCCGTTCCGTCCTCCGAGACGGGTTCGCCCTCATCGGGCGCTTCGTGCGGGCGCGCCCGGGGGCCTTCGCCCTGGCGGTGGGCGGGGCCACGGTATTCGCCTCGGCCATCGTGATGGCGGCCCTGGTGGTCGGCCGGGTCACCGACGACCTGGTGATCCCGGTGCTCGACGGCGGGGAGCCCCTGGGGACCCGTTGGGTGGGCGCCGTGCTCCTGATCGCCGGGGTGGCGGCCTACAAGGCGGCCGGCATCACCCTGCGGCGCACCTTCGCCGGGTGGCTCCAGGGCCGTACCCAGGCCGACCTGCGCTACCAGTTGATCGACCACCAGTTGCGCCTGCGGCTCTCCTGGTTCCGGCAGCGCTCGATCGGCGACCTGATGGCGGTGAGCGAGACGAACGGGAGGCAGGCCACCTACATCCTGGCGCCGCTGCCGTTCGGCACCGGGTCGCTGCTGCTGCTCCTGGCCTCGATCGGCATCATCACCTGGATCGACCCGATTCTGGGGGCGGCCACCCTCCTGGGGCTCGTTGGGATCGTTGCCCTGGATCTGCGGGGCTCCTGGCGCACCTTCGAGGGATTCGGCGCGGTGCAGCGGCGCCTCGGGGAGGTGAGCGCCATCGCCCACGAGAGCTTCGACGGGGCCCTCACGGTGAAGGCCCTGGGGCGCGAGGACCATGAAGCGGCCCGTCTGCAGGGCTCCTCGGAACGACTGCGCGACGACGTCATCACGGTGAACCGCCTCTGGGCCTTCTACGGCGCCTTCATCGAGTCGTTCCCGGCGGTCTGGGCCGTGGTGCTCCTGGTGGTGGGCGCGCTGCGCCTGCGAGCCGGGGCACTGACCGCAGGGGAACTGGTCACGGTCACCTACCTCGTCTCGCTGCTGGCCATACCCATGAGGCTCATGGGCTGGGTGTTCTGGGACCTGGCGCATAGCCTGGCGGGCTGGCGGCGGGTGGAGGCCGTGCTGGCCGCCGACGACTTCGTGCTCCACGGGAACCTGGCCGCCGACCCGCAGCCTACGGGGGCGGCGGTGGCCGGGGAGGCCGTCGGGTTCTCTTACGGCGGCGAGGAACCCGTGCTGCGCGGCCTGGCGCTGACCATACCGCCGGGCCGTACGGTCGCCGTCGTCGGGCCCACCGGCTCGGGCAAGTCGACGCTGGCCATGCTGCTGGTGCGGCTCTGGGACCCCTCCTCCGGCGTCATCACCCTCGACGGGCGGGACCTGCGGCGTTTCGCCCGGGCCGAGCTCCCGCGGGAGGTGGCCTTCGTCCCCCAGGAGGCTTTTCTCTTCAACGACGACGTGCACCGCAACGTCACCCTGGGGATGCCGCTGCCCGACGATCAGGTCGCCGAGGCCATCCGCCTGGCTGCGGCGGCGGAGTTCGTCGCCGCCCTTCCCCACGGCATGGCCACCCGGCTGGGCGAAAGGGGGGCCACCCTGTCCGGGGGTCAGCGGCAGCGGCTTGCTCTGGCCCGGGCCCTGGCCCGCCGGCCGCGTCTGCTGGTCCTCGACGACGCCACCTCGGCGGTCGACCCCTCGGTGGAGGCCGACATCCTCCGGGGTCTCAAGGAGGCCGATCTGCCTTCGACCGTCGTGGTGGTGGCCTACCGCCCTTCGAGCATCGCCCTGGCGGACACCGTCGTCTACCTCGATGAAGGCCGCGTGGTGGCCCACGGCACCCATGCGGAACTCCTCGCCTCGCAGCCGGGCTACGCCCGCCTGCTCCAGGCCTACGAGGAGGATGCCGCCGCCCGGCGCGCCGCTCGCGAAGCCGAGGAGCCGGGGACATGACCTCCGCCCCCGCCGAAGGCACCTCCCTCGGCGCCCGCGCGGCGCTGCGGCGGGCGTTGCGCGAGGCCCCGGTTCTGCTGCGGGGCTTCCCGCTGACCCTGCTCCTGATGACCGTCGGCACCGGCATGCAGATCGTGGTGCCCATCACCATCCAGCGGATGGTCGACGGGGAGATCCTCTCAACCGGAGGGGTGGACACCGGGGGAGTGCTGCGGCTCGGCCTGGCGGCCCTGGCGGCGATCACGCTGGCGGCGGCGGCGCGCCGCCTCGGCCTGGTCCGTGTGTTCACCGCTTCCGCCACCGGGCTCTCCGACCTGCGGGTGGGGACTTTCCGCCACCTGCACCGCCTCTCCCTCCTCCACGTCGAAGGCGAGCGGCGGGGGGCGCTGGTGTCGCGGGTCACCTCCGACATCTCCACCATCCAGGACTTCATGGACTTCGGCGGGGTGGCCATGCTCCTCGGCTCCCTGCAGGTGGTGCTGGCCGTGGGGGTGATGACCTGGTACCGGTGGCAACTGGCCTTGCTGGTGGTGCTGGGAGTGCTGGTCTACGGCCTCCTCCTCAGCTGGTTCCAGCGGATCCTGGCCCGGGCCCACGACCGGGTGCGGGTGCGGGTGGCCGATAGCCTGGCCACGGTGGCCGAGGCCATCTCGGGGCTCCCCGTGGTGCGGGCCTACGGGGCCGAGGACGTGACCCTGGCCCGGGTGCGCCGCGCCCTCAACGACCAGTTCCGTGCCGAGTTCCGCGCCAACCGGCTGGGCGCGTTCCTGTTCTCGTCGGCGGAGCTCTTCGCCGGCCTCATCACCGGAGGGGTGATCGGCTTCGGGGTGGCCCTGGGAGCGGGCCGGGGGGTGTCGGCGGGGGCGCTGCTTGCCTTCCTCTTCCTGGTCAACCTGCTGGTGGAGCCGGTCCAGATGGTGGTGGAGACCCTGGACCTGGCCCAGAGCGCCGGCGCCGGGATGCGGCGCATCCTGGGGGTGCTGGACACGCCGGTCGACGTGCCCGACCCGGTGGACGGGGTGGACCTGCCCTCGGGCAGCCTGGACGTCGACCTGGTTGGGGTCCGCTTCCGCTACCCCACCGGCCCCGACGTCCTCACCGAGCTCACTCTGAGCCTGCCGAGCGGCACCCGGGTGGCGGTCGTGGGAGAGACCGGGTCGGGCAAGACCACCTTCGCCAAGCTGGTGACGCGGCTGCTGGATCCCAGCGAGGGGTGGATCATCGTCGGCGGGGTGCCCCTGAACCGGGTCCGCTTCCGGTCGCTGCGGCAGAGGGTGGCGTTCGTGCCGCAGGAGGGGTTCCTGTTCGATAGCACCGTCGGGGCGAACGTGCGCTACGGGAGGCCCGAGGCCACCGACGCCGAGGTGGCGGAGGCCTTCGCCGACCTCGGGCTCTCCGATTGGGTGGAGCAGCTGCCCGCGGGGATCGACACGCCGGTAGGGGAGCGAGGCGGGCGCCTGTCGGTGGGGGAGCGCCAGCTGGTGGCCCTGGTACGGGCGTGGATCGCCGACCCCGACCTGCTGGTCCTCGATGAGGCTACCTCGGCGGTGGACCCGGCTCTCGAAGTCCGGCTCCGGCGAGCCATAGAGCGCCTCACCGGAGGGCGGACCAGCATCACCGTGGCACACCGCCTCTCCACTGCCGAGGCGGCGGACGAGATCCTGGTCTTCGACCGGGGCCGCCTGGTCGAGCGAGGCCGCCATGGGGACTTGCTGGCTCGCGGCGGTGTCTACGCCGCTCTCCACGCCGACTGGACGACCGGGACCAGGAACGACTGAGGCCGCGCCTCAGCCCACCAGTTTGGACAGCGTCCACTCCAGGCTGAAGCGCCCCTGCCGGCGATCCCACCAGATCAGGATGACGAAGAACCCGGCGACGAAGGCTGCCGCCAGGCCCACCGCGGGGACCACGCCCATCGCGTCGCCGTAGTAGAGCCACTGGTCGCCGGCCGCGGTGTGGCCCTGGGCCCAGGCGGTGAACAGCAGCGGCCAGACGTGCACGGCGTGGTGCACCACATAGGTGGTCAGGGCGTACCGGCTGTAGCGCCGGAAGAAGGCCAGGCCCCGCCGCGGCGCCGGGCCGGGACGGTCGAGGAGCAGGTGCAGCGCCCAAACGGCGAGCAGGATGGCGCCGAGGGTGGCGAGGACGAAGGAAGTCGAGGCCGGGTAGAAGCTGAGCGGCGCCAGGTACTCGTCCCAGGGGTCGGCGATGTTGCCGCCCACCGCCGCCCCCAGGGCGGCGAGTCCGGTCAGAACCGCTCCGGCAGCGGGCAGGCGCCGGGAGCGGGCGCGAGCGACGGCGTACGACCCGGCCGGCAGCAGCCACTTCCCGACGGCGAAGCCCGTCAGGGGGAAGGCCAGCCAGGGGAACAGGGGGAAGTACCCGTTGGCCAGCCAGCCGCGCAGGATCTCCCCGAGGGCGAAACGGTAGGAGTACTCGTCAGCAGCCCAGTGCGCCGTGTAGTCGGTCAGCACGCGCAGCCGGGGGGCGGCGGCCAGGACGACCGCGGCGGCCGCCAGCAGGGCCGCCGGAGAAAGGCGGCGCGCCGGCCAGACCAGCAGGATGGCGCTGCCGATGAAGGTGAGGATGTCCCACTCGAAGACGGCCTCCGGCATCCAGATCAGCGTGGCGAAGGCAAAGCCGAGCAGCACGAGGAACAGGCCCCGCCGGACGACGCGCACCGCGACCTGGGCCTCGGCTTGGCCGGACCGCTGCCGGCTCGTGACGGAAAGCCACAGGCTGACTCCGACGAGGAAGGTGAACAGGGGGGCGGGGACGGCCCCGGCGATCTGGGCGGCCTCGTAGAGCCAGCCGGGCCCCTCGGAGGCGCGATAGCCGGCGAGGTTCTCCACGAAGTGGATGAGCACCATGCCGAGGATGGCCGCCGCCCGGAGGACGTCGAGGGAATCGAGGCGGGCCGGGGCAAGCGGCGCGGCCGAGGAGGTCATCGGGCCGCGGCGGCCATCTCCAGACCGGCGGCGACCACGCGGCTCAGTTCTTCGGCGAGGCGTCCGGCGGAGGCGGCGGCCTCGACCAGGGCCGCCGTCGGGAACAGGCCGAGGACGTGCAGAGCGGCGGCACAGGCCGCCAGGCCGTGGTCGGCGCGTGCCAGGCGGCTGGAGGCGGCAGACGGGTCGAGCACGAGCAACCGGGCCGGCGTGTCGAGCCCGGCCACCTCGGGGAAAGCTAGGACGGTGGCCTCGGGGGCCAGGCGCGGGAGCAAGGCGCGCGACTTGGCCAGCCCATCCTCGCTGAGGATGACCAGGGCATCGGGGACGGTCACCCCGGCGAAGTCCAGCGGCTCGGGTGACAGCACCAGGGTCGAGAGGCTGTGGCCGCTGCGCACGGTGATGGGGTAGTCGTCGGCCTGCGCCGCGTAGAGGCCGGATCGGATGGCCGCCTGAGCCGTGAGGCGTACCCCGGAGCGCACCCGGCCCCCGGCCGACCCCGCC
>VGBK01000083.1 GCA_016870535.1 Actinomycetota bacterium | reverse complement strand
AGATCCACCAGTCCCAGCAACCGGTCCCGGTCGATCTGCTCGTCGGGGTCGAGATCGGCCAGGGCGATGATCCGGGTGCGGAGGCGATCGAGGCGTTCCAGGGCTGCCTCCTCCGCCTCCGGGGTCGCGTCCGGAACCACCCCGTCGTACTCGTGCTTGCCCGCCGCCACCGCCCACACCGGGTGCAGGTTCCACAGGGCGGCGGAGACGCGGTCGGCCAGTTGCTCGAGGGCGGTCATGGGCCGCCGAGCCTAGCCCGCAGGGTCGTCGCCACCCAGCGACGGTGGGGGCCCGTCCCCGCCGCGCCGCCCCCTCCCCGGCAGACTTGGCGGCGTTCGGGCATAGACTCGACTGCCGTATGCCCGCCAAGCCCCGCTCCCCGATACTGGTGGGCCTGCTCTCTGCCGTCGGCCTGGCCGCCTTGAGCCTGCTCACCTTCGCCGTGGTGAGCCGCTCCGGCGGTGAGCCGGGGACCACCACGGCCGGCGCCACATCGTCTTCCACCACGACCGGTGGCAACCCGCCGACCACCTCCACCTCCGCGCCGACGAGCACCACCGGCGAGGACCCCACCACGACTGCCGAGACCACGACGACCACGACCACCACCCTCCCCTTCCACGCCTGGGTGGACCGCCGCACCGTGGGGCAGCCCTGGGGAGAGGCCGTCACCGGGATCCTCACCTTCCGGGGGAACCCCACCCACAGCTGGTACGGCACCGGCCCCGTCCCCGAGACGCCCCGCATCCTTTGGAAGTACCCCGAGGCGCCCATGGGCTCGGTGGACGAGCTGGGGGACTACTGGACGGGGGTCACCTGGACCGGACAGCCGCTGGTCTGGGAGCGCCCCGATGGGGTCACCGAACTCATTTTCGGAGCCACCGACGCCAGGGTGCACTTCCTGGACGCCGTGACCGGCGCGCCGACCCGCCGGCCCTTCTTCACCAGCCCCGGGGGCCATATCAAGGGCACCCCCACTCTGGACCCCGACGGCTTCCCGCTGCTGTACTTCGGGGCGCGAGACCACAAGCTGCGCATCGTGGCCCTCGACCGGGACGAGCCGGCGGCTCTGTGGAGCTTCGACTCCGACGACGAGCCGGCGGGACGCTGGTGGCGCGACTGGGATGCCAGCCCCCGCATCGTCAACGACCTCATGTTCGAGGGAGGCGAGAACTCCTTCTTCTACATCTGGAAGCTCAACCGGGCCTACGGCGCCGATGGGCAGGTGACGGTGGACCCGGTGCTCCTCTTCAAGATGCCGATCTGGAACGACGAGTTGCTCGCCGCCCTCGAGCCCTCCCGCTGGATCGGCCCCCGCTGGGAGTCGACCTCCGTGGAGTGCTCGGCGGCGATATTCGAGGGCCGGGTGTACTTCGGCAACTCCGCCGGCCGGATCATCGGCCTCGACATCACCAACGTCGAGCAGGGCGAGGCTCCCCTCGTCTTCGACTTCTGGGTGGGGGACGACTCCGACGCCTCGATGGTGATCGATGGGGAGGGGATGCTCTACGTCCCGGTGGAGCGCAAGCGCTTCCTGCCCCGGGGGCGGGAGGTGGGCCAGTTGGTGAAGCTGAACCCCTACGCGCCGGACGACCCCTTCGTGTGGGGGATGTTCTCCCTGACCGATCCGCCCTACTGGGGCGGGCTCTTCGCCAGCCCCGCCCTGGGCGACGGCGTGGTGTATGCCGTCACCAACCGCGGCTACCTGGTGGCGGTAGACCAGGAGACCGGCGAGGAGACCTGGTCGGTCGACATCGGCGCCGGGGCCTTCACCGGCCCCCGCCACATGTCCTCGCCCATCGTGGTGGGAGATCGGCTCGTGGTGGCCACCGCCGGCGGTCGGCTGCAGTCCTACGACGTGACCGATCCTCGCTCCCCCGTCCTGGACTGGGATCTCCCCATCACCGACGGCGCCATCGAGGCCACCCCGGCCGCCTGGAACGGCATCATCTACATCGGCTCCCGCGACGGCTTCCTCTACGCCGTCGGCGAGTGAGCACCCCGGCTAACCTCACCGGCCGTGCTCTACGACTACACCTCCGTCACCCCCGCCTCGGTACGCGCCGAGGTCGAAGACGCCATCGCCCGCGCTGAGGAACTGCTGGCCGCCGTCGTCGCCCCGCCGGCCGCCCCCACCTGGGAGTCCACCATGGCCCCGCTCGACGCGGTGGCCGCCTCGGTGGTCATCGCCTCGGGCCGCGGCCCCTTCATGGCACGGGTGCACCCCGACAAGGAGGTGCGCGACGCCGCCCAGGAGGCCGAGGAACGCCTCTCCAAGTGGGTCTCCGACCTGGCCTTCCGGCGCGACCTCTACGAGGCGGTCGAGGCCTATGCCGCCACCCCCGAGGCCGCCGCGCTCGAAGGAGAGGATGCCCGCCTCCTCGAGTTCACCCGGCGGGACTTCCGCCGCGCCGGCCATGGCCTCGACCCGGAGCAGCGAGCCGAGGTACAGCGCCTGCGCACCCGCCTGGTGGAGCTGGGGGTGGCCTTCGCTCGCAACATCGACGAGTACCAGGACGGCCTCGACCTGACCCGCGAGGAGCTCGACGGCCTGCCGGAGGACTACCTCTCCCGCCTCGGCCCCGGGAAGGCGGAAGGCACCTTCCGCGTCTCGCTGGACTACCCCGAGTACTACCCGTTCATGGACCAGGCCAGGCGCGCCGACCTGCGCCGGGCGCTGCAGTTCAAGATGTTCAACCAGGCCCGCGAGCAGAACCTCCCCCTCCTGGAGGAGGCGGTGCGCCTGCGCCTCGAGATCGCCCGCATCTTCGGCCTCCCCTCCTGGGCCGACTACGGCATGGAAGAGAAGATGGCCAAGGAGCCGAAGGCGGTGGAGGACTTCTACGCCGCCCTGGTGCCGCCGCTGACCGAGAAGTCGCAAGCCGAACTGGCCGACCTGGCCGCAGCCAACGGCGGCGCCGCCCCGGAGCCGTGGGACTTCCGCTACCTGCACACGGTCATCCGCCGCGAGCGCTTCGGCATCGACCCCAGCGAGGTGGCGGGCTACTTCCCGCTGGAGCAGGTGGTGCAGGGCATGTTCGACCTCACCGCCGAGGTGTTCGGCCTGGCCTACCGCCGCCTCGAAGGGGTGCCCACCTGGCACCCCGACGTCATGGTGTACGAGATCGCCGACCGGGAGGGCGGGCGGCTGCTGGCCACCTTCTACGCCGACCTGTTCCCCCGCGAGGGCAAGTTCGGCCATGCCGCCGCCTTCGATCTGGTCCCCGCTCACCAGGGCGAGGCCGAGTACGTCCTGCCCCGCACCGCCATCGCCGCCAACTTCACCAAGCCCACCGCCACCCAGCCGTCGCTGCTGCAGCACGACGAGGTGGTCACCCTGTTCCACGAGTTCGGCCACGTGCTGCACAACAGCCTGGGGCACACCCGGCACCCGCGCTTCGCCGGCTACAACACCGAGTGGGACTTCGTCGAGGCCCCCTCGCAGATCATGGAGCACTGGTGCTGGACGCCGGAGGTGCTGCAGCGCTTCGCCCGCCATCACCAGACCGGGAAACCCATCCCCGCCGCCCTGGTGGAGCAACTGGCGGCGGCCCGCGACCTCCACGTGGCCCTGCTCACCCTGCGCCAGATCTCCTTCGGCCTGCTCGACATGGCCTTCCACGGCCCGGCGGAGGAAAAGGACCTGTTCGCCATCACCCGGGAGACCACGGCGGTCACCGGCCTCCCCCACCACGAGGGCACCTTCTATCCGGCCGGCTTCGGCCATCTCTTCGGCTACGACGCCGGCTACTACGGCTACCTGTGGGCCAAGGTCTTCGGCGACGACATGTTCTCCCGCTTCGCGGCCGAAGGGGTCGCCGGCCCGATCGTGGGCGGGGAGTACCGCCGCCGCGTGTTGGAGCGGGGCGGGTCGGTGGATGCCGGGGAGATGCTGCGGGCTTTCCTGGGCCGGGAGCCCAACCAGGAGGCCTTCTTGCGCCATCTCGGGATCGGCTGAGCCCCCGCCGCCCTCGGCCCGGCCCCGGGGACGTCGGACCCGCCGCCCGATACACTCGGCGCCATGCGGCGCTTGCTCATCACCCTGTCCCTGCTGGCCCTGATCGCGGCGGCGTGCACCTCCGACGACGGGACCACCACCACCGGCGAAGCCTCGACCACCACCGCGGCTCCCGCCACCACGACGACGGCGACCACGACTACCACCACGGCTCCCGAAGGGCCCCTCGACCCCGAGGGCTTCTACCTGATGCTGATGTGGCACCAGCACCAGCCGCTCTACCCGAAGGACGCCGATGGGGTGGTGACCCGGCCGTGGGTGCGGGTGCACGCCACCAAGGACTACTACGACATGGCCGCCATGTTGAGGGAGTTCCCCAATGTGAAGGCCACCTTCAACCTGACCCCGGTCCTGCTCCTGCAGTTGGAGGAACTGGCCGCCGGCACCAAGGATGTCTACTGGGTGCTGAGCGAGATACCGGCCGCCGAACTCACCGAAGAGCAGCAGCGTTTCATCCTCGAGCGCTTCTTCGACGCCAACGCGCGAGTGATCGCCCGCTTCCCCCGCTATCAGGAACTGCGAGCGCTGAGGGACGACGGCACCCCCTACACCGAGCAGGACTTCCGCGACCTGCAGGTGCTCTTCAACCTGGCCTGGACCGACCCGTCGTTCCTGGCCGAGGCGCCCCTCTCCTCCCTGGTGGCCAAGGGCCGTGACTTCGCCGAGGAGGACAAGGCGGTGCTCTTCGCCGAGCACCTGCGGATCATCGAGGCGGTCATCCCCGTCCACGCCCGCCTGTGGCAGGAGGGCCGCATAGAGGTGACCACCACCCCTCTGGCCCACCCCATCCTTCCGCTGATCGCCGATTCGGCCATCGCCTCCACCGGCGACCCGGCCGCCATCCTCCCCCGGAACCGCTTCAACGAGGTCGCCGATGCCCAGGAGCACGTGCGCCGCGGCCTCGACCTGGCGGAGAGGCTGCTGGGCGCCCGGCCGGCGGGCATGTGGCCGGGTGAGGGAGCGGTGTCGCAGTACGTCATCCCCATGTTCTCCGCCGAGGGCGTGCGCTGGATCGCCACCGGCGAAGATGTGCTCGCCCCCTCCTTGGGCCTGGGCTCGTTCACCCGCGACGCCTCCGACACCGTGCAGGAGGCCGACCTGCTCTACCGGCCCTGGCTGGGTGTGCCGCGCCGCAACGACCCGGTGCCCATCTTCTTCCGCGACCGCCTGATCTCGGACCTCGTCGGCTTCCAGTACTCGGGGACCGAGGCCGAAGCGGCCGCCGCCGACTTCATGAACCGGCTCCGAGCCGCAAAGGAACGCCTCGCCGCCCAGGGCGCCACCGGGCCCCACGTGGTGTCGGTGATCCTGGACGGGGAGAACGCCTGGGAGAACTACCCCAACGACGGGATCGACTTCCTGCGCGCCCTGTACGGCGCCCTGAACGAGGCCGACTGGGTGCGCACCGTGACGCCGAGTGAGTACCTGGCCGCCTTCGGCGACCGGGTCGAGGCGCTCGACGAGGTCTGGCCCGGTGCCTGGTTCTCCTCGAACTACGCCACCTGGATCGGCGAGCCCGAAGAGGCCACCGCCTGGGACTATCTGTGGGAAGCACGCGACGACCTGCGCCGGGCGGAGCGCTCCGGCGCGGTGAGCGGCGAAGCCCTGGAGGCTGCCTTCGAGAAGATGCTCTTCGCCCAGGGCTCCGACTGGTTCTGGTGGTACGGCGACGACCAGTCGAGCGGCAACGACGACTACTTCGACGCCGCCTTCCGGGAGCTTCTCGGGCAGATGTACGACGCCCTGGGGCAGGAGCGGCCCACCTTCGTGTCGGTGCCGATCATCCCGCAGACGCCGATCCTCCCCAGCCGCCCCGCCGGCGAGGGGGTTCTTTCCCCCACCCTGGACGGCGTAGCCGCCGAGGGCGAATGGGATGCCGCCGCCGCCTACCTGTACGAAGGGAGCGGGGCCGCGCTCTACCTGGGGGTGTCTCCCACCGGGTTCCACCTCCGCCTGGACATCGGCGACGCCGCCGCCAGCGACGGCTTCGACGTCTACCTGGGAGTGCCGGGCGCCGACCGGCCGCGGCCCACCACGCTGGGAGGGCAGGTGCTCGGCTTCGGGGCTTCCCATCTCCTGCGCTGGGAGCAAGCCGCACCGCGGCAGGTGCTGCCGGCGGTGGGCCTGCCCGGCCTCGACGACGACCGGGTGCAGTTCGGCGACCCGCTCCCGATTGGGATAAGCACCCGCACCATCGAGATCACCCTGCCTATGGAGCAACTCGGCGCCGTGGAGGCTGGGGACCTGATCCCGCTGCGCATCGTGGCCTGGGACCGGGAGCAGGGCGAGCTCGTCATGGTGCCGGCCGATGCCCCGGGAGCCGCCCAGGTGCCCGACATCTCCAACGTCGAGGTCTTCCTGGAGGTCGCCGACCCGACGGGCGACGACCACGGCCCCGGGTCGTACACCTACCCCAGGGACGGCGTGTTCGCCGCCGGCTCCTACGACCTCACCAGCGTCACCTTCGGCACCGAGGGCGGCGACCTGGTCGTGACCCTGCAGGTGCTGGCCACCATCGCCAACCCGTGGGGCAGCCCCAACGGCCTGGCGATCCAGACCCTCGACATCTACATCGACCGGGATCCCGGGTCGGGCACCGGCGCTCGCCGCCTCATCGACGGGCGCAACGCCGCCCTGGAGGAGGGGAACGGCTGGGAGTACGGCATCACCGTGGAGGGCTGGTATCCGGCCATCTACGTGGCCGCCCCCGACGGCACCACCCAGGAGACCACCCCCACCTTCCGGGTGATCGTGCTCGGGGACAAGGGCAGGGTGATCGTGCGGGTGCCCCTCGAACTGCTCGGCGGCGGCGACCCCGCCGCCTGGGGCTATGCCGTGGCGCTGATGAGCCAGGAGGGCTACCCCTCAAGCGGAGTGCGCCGGGTGCGCGACGTCATGGTCACCGCCGAGCAGTGGCGCATCGGCGGGGCTCCCGGGCCGGGCGTCACCCACACCCGCATCATGGACCTGCTCTGGCCCGAGGCCGGGAAGCAGGAGGAGTGGCTGTCGGCCTACACCCCGGCCGCCTCGGTGGAGGAGTTGACCCCGGACCAGTTCGCCCAGATGCCGCTGCTCACCGCCGAATAGGCCAGGCCAGGAACACGCCGAACAAGGAGGACCGCCACGGCGAGGGTGCGCCCGCCGGCAGTGGCCGGGGCGTTCTACCCGGCCGACCCGGCCGCGTTGCGACGGGAGGTCCAGGAGATGCTCGCCGCCGCCTCCCCCGTGGAGGCGGCGGCGCCCCTGGCCCTGATCGTGCCTCACGCCGGGTACGACTACTCGGGCCCGGTGGCCGCCACCGCCTACTCCCATCTGGCCCGCACCCGCACTGAAGTGAGGCGCGTGCTGCTGGTGGGCCCCTCCCATTTCGCCCGGTTCGAAGGACTGGCCCTGCCCGGAGTCGATGCCCTGGCCACTCCGCTGGGCGAGGTTGCCGTGGATGCTCCGGGCGAGGCCCGGGCCCTGGGCCACCCCGGGGTGGCCCGCTCCCCGGCGGCCCACGCCCGGGAGCACTCCCTGGAGGTGCAACTCCCCTTCCTCCAGGTCGCCCTCGGTGGGCCGCCGGTCACCGCCCTGCTGTGCGCAGGAGCATCCCCCGATCAGGTAGCGCCGGTGATCGAGGAGTTCCTGGGCGAGGAGGATGCCGTGGTGCTGGTCTCCTCGGACCTCTCCCACTACCTGCCCTACGAGGAGGCCCGCCGACGCGATGAGGCGACGGCGCAAGCCATCGAGCGTCTCGACCCGGATGCTCTGGACCACCAGTCCGCCTGCGGCCTCGTCGGAATGCAGGCCTTGCTGCTGGCCGCCCGCAGTCGCGGCCTAGCGGCCACCCGCCTCGACCTGCGCAACTCGGGTGACACCGCCGGCGACCGGAGCCGGGTGGTGGGCTACGGCGCCTTCGCCTTCGCCTGAGCCGGGCGTCCACCGACTCAGTGAGGCGGTTCCCCCGCCAGGAACTGCTCCAGCCGGGTGCCGCGCAATTCGGCGGCGACCTCGGCGGCGATCCCAGGGTCCAGTTCCTCCCGCCAGCGCCACACCACCGCGCGGTCTTTGAAGACGCCGTAGTCGTGATGCCGGTCGCCGCCGGAGGTGGAAGCGGCCACGAAGCGCTCCGCCTGGGGGTGCGGCGGAAGGCCGGCGAAGCCGAGCAGCCGCTCCGCTCCGGCCCGAGGGTCGCCCACCAGGTCCTCGTATCTCGCTGCCATGACGCGATTCGGGTACCGGGCCGCCAAGTCGAGGAACATAAGAGCGGCCTGCTTCC
>VGBK01000082.1 GCA_016870535.1 Actinomycetota bacterium | reverse complement strand
TGTGGGGCGGCCCCGGACCCGACTTCCTCTCGGGCGGCGACGGCGACGACACCCTCCTCGGCCACGAAGGCGACGACCTCCTCATCGCCGGCCCCGGCCGCGACTACCTGTGGGGCGGCACCGGCAACGACGTCCTGGTGGGCTACGGGCCCGAGGACTCTCTCAGCGGCGACGAGAACGACACCTGCCGGGCGGGCGCGGTGATGGTGGCGTGCAGTTGAGCTGCCCGGGGCCCTCCGATGCCCGTCCACCATGCTCCGGGCTGGGGCCTCAGTCGGCCGGTCTCTGGCCCGCCGACCGGCGCCGGCGGTAAGCCCGGGCGTGGACGGCGTTGCCGCAAGCCGTGCCGCAGAACAGACCGGACTGGTTCTTGGACCGGTCGTAGAACGCCCAGCGGCAGGTGTCGTTGCGGCAGACCTTGAACCGAGGCCAGGTGCCGTCGGCGGTAGCCGTGTAGAGGATGGCGAGGAGACGGGCCAGCGCGCCGTCCACCCCCCGGCCGGCGGCCGCCAATCGGGCGGCTCCGTCCTCGCCTAGGCGGACCACGAGGGTAGCCCCCTGCCCCACGGCGTCCACCTCCTCGGACGCGGCCAAATCCACCCGGCGGTCGTGGTTGGCCTCCCCCAGGCGACGCAGTGCCTCCCGGAAACGCAGGGCTCGGCGGTGCCCGGCGCCGTCCACCGTCTCTCCCGGTTCCAGAAGGCCGTGCTCGACGAGCCACACCCGGAGTGTCTCGGGCGTCCGCGCGGTATCGCGGCGAGAATCCAACTCGACGGTGTTCACGAAGGCGCGTAGCGTTTCCAGGTCCCTCGGAGCCTCGCGGCTCATGCCTCAGCCTCCTTCATAGGAAGCCACCATAGGCGCGACCCCGCTAGCCATCACCCCTCCTCGTGCACCCCGCTGCGGTCCACGGTCGCTCCGGCCACCCAGGTCCCGGCGGCCACCAGGGCCCGCCCCACCGCCCGGCGCAGCGACCCCGCCGCGACCGCCCGGCCGACCCTCACCCGAATCGCCTTCCTTTCCGCCGCCGCCTCGCGGTGCAGCTCACGGATCCGTTCCCGGGCCAGTTCCTCCGCCAACAGGAACTGCATCTTCCGCCTCCTCTGCCGTCATGTCTAACAGCAGTTTAGCCCTGACTCAAGTCAGGTGTCAACGACATTAGGACATGACGCATCTGCAAGGGAGGTGCCTCACCTCCCCCAATAGGCCCAGTTGCGGGATCGCACGTGGCGCACCTCCTCGGGCCAGGGGTGGAAGCGGCGGGCTACCAGATTGGTCACCCCGTCGCGATGCTCGACCACCCCCTCGAGCACCACCCCCACCGACTTCCGGGCCACCTCGCGGTAGGTCTGCCACACCGCGGGGAGCACCACCACGTTCAGCAAGCCGGTCTCGTCCTCCAGGTTCAGGAAGATGACCCCTTTGGCGGTCATCGGCCGCTGGCGGTGGGTGATCAGGCCGCCCACCGCCACCCGGCGTCCGTGCCCGCCGCCCACCACCTCGGCGACGGTCAGGCACCTGCGGGCCGCCAGCCACTCCCGCACGAACTCCACGGGGTGGCGCACCGAGACGCCGGTGGCCCAGAGGTCGGCCCGGGCCTCCTCGGCGGCGGTCATGGCCGTCAGTGGCGGCGCCGCGGCCCCCTCGGCCAGGGCGAGGCGCCCGGGTCCCAGGTCGGCCAGGGCTCCCGCCGCCCACAGACCTTCCCGGCGCCCCACCCCCAGGGTCGCCAGCGCCCCGGCGGCGGCCAGGCCCTCCAGGGCCTCCACCGTCAGTCCGGTGCGCTGCGCCAGGTCCACCACCCCGGTGAAAGGGCCCTGCACGAGGCGAGTCCCTTCGAGGCGAGTGATCTCGGCTTCACCCAGGCCCCGCACGTAACGCAGGCCGAGGCGCACCGCGGTGGCCGGGCGCAGCGGGTCGTCGGCCAATCCCCTCCCCCTCCGCCACGACAGCCCGGCCACCGTCACCACGTCCTCGGGATCGGCGGCGAGGGGGACCACGGTGCAGTCGAAGGCCGACTCGTTCACGTCGGGAGGCACCACGGTCACCCCGTGCCGTCCGGCGTCGGCGACCAGCGAGTTGGGCGAGTAGAAGCCCATCGGCTGGGCGTTGAGCAGGCCCGCCAGGTACTCGGCGGGCCAGTGGGCCCGCAGCCAGGCCGACATGTAGACGATGTAGGCGAAGGACACCGCGTGGCTCTCGGGGAAGCCGAAGGAGGCGAACCCCTGCAGTTTCTCCCAGATCTCATCGGCGGCCTTCCCGGTGATCCCCCGGCTCGCCATGCCGGCGTAGGTCTCGGCCCGCAGCTTGGCCATCTCCTCGTCGGAGCGCTTGTGGGTCATCGCCTGGCGCAGGCGGTCGGACTGCCCGGGGGTGTATCCGGCGCAGACCCGGGCCAGTTCCATCAACTGCTCCTGGAAGACCGGCACCCCCAGGGTCTTGGCCAGGATCGGCTCGGCCGCCGGATGCGGGAACTGCACCGCCTCCTCCCCGTTACGCCGCCGCAGGTAGGGGTGCACCGAGTGCCCCTGGATGGGGCCGGGGCGGATGAGGGCCACCTCGACGGCCAGGTCGTAGAAGGTCTTCGGCTTCATGCGGGGCAGGGTGGCCATCTGGGCCCGCGACTCCACCTGGAAGACCCCCACGGTGTCGGCCCGGGTGAGCATCTGGTAGACGGCCGGCTCCTGGGGGATGGCGGCCAGGTCGAGGCGCACCCCGTGCACTTCCTCGATAGCGTCCACCGCCAGGTGCAGGGCGTTGAGCATGCCCAGGCCCAGCAGGTCGAACTTGACGATGCCCATGGAGGCGCAGTCGTCCTTGTCCCACTGCAGCACCGAGCGGTCCTCCATGCGCCCCCACTCCAGGGGGACCACCTCCCACAGCGGACGGTCGGCGATCACCATTCCCCCGGAGTGGATGCCGAGATGTCGGGGAAAACCGTCGAGGCGGCGGCAGGCGTCGAGGATCAACCGGCCGCTGCGGCCGGGGGGCAGGTCCACGAACTCGGGGATGGCCTCGGGGCGGCGGGTGTCGAGGTACTTGGTCAGGCCGTTGACCTGCGCCTGGGTCAGGCCGAAGGCCTTGCCCACATCCTGCAGCACGGAACGGGCCCGATAGGTGATCACGTTGGCCACCATGGCCGCCCGCTCCCTGCCGTAGCGCCGGTAGCAGTACTGGATCACCTCTTCGCGCCGTTCCGCCTCGAAGTCCACGTCGATGTCGGGAGGCCGCCCCCGCTCCGCCGAGAGGAACCGCTCGAAGGGCAGGCCGAGGCGGATGGGGTCCACCCGGGTCACCCCCAGGCAGCGGCACACCGCCGAGTCGGCCCCCGACCCCCGGATCTGGCAGTAGATGCCCTGCTCCCGGGCGAAGCGGACGATGTCCCACACCACCAGGAAGTAGCCGGGGAAGCCGAGTTCCTCGATGACTCCCAGTTCGTGCTCCAGGCGGGCCCGGGCGGCGGGGTCGACGGCCTCCGGCCCCTCTCCCGGGTACACCCCTCGGGCCCCTTCGAACACCAGATGGCGCAGATACTCCGTCTCACTATGAAAAGCCCCCGGCATGGGGAAGTCGGGAAGGCGGGGAGCCACCAGGCGCAGATCGAAAGCCAGGGCTTCCCCCAGTTCGGCGGCCCGGAGCACCGCCCCCGGGTAGCGGGCGAGGCGGCGGGCCATCTCCCCGGGGGACTTCAGACACCGCTCGTCGGTGGCCGGCCAGAAGGCGTGCCCCTCCTCCAGCGAGCGCCTGCCCCCGACAGCGGCCAGCACCTCGGCCAGGTCGGCCTGGGAGCGGTCGTGGTAGTGCACATCGTTGGTGGCCACGAGCGGCAGGCCGAGGCGCCCCGCCACCTCGGCCAGCAGGTCGTTGCGGGGGTCGTCCTCCGGCATGCCGTGGTGCCACACCTCCACGAAGAGGCGAGCGGGGAACACCTCGCGCAATCGGGTGGCAGCCCGCATCGCCCCGTCGAGGTCCCCCTCCTGGGCGGCACGGGGCACCGCCCCCTGCCGGCAGGCGGTGAGCGCCACCAGGCGGCCCGCCGCGGAGGCCTCGGCCAGGTCCTCCCAGGAGTACACCGGGCGGTCCTTCTCGCCGCGGAACTGGGCCCGGGTCGCCAGGCCGCTGAGAGCGGCGTAGCCGGCCGGGTCGGGAGCAAGCAGCACCAGGTGGTCGGTGGGGGGCAGACGAGTCGGCTTGGGGCCGTGCAGGCGGTGGGTGCGGCCCCGGCGCCGCCCACCCTCCCCCGCGGGGGCGGGGAAGGCGCCGCCGGCCAAGCCGGCCGCGGAGGGGGCAAGACCGCGCCCGAGCGCGGCCTCGCCCTCCTCTTGCCGTGCCATCCCCACCTCCACCCCGTACACCGTCTTCAGGCCCGCTTCCTCAGCCGCCAGGCGGAACCGGGGAGCCCCGTACAACCCGTGGTGGTCGGTGATGGCCAGGGCGGCGTAACCCAGGTCGGCGGCCCGCCGCACCAGATCGGCCGGGAAGGAAGCGCCGTCCAGGAAGGAGAAGTTGCTGTGGCAGTGCAGTTCGGCGTACCGGGCCATGGGAGTCTCTCAGCCTAGTCGAACACCTGTTCGACTGCCGGGCTCAGCCCTCCACGACCCCGCACACCCTGAGTCGATCCTCTCCCCGGTTCGCCACCTCGAGCCTCGCCCCTCCTGCCGGTGGCGCCGCCGCGGCGACCACCATCCGCCCGGCAACCAGGACCTCTCGTGGAAACACCCCGAAGCGGTCTCGCCATATCAGCCCCACCGGAGCCGACTCCCCCCGGCGTCCCACAAGGTGGAACCTGCCAGATGCCACCACGGCGAAGCGCCGGCGGTTTCCGGGTTCCATCCCGACGCAACCTTCGGACCCTTCGCTCACCGCGAGCGCCGGGACGGCCGGGGCCAGGTCGCTCCGCCCTGGGACGAGCCGCAGCCGCGGGCGCGCCTCCTCCCAGCCCGGCCATGGCTCCGGAGGTGCCGGCGCCCAACCGTCGGCCAGGAACTGCCTCACGCCGGACACGGTGAGGGTGTATGCCGTCTCGATGCCCAGATGGTGTCGGAGCCCAATGCCACCGAGAGCCGGCTCACCCGACTGCAGCGCCTGTCCCAGGACCTCCATCGCCACCCGGCCTTTCAGCGACCACGCCTCGAAGTCGTCGGTCTTGAGCACTCGCTGCCACCCGTTCACCCCTACGAGCAGGCCGCCGATCAACACCAGAGCCGGCACCCGGCCTCCGGTCGGCCATCGGGTCGGGAGGCGCAGCCGGGGCACCAGGGCGGGCACCGCCAGCAGGATCATCGCGTAGGCGTAGCGGGCCCGGTCCACGGGCTGGCCCGCCGCCCCCCGCAGCAGGCCCACCATCAGCAGATACCCAATGAAAGAGAAGAAAAACACCAGATCGACGCGCCGCAGCCTCCGTTTCCAGGCCAACCATCCGAGACCTGCGGCCAGGAGGACGCCAATCCCGGCACCGGCCGCCACTCCCCAGCCGTCGAACCCCAGCAGCCGGCCGGTGCTGTTGCCCAGCAGCCGCAGGATCTCCCCCGGCACCGCCGCCAGGTTCCCCCAGTCCATCCGTCCTTGCTCCGCGGTGGCGCCGCGGGTGGCATACCACGCCCCATACACCACCACCGCCGGGAGGAAACTCCACCACCAGCGCCGCAAGCCCCGGGTGACGGCAACGGCCCCCAAGCAGGCCACCACTCCGGCAACTCCGACGCTGCTCGACACGATCATGACCAGCAGGGCCGCGGCAACCAGCACCCGATCCCGCACCGAGGGGGCGGCCTCGCCGTCGAGGCAGATCGCCACCCACAAGAGCAAGGCCAGCGCGATGAGGCCCCCGATGACGATCGAACTGAGAAAGGCCGATACCCCCAGGAACAGCACCACCAGGAAGGCGATGAAGGCTACGCCGCCGTCCGACCCCCGCCGCAGCAGCGTGCGCCACAAGAGCAGGGACAAGCCGGCATGGCCTACCAGGTGCGGCAGGTAGTACCAGGGCCAGAAGTCGAGGCCCACCGTCGCGTAGAGGAAACGGTGCAGGCCTACCGCAGCCACCTGCAGATGCCCGGCGTGGGGCCGGATCCACGACTCCAGCGACCCTGCCTCCCGACCCACCAGGAAGTCGAAGACGTCGTCGCGAAACCACATCCGCCGCCCCACCCAGAGCATCAGACCTACCGAGACGGCGGCCGCCGTCAGGGCCAGGACCCACTCCAGACACGCCCGGCGATCCCTTTGATTGGAGGAGACGGTCAAGGTGCTCTTCTCGAAGAATCGACGCAGGCCGCGGCCACAGGCTTCCACCGCGGGCGACGGGACCCCGCCACGCTACACCCCAAAGCGCTCGCGCCACGCGGCGACGTCGCCCATTGAGGCATTGCCTCCGCAGAGCACCAGAACGGCGTGCTCCCCGAGGCGACCTCGTACCGCCTCGGCGGCGGCCAGGGTGCAGGAGGCCGCCGGTTCGGTGAGCACCTTCGCCCGCTCCAGCAGGAAGACCAGGCCGGCCACCGCCGCCTCATCGGGCACCACGATCACCTCCTCCAGCCAGGCGCGGGCCGCCGCCAGCGTCCCTGCCGACACCCACGGGGCGGCCAGCGTCTTGGCGATCGAGGTCGGCTGCAGCTCTACGGGATGCCCGGCATCGAGGGCCAGGCGCATGGCGTGGCATCCCAGCGTCTCCACCCCCCACACCCGGGCGGCCGGCACCAGGCCCTTGACCGCGGCCGCCACCCCCGTCATGAGGCCCCCGCCTCCGATGCTGACGAAGACGTCGGTGAGATCCGGGGCGTCCTCGACTACTTCGAGGCCCAGGGTGCCGTTCCCCGCCATCATCGCCGGGTCGTCGAAGGGATGCAGCACCGCCAGCCCCTGCTCTCGATAGGCCTCGGCCCCGGCAAAAGCCTCGGCGATGGATGGGGCCAACTCCACCTCGGCACCGTAGCCCCGGGTGGCGGCGAGATAGTGCGCCGGGGTGCCCTCGGGCATCACGATGCGGACGGGCACGCCCAGTTCCCGGCCGGCGTAGGCCAGGCCCTGGGCGTAGTTCCCCCCGCTGACACCGACGGCGCCGCGCCCCCGCTCCTCGGCGGACAGGCCGAGCAACTGGCTGAACACCCCGCGCGGCTTGAACGAACCCGTCTTCTGGAACACCTCCAGCTTCAGCGAGACCCGGGTTCCCAACCGCTCCGACAGGCTGCGGCTGCCCACCAGCGGAGTGCGGTGCACCCGGCCTTCCACCCGCGCCGCGGCGGCGCGCACCTCGGGCAAACCAATCGGCAGCATGCCCCCACCCTACCGGCCGCCGAGGGCACCACACCTGGCAAGATGGGGGCGATGCGTCACGCCTTCGTCTGCGGCTACTCGCGCTCGGGGACCACCCTGCTGGCCACCATCCTCGACTCCCACCCCGGCATCTCGATGGGCTACGAACTGGTGCCGACGAGGCTGCCCGACCTCCCCACCGCCCGGCAGCATCTGCGGCGGGCCCTGGCCGAGGACCCCGCCGATCCCGCCGCCGTCCTGCGCCGCGACCCCGCCACCGAGGAACTGGGCCTCTTCGTCATACATGCCTCCTGGGCCCTCGTGCGTCCCGCCGAGCTGGCCGAACTGCTCGAGGCCGAGATCGCCGTGGGGCGGTCCGATGCCTCCCGCACCCGCCGGGCCGCCCGCCTCGCCATGGCGGTGGTGGAACGCAAGCGTGAGCAGGAGGGCGCCGGGCTCACCGGCTTCAAGGTGCAGACCTCCCGCTTCGGTGTCTTCCGCCGCCTCTTCCCCGACTCGGCGTTCCTGGCAATCGTGCGCGACCCGCGCGACGTGGTGGCGTCACAGCAGGGCCGCGGGTTCGCGCGGTCGGTGGAGCGGATCGCCACCCACTGGCGCGACTACTACCAACGCTTTTCCCGCTTCGCCCTCCTCCACCCCCGCCGCAGCCTGGTCGTGCGCTACGAGGACCTGGTGGCCGACCCGGAGCCCCAGTACGCCCGCATCTTCGGCCTGCTCGGCCTGGCCTACGGCGACGAGGTGCGGCGCTACTGGGAGTCGAAGGCCAGCGTGCACCGCACCCGCCACAACAACGCCCCGGCGGTGGGACGCGAGCCGTTCACCTCCAGCCTGGGCCGTTGGCGCCGCGACCTCGACCCCGCCGACCGGGCCACCGTCGAGCGGCTGTGCCGGCGGACGATGACCCGATTCGGCTATCCCCCGGACTGAGTAGCTGTTGGGGAAGTTCGCGCCGGTAGCGGGCGGATTGTCATGTTGTGGTGGTTGCGGGGCGGTAGGGTCCGGCGATGGGCACCGATGAGCGGCAGTCCAAGGGAACGTGGGGGTCGCTGCCTGCGGATCTCAGCGACGAGGAGTGGGGCCTGATCGCCGATCTGGTTCCTACCTACTCCGG
>VGBK01000081.1 GCA_016870535.1 Actinomycetota bacterium | reverse complement strand
GACTACGAACGCGACCCCGCCGTGGCCGAAGGATTCGTCTGGGCCGCCCACGCCCGGCTGCTGCTTCGTCGCCTCACCCGACCGGTCAACCCCGACACGCGCTGGGACAACTAACGCGACAGCTTCTGAGACCGCTCGCCGGCCTCACTCCCGGCGACCGGTTCCTCCCTCCTGGCATCGTGAGCCGCCACGGCGAGTGCCAGGCCTTCCTCACCCAGTTCCACCGCCAGGTGCAGCCCCCATCCCTGGGCGAAATCCGGCGGCTCCCAGGCCAGCCACCGCATCGCTCTCAAGGCCTCCCCAAGGCGCTCCGCCTCCGCCGGCCACTCCAGGTCGGCCAGGGCGGCAACCGCCCACCAGGCCGCCGCCCGTCCCGCCGCCGTGCCCCGCCGCCGCCCGTAGGCACCCCCGCTCGCGGCAGCCCAGGCCAGCCAGGCCAGGCCGGCAGCGGCGTCGACCTCGGCCGCCGGAACCTCTCGCCACCCCAGGGCGGCCACGGCCGCCTCGGCGCTCCCCTCAACGAGGCACACCTCGACCCGCCCGTTGGACTGCTCGGCCCAGGGCCGGGCCAGATCCCGCCACGCCTCCAGCGCCGTCTCATCCTCGACGGACGGCCCCGCCCGAGGTAGAACCCCCGGCTGCAGCGCCGGGCGGGCGGGCGAAGGGAAGTCGGCGCCGTCGGGCCGGAAAACCGCCGGGGCATAACCCCGCTCCCAGGGCTGCAGCACCAGCGGCAGGTCGAGCACCCCGGGATCGACGCTGCCGTCGGAGGTGAGGTCCTCCCCCCGCACCACTCGCTCGCCGGCGGCCAGGGCGCGTGCCGGGCCTGCCGGGAGATGCGGCGCCAACTCCTCCCAGCAGTGGGTGCTGGCCGCCACCTCCCACAGCGGGCCCAGAGCGAAACGGCCCGCTCCCGCCACCACCACCGGCCCGGCGTAGGGACCGGGGGCCTCGAGGGCCAGGCGGTACTCGGCGTACTCGGCGGCGGGCCACAACTGCAAGCCGCGCTCCAATGCCGCCCGGGAGCGATCGCGCAGCAACACCAGGCCTTCCCAGTCCCCCGCCGCACAGAGGTCGCCCACCAGGCGCACCAGGCCGTCGAGGTCGCCCTGCCCGATGAGAGCCGTCAGGCGCGACCCAGACCCGGTCATCCGGATCCTCTCCTGCCGATCCCCGGCCGCGGCTCGCCGCTCTCCGTCTGCCGGCGCCGATGCCCGTACACGGCCGCCAAGGTACCCGATACCGAGCGGCCCGGGGCGAGATCCTCCGGCGCGCCCCGAGCCGCACCGACCTGGCATCATGGCGGCCTCGAGGCCCGGGAACACCGCCATCGCCACGCTACCCCCCATCCCTTTCAATCGGCCCGCCCTGATGGGGAAGGAACTCGACTACGTACGGCGCGCCGCGGAGGGCGGGCACACTTCGGCGGCCGGGCCGTTCTCCGCACAGGCGGCCGCCCTCCTCCGAGAGGCCCACGGCGCCGCCGACGTGATCCTCACCACCTCCTGCACCGACGCCCTCGAGATGGCGGCCCTGCTCCTCGATCGCCGTCCGGGGGACACGGTCATCGTGCCCTCCTTCACCTTCGTGAGCACCGCCCTGGCTTTCGCTCGCGAGGGCTTCGGCCTGGTCTTCGCCGACGTGGAACCGGAACACCTCGGCCTCGATGCGTCCCACGTGGCCTCGCTGCTGGACGAGCACACCCGGGCGGTGGTCGCCGTCCACTACGGCGGCATCGCCGCCGATCTCCCCGGCCTGGCCCGGGCCATCGGGGACCGTCCCGTGGACCTGCTGGAGGACAACGCCCACGGCCTCTTCGCCACCTTCCGGGGCCGGCCGTTGGGGACCTTCGGCCGCCTGGCCACCCTGTCGTTCCACGAGACCAAGAACTTCACCTGTGGCGAGGGAGGCGCCCTCGTCCTGAACGAGGAGCGCGACCTGGACCGGGCCCACCTCCTGCTGCACAAGGGCACCAACCGCCGCGCCTTCATGCTGGGCGAGGTGGACAAGTACTCCTGGCACGACCTGGGATCCTCCTTCGGGCTCTCCGAGATCAACGCCGCCTACCTGCTCGCCCAGTTGGAGATGAAGCAGGCCATCCTCACCCGCCGGCGCGGGGTCTTCGATGGCTACGAGCGCCGACTGCGGCCGCACGCCGCCGCCCTCGGCCTCACCCTGCCGGAGGTGCCCCCCGGCGATGTCCCCGGCTACCACCTGTACTACGTGCTGCTGCCCGACCGCCCGACGCGCGATCGGGTGCTGGCCGCTCTACGATCCTCGGGCGTGATGGCCACCTTCCACTACGTGCCGCTGCACAGCGCGCCCGGCGGGCGGCGCTTCGCCGCCCGCCCCACCGACTGCCCGGTGACCGATGACGTGAGCGGACGCCTCATCCGCCTGCCCTTCTACAACACCCTCGCCCCAGCCGAGTTGGACCGGGTCGTCGAGGCCTTGGTGGCCGCCTGCCGGGACGGGCGGGCGTGACCGGGCTCCGCGCCGACCCCGCGGCCGAAGCGCCGCGCCCGTCCGGCGGCCCCTGTAGCCTCACTCCTTGGAGGTGATGCCGGTGCACCACGACATGGAGGCCGCCTTCGGCCGCCGTCTGGAGGACTTCCACCCGGGCGACACCTTCCGCCACTGGCCGGCCAAGACGATCACCGAGAGCGACAACAACCTCTTCTGCCTGCTGACCCGCAACCCGCACCCGGTGCACTCCGACTTCGAGTTCGCCGCTGCCGGGCAGCACGGCCGTCCCCTGGTAGTGGGCACCCTGGTGTTCTCCCTCGTGGTGGGCATGACCGTGCCCGACATCAGCGGACGGGCCATCGCCAACCTCGACTACGAGGCGGTGCGCCACGAGGGACCGGTGTTCGTGGGCGACACCATTCGCGCCGAGACCGAGGTGCTCGAAGCCCGTCGCTCTGCCTCCCGACCCGACCGAGGAGTGGTGCTGGTGGAGACTAGCGCCTTCAACCAGCGCGGCGAGAAGGTGCTCAGCCTCCGTCGCCACGTCCTGGTGCCGGCCGGAGAGGAGGCTTGATGGGCGACCCCCTGCTGCTGCGCAGCATGATGTTCGTCCCCGGCCACAACCGCCGCCTGCTGGAGAGCGCCGCCCGCAGCGACGCCGACGCCCTCATCCTGGACCTCGAAGACTCCGTCCGCCCCGACGACCAGAAACCGGTGGCCCGCGACACCATCAACACGGTCCTCGACGAGGGCCTGCTGGCCGGGCACACCGTGTTCGTCCGGGTAAACGACCGGGAGAGCGGGCATCTGCTGCGCGACCTCCTCGCCCTCACCCGGGACGGGGTCACCGGCTTCGTGTACCCCAAGTCGCAGACCGGCCAGGACGTCTACTTCTTCGACAAGCTGCTCGAGGCCATCGAGGCCGAACGGGGCCTGCCCCTCGGCCGCTTCGCCGTGGTCCCGCTGATCGAGACGACCTCCGCCGTCTGGCACGCCCTGGACATCTGCCGGGCCTCGCGGCGGGTCGCCGCCATCGCTTTCGGCTGCGAGGACTTCGTCGCCGACCTCGGGGGCCTCCACGACGCCGCCGGGCGCAGCCTCTTCACCGCCCGGGCGCTCATCGCCATGGCTGCCCGCGCCGCCGGGATCCAGGCCATCGACACGGTTCACATCGACGTCCACGACCTCGACGGCCTCGAACACGACCTGGTGCTGGCGCGGGAGCTCGGCTTCGACGGGATGCTGGTGCTGCATCCCAAGGAACTGGACCTGGTCCACCGGCACCTGTCTCCGACCTCCGCCCAGGTGGCGGAGGCCCGCGAGATGATCCGCCTCTTCGAGGAAGCCCAGTTGGGGAACCGGGGCGTCGCCATCCTCAACGGGAAGTTCATCGGCCCGCCCATGGTGCGCGCCGCCCAGAAGACCCTGGAGCGCCACGACCTCATCACCCGCCGGGCGAATCCGCAGCCGTGACCTCCCGCCCCGGCCCCCGGCTCACCGGACCCGAAGAGGGGGCGGCCCGCCCCGACTTCTCGGTGGTGGTGCCGGTCTACAACAGCGAGGCCTCCCTCGAGGAGTTGCACTCGCGGCTGGCCGCCACCTTCGCCTCCATGGGCCGGAGCCACGAAGTGGTGTTCGTGGACGATGGGAGCCGCGACGGCAGCCTGGCGGTGCTCCGCTCGCTGCACGACCGCCACCCGGGGCAGATCCGGGTACTGAGCCTCTATCGCAACCAGGGCCAGCAGACGGCTCTCATGTGCGGCCTGCGGCACTGCTCCGGCGAAGTGGTGGTGACCATCGACGACGACCTGCAGCACTTCCCGGAGGACATCCCCGTCCTGTACGCGAGGCTGCAGGAGGGCCACGACGCCGTCTTCGGCTCCTACCCCAGGCGCAACGGCCTCTTGAAGAACCTGGGCAGCCGCCTGGTGCGCCGCCTGGTGCACCACATCTTCGACCCGCCTGAGGGCCTGGAGATGTCCGCCTTCCGCCTCATCCGGCGCCCCATCGTGGAGCACGTGAAGGCCTACCGCACTTCCTTCCCCTACTTGTCGGGCATGATCCTCGACACCACGCCGCGAGTGGCCAATGCGCCGATCCGCCATCAGGAGCGCCGCTACGGCCGCTCGGGGTACACCCTGCCCCGGCTGATCCGGCTCTCCTTCAACCTGCTGGTGAACTACTCGGCCCTCCCGCTGAAGGTCATCGGCTGGGTGGGCATGGGAGTCTCGCTCGCCGCCTTCGTCGCCGGGGCGGTCTTCATCGCCCGCCAGTGGCTCGTGGGGCGGGCTCCCGCCGGGTGGACCAGCCTGGCGGTGCTGATCTCGCTGTTCAGCGGGGTGCTCTTCTCCATGATGTTCGTCATGGCGGAGTATCTCTCCCGGCTGCTCACCGAGGTCTCCAACCGCCCCGCCCATGCCGTGCGGGAGATCCTCGATTGAAACCTCCCCTGGTGGTCGTCGGCGGTCACGGCAGCGGGGAGATCGCCATGGCCGTCTTCGAGGCGGCGAACGAAGCCCGGGAGCAGTGGCAGATCGCCGGCTTCCTCTCCGACATCCGCTCCCCCGGCGAGTATCTGGGGAGACATCAGGTGCTGGGCGCCACCGAGGAGGTGGAGGACTTCGCCGCCCGCGGCTACCTGATCCACTACACCCTGCACCTCAACGCCAAGAAGAAGTGGGAGCGCGTGGCGAAACTGCGCAGCCTGCGCCTTCCTCCGGAAGTCCACGCCTCGGCGGTGCACCCGCGCGCCCACCTGGACCCCTCCACGGAGTTGGGCCCGGGGGTGGTGGTCTGCCCGCAGGCCGCCACCTCGTTCGGGGTGCGCCTCGGCGCCTTCATCCACCTCTACATCAACTCCTTCGTCGGCCACGACACCGTGGTGAACGACTGCGCCACGCTGGCGGCCCACAGCGTGCTGGGCGCCCGCATCCGGGCCGGGGAGGGGTGCCACGTGGGCCTCAACTGCAGCGTGCGTGAAGACGTGACCGTCGGCGAGTACTCCATCATCGGGATGGGGGCGGTCGTGCTGCGCGATGTGGCACCGTTCGAGATCGTCGGCGGAAACCCGGCCCAGGTGCTAGGCCGTCTCGAGCGGACCTGACTCGCCGCCTCAGCCGGAGGCCCGGCCGGGGCGGGCCAGGGCGGCCGCGGCGGCACCCACTCCGACCAGTTCGGCGGTGTTGAAGGCCACGACCACCCGGACGACCGGCGCCAGGCCGCCCCCCAGGGCCAGCGTTGCGCCTCCGACCGCCGCTGCCGCCAGCCACGACAGGACCAGGGCCCCGCGGTCTCCGGAGGCAATGAGCATGACGGTCAGCACGAGCCCCCCCAGAGCCAACACGCACCCGGCGGCTGCCGCTCCCGTCAACTCCCCCGTCAGAGTGGTATCCGGACCGAAGAGACCCCGGATCACCGGCGGCCCAAACGGCCGGGCCAGCCCGAAGGCGGCCGCGGCCGCCGCCAGGGTGCTCCCCGCAGTCATCAGCGCCGCGCCCCGCAGGCCCTCACGGCCCCCCTCGGCCGCCCGGCGAGTGAGCGGGCCGGTGCCCCGGACCGTCAGGCCGAGGGCGATCAGGTAGGGCGCTCGGAACAGAGCCAGGGCGGCGAACAGCGCCGTCACCTCGGCTTCACCCCCTCCCAGAGCGGCAACCAGGGGCGGTCCGCCATTCAGCACCACCTGGGCCAGCAGTACGGCGAGACCGGCGGCCCCCACCAGGCCGGTGGAGGGAGCGGGGCCTTGACGGGGGTCGAGGCGGCGCGCCTGCGGCCACAGCAGAGCGATCAAGGGGCCGGCCACGAGGGCGGCGCCGAGCAGGCGGGCATCCCGGGCCAGCGCCAGCAAGGCGGCGCCGGCCGCCAGCCGGACCAGGTTCTCCCCTCCGATGGCGACGGCGGCGGCGTGGTAGCGGCCCGACCCGGCCAGGACCCCGCGCACCAGGCCCATGAACCCGGCGCCGGCCGCCACCCCGGCGACGCATAGCGGCCAGACCAGGGAGGCATCCCCGAACAGGGGCCGTCGCGCCGCCAGGGCGACCAGGCCCTGGGCCACGGCCACCCCCCCGGCCAGCAGAGCCACCCGGGCCGAGGCCGCCCGCACCCCGCCGGAGTGCCCATCGAGGGCCATCTGACGGATCACCCAGTGCTGGACGGGGAAGGTGAGGAGCGCGGCCGAAAAGGCCCAGAACATCCAGACGATGGCCACCGGGGCGAACCCCTCGGCACCCAACGACCGGGTGCCGAGAGCGATGAAGCCATAGGCAGCCAGGCCGTTCACCACCGACCCGGCCAGGAGAGCCCCGGTTTCGCCGGCCACCCGGTGCGGCGATTGCATGGCCGGACGGTACACCCCGCACGGCCGGTGGCGGCCTCGCGCCGACATCGCCACCGGTCCCCGGGCGACCCTTCGCCCCGACGGGCCGCCCCGCAACGGTGCGGGCGGCGTCGCGAGCCGCGGCCGGGGCGCGGCTAATCTGGCGTCGAGGAGGCCACCGCTCCATGACACTTCAGATCCCCTCTTGGGTGGCCCGGCCGGCCGTGCTGCTGAGCACCCTGGCCGCGCTGGCGGGCTCCGCCCTGATCTTCCTGGCCGCCGCCACCGGGAACTACTGGTGGGCCGTCTGGGGCGGGGTCTGCTTCGGGGGGGCCGCCCTCCTCTGGTACGCAGGGGACATCGCCGCCACCTCCCCGCCGGGGGCGTCCTCCTAGACGGGCGAGGGCGGGAGCCGGGCTACGATCGCCCCCCATGCGCCGGGCCGGGCCGGTTCTCGCCACGTCCTCTTTGCCCCTCCTGGGGGTGGGCTTCGTGCTTCACCAGGTGCGGCGGGCCGCCCATCGCCCCGACCTGCCCTCGTTCACCAACCATGACATCTCGGCCACCCTCGGCGATCCGGTCGACCCGCCGCTGCGAGTGGTGGCGGTAGGCGACTCCTCGCTGACTGCCCCCGGTATCGCCGACCTGGGGGATGTCTGGCTGCGCCGCCTGGCCGGCCGCTACGCCGAGAGCCACTGCGTGGAACTGATCTCCTTGGGCGTCGGCGGATCGCGGGCCCGCGATGTGGTCGAGGGCCAACTGGAGGCGGCGGTCGATCTGCAGCCCGACATCGCCGTGGTGACCGTGGGATCCAACGACGCCATTCGGGCCACCCCCGTGCGGCGCTTCACCGCCGACCTGGAGAGGATCGTCTCCCGGCTGGAGGCAGCGGCGGGAGCGGTGCTGGTCCTGGGCATGGGCGACCTCGGCTCGATCCCCCGCCTCCCGCCGAGCCTGCGCCCTTACCTCAGCCAACGCTCGAGTCGCTTCGACGCCGCCTGCGTCCGGGTGGCCGCCGCCCATCCCCGCACCGTCAAAGTGCACACTCGCGGGCGCATGGTCACCGCCTTCTACGAAGACCCGACGCTGTTCGCCGGCGACCAGTTCCACGCCTCCGAGAGGGGGCATGCCGTGTTCGCCGAGGCGGCCGCCCCGGCATTCGAAGCGGCATACCGCATCGCCCGGCGAGAGCGCGCCGCCGCCGGCTAAGCCTCGCGGGCAGCGGTGATGGTGATGTCCCCCGACACCGATCCTGCCTGGAGGCGGGCGGGGGCGCCGCCCCCCTCCCCGGAGACGGGGAAGTCGGTGCGTACCCGCCCCGAGAGGCTCCGCAGGGACACCGCGTAGCGCCTTCCGGCCGGAACCCCCACTCGCAGGTCGCCGCTTACCGTCCTGGCGTCGAGGCGGCCTCCTTCCAGGGCGTCCACCGCCACATCACCGCTGGCGGTGCGCACGGTGAGGTCGCCGCCCACCCAACCGAGTGTGACGTTACCCGAGGCCGATTTCACGACCGCCGCGCCGTCGACCCGGGTCACCCGCACCTCGCCCGAGGCGCTCACTACCTCCAGGCTCCCCGCGGCTTCGCCCCGCAGGTCACCGGAGGCCAGGCGGGCGGTGAGCCGGCCTTCGACCACCCCGACTTCGATCCCGCCGGAAGCGCTGCTGCAGTCCACTTCAGCGGCCGTGACACGAAGGATCAGGCTGCCCGAGGCCTGGCGGGAGGAGATCTCCGGGGC
>VGBK01000080.1 GCA_016870535.1 Actinomycetota bacterium | reverse complement strand
CCGGCATGTCGAGCCGGCCGGTGAGATCGCCGGCGGCGATGGCCAGCAGGCGGGAAGCGGTGTGCCGCCGCAGGGCGGCCATGGCGGCGGGTAGATCGTCGACGGGGAGGGAGATGGGGTCCGGCGCCTTTCCGCCCGCGGCCCGGCGCAAAGCCTCCGGTTCGAAGATGCCGGGGCGGGTCAGCGCCGGGCTGGCCCCGACCAGGGCCACCAGCGCCCGGCCCATTCTCGGGTGGGCCAGCGTCTCCTCCCCCAGCCCCGGATGCGCCTCGAACAGGGCGGCCAGGCGGCTCAAGGCGCCGTCGGGGTCGGGCCCGCTGCGGACGGCGGCCAGCAGGGCGGCGGCCCGGGGCGAGGGCGTCGCTCCGCAGGCCCAGCCGGCGGCGGCGAAGGCGTCGAGCAGCGGCGGGGGCAGGCGCAGGCGTGAGGGGCCGTCGGCCATGGGCCGAAGCGTAGGGGTCGGGGGCGGCGCCGGCGCACCCGCCGCGGCCTCCACTACCACCTACAACACTGAGTGATGTCCTGAGGCAACACCCCTCCCCAGAACCCCGAGCGATCTCCTGAGGCTCACCGGGTAACCTGGCGCTCCGTGCGGGTGCTCATCGACGGCGTGGAGGTCCCCGAGGCCGAGGCCGGGGTTTCGGTCTTCGATTGGGGGCTGCAGCGCGGCTTCGGCTGCTTTGAGGTGATCCGCGCCTATCGCGGGGTCCCCTTCCGGGCCGCGGCTCACCTGGAGCGCCTGGCGGGGAGCGCCGCCGCTCTGGGCATGGCCGCACCCCCCCGTGAGGCCGTGGAGGAGTGGGTGCGGGCGGTGAGCCGGGCCGGCGGCGACTGCCAGGTGCGGGTGCTGCTGACCGGCGGGGGCCGTGACCCGCTGGTGCCGGCCCCCGGACGGGTCATCGTGATGTGGGAGCCGCTGCCGGCCGTCCCGGAGGCGCTGCGCCTGCTGCCGATGGAGGCACCCTGGCATCCGGCCACCGACCGCTCGCCCTTCTACGCGGTCAAGTGGCTCTCCTATGCGGCCAACATGGCCAGCAGCGACCTGGCCCGCCGCCGGGGGTACGACGACGCCCTGCTGCTCACCCCCGACGGCCGGATCCTCGAGGGGCCCACTTTCGCCGTGGCCTGGCTGATCGAGGGGCGTCTGGAGACCCCATCGCTGCACCTGGGCATCCTGCCGTCGATCACCCGGGCCGTGCTACTGGGAGAAGCCGCCCCGCGGGTGGGCCTGGCGGTGGCCGAGGGGGTCTTCCCCCTGTCCCGGATGCTGGAGGCCGACGAGGCGGTGGCCCTTTCCACGGTGAAGGAGGTGGCCCCGGTCGCCGCCGTGGGCGACCACCCCGTGGCGCGCGGCGACAAGGGCGGCGCCCTGGCGGCCGCTTTCCGGGAGATCGTCGCCGCCGAGACCGCCGGTGTTGGGTAGGCGGTGAGCGGTCACCTCGGCGTGGTCGCCGCCATCGACGCTCTCTTCGAGAGAGTGGCCGCCGATCCGGGGGCCTGTGGGGACGAGATGCTGAGCACCTGGCTGCAGGACACCCTGGGAGGCCTGGAGCCGCCGGTGGACCGGGCGCTGGCCCGGGAGGTGCGCCGGGCGGCCCGCCTCGCCGGCCGCCTGGCCCGCTACTGGAACGACCCGGAACGGGCGGCGCGCCTCCCTGCCGACTGGCGGCAGGCGGTGGATGCCGCGCTGGGGAGCACGGGATGGGCGCCCTCGCTGCAGGCGGCGCTCCTGGGACTGGAGAGCGAGCCTTCGGCAGCCCTGTTCGAGGAGGTGCGCCGCCGCTGGCCCCAGGTCCACTTCGCTCCCTGGATGGAGGGAGTCACCTTCGAGGAGTGGCGAGCGGCGCGCTGAGGCGCGGCGGGGGCCGCCCCGTCCGTCTCTTGCCCGGTTAATCTAAGAATCTTGACTCAATTCGCGTTGAGAGATAATCTGGCGCCATGGATCTCCCCTCTCGAGCCGCCCGCTTCGCCGCGCTGGGTGACCCGGTCCGCCTGGCTCTGGTCGACGACCTGGCGGCATCCGACCGGTCCCCCGCCGAACTGGGCGAGCGTCACGGGCTGGCCTCGAACCTGCTGGCCCATCATCTCGGGGTGCTGGAGCGCGCCGGCCTCATCGAGCGGGCTCGCTCCGCCGGAGACGGCCGCCGCCGCTATCTGCGGCTGCGGCTGGAGGCATTGCCGGACCTCGGCATCGGTGTGACGGTGCCTGCCGGGCCGGTGCTCTTCGTCTGCACCCACAACTCGGCTCGCTCCCAAATGGCCGCAGCCGTCTGGTCGCAACGGTTCGCGGTGGAGGCCTGGAGTGCCGGCACCCATCCGGCGGCGTCGGTTCATCCCGGGGCGATCGCCGCCGCGGGGCGTGTCGGGCTCGACCTGTCGGGCGCCCGGCCGCAGGGAATGGCCGAAGTGCCCGAGGCGCCGGCCCTGGTGGTGACGGTCTGCGACCGGGCCCACGAGGAGGTGGGCGGGGACCCGTCGTGGTGGCATTGGTCGATCCCGGACCCGGTGGAGGACCCCTCGCCCGATGCCTTCGACGCGGCACTGGCCAGGGTCACCGCACGAATCGACGGACTGAGAACAGACGGACTGAGGACCGACGGACTGAGTGAGAGGACGGAGCGGTGAGGGACACCACGACGAGGCTGACCACGGAACAGCAGACGCTGGTGCGGCAGGTGGCCGCGCGGCTGAAAGGGGAGTTCTCGGGGACCTTCTCCCCGGAGACCGTCGAGCGCTTCGTCGGCGAGTCGCGGCAGGTCCTGGAGGAGCGAGCGCAGGTGACCACCTGGCTGCCGATCCTGATCGAACGATTCGCCCGGGACCGACTGCGCGCCCTGGCGCGGGTGGAGGGCCGCAGCGACGAAACCAGGCCGGCGGTCCTCTTCCTGTGCGTGCACAACGCCGGGCGCTCGCAGATGGCGGCCGGGTGGCTGCGGCACCTGGCGGGCGACGCGGTGGAGGTCTACTCGGGGGGATCCGAACCGGCTTCCGAGGTGAACCGCAGCGCGGTGGAGGCGATGGCGGAGGTCGGGATAGACATCCGCACCGAGTTCCCTAAGCCCTGGGCCGAGGAGATCGTGCGAGCGGCCGACGTGGTGGTGACCATGGGCTGTGGAGACGCCTGCCCGGTGTACCCGGGCAAGCGCTACGAGGACTGGGAACTGGCCGACCCGGCCCAACAGCCCATCGAGGTGGTGCGTGGGATCCGCGACGAGATCCGGCAGCGGGTGCAGGTGCTCATGGCGAGCCTGGGCCTGTCCCCCGAGGGCTGAGCCTCGCCTTACGCGTCGGTGGGTGTCGGACGCCCCGAGGTGGTGCAGCGCGCCAGGTAGTTCAGGGCGTCCTCGGCGGGGAGGAGGCGCCCGGCGGTGGACTCCCGTCCGGGGAGGCCGCGGAACACCTCCACGATGAAGCGGGCCAGTTCCTCCCTCACCCGTTCCAGATCGGGCGGAGGATCGCCGGGCAGGACGGCCAGCACGTTGTGGTTGGACCCGCCGGAGTCGGTCTGCTCCATGAGGCCGACGATCTCGGCGTGCACCAGGTCGCCGGTGTGCAGCGAGCGCGGGGTGATCACGAAGCAGTCCACCGCGTCGCCGTCGGCCGCCAGGGTCCCGGGGACGAAGCCGTAGGGGTAGGGGAAGGCGGCCCGCACCTGCTCCACCTGCGTCACCACGAACCGCTCCTCGTCGTGGTGGTGCTTGATGTCCGACCCGGCCTCGTTCTCGATGAAGACCCGCACCGAAGCCATGGTGGAACCCTAGTCCCCGGGCCTCGGCCGCCCCGACCCGTTCAGAGCAGGCCGGTGGCGATGGCCAGGAACCCACCCATGCCGACGGTGTCGGTGATCATCGTCATGAAGATGTTCGACGCCAGGGCCGGGTCCTTGCCCAGTCGATCGAGGATGATGGGGATGCCGCTTCCCACCAGGTTGGCCACCACCAGGTTGCAGAGCGCGGCCAGGGCCACCACCAGGCCGATGCGGGCCTGCTGGGTGAACAGGGCGGCGATGGCCCCCGACAGGGTGCCGATGGCTATCCCGTTGAATAGCCCGATGAGCCCCGAGCGGAGCATCACCCGCCGCACCCAATGGGCGGGGATGGAGTCCAGCGCCATGCTGCGGATGACGACCGCCTGGCTCTGCGCGCCGCTGTTGCCCCCTACCGAAGCCACCACCGGCATGTAGGCGGCCAGCACCGCCAGGCGGCTGATGATCGGCTCGAACTGGCTCACCACCACTGCCACCAGGAGGGCGGTGCCCAGGTTCACCGCCGTCCACGGGAGTCGGCTGCGCACCGAGTGCGCCACTGTGGTGTAGATGGTCTCGCCCCGGCCCGCCCCCACCATGGTGGCGATGTCCTCGGTGGCCTCGCGCCGCACCTCCTCGATCACGTCGTCGATGGTGACCATGCCCAGGAGACCCCCCCGATGGTCGACGACGGGCACCGCCAGCAGGTTGTAGCGCTGGATGAGGTCGGCCACCTCCTCCCGGTCGGTCTCGGGGCGCACCGCTACGGGATCGGCGACCATCACCTCCTCCAGGGCGGTGCCCGGCCGGGCGAAGACGAGCTCGCGGAAGGAGACCACCCCGAGGAGCCGGTGATCGGGGTCCACCACGTAGACGTAGGAGAGATGCTCCACGTGCTCGTGCAGCCGGCGCAGCGCCTCGATGGCCTCGCCGGCGCTCAGCGCCGCGGGGAGGGTGGTGGCCTCGGTGCTCATCAGGCCGCCCGCCGAGTCGGGCGGGTAGGCCAGCAGCTCGAGGATCTCCTCGGCTTTGTCCCCCGCCATCCTGCCCAGCAGGGCGCGGCGGGCCCCGGGCTCCACCTCGCCGAGGATGTCGGCCGCCTCGTCCGCCGGCAGTTCCTCGAGGATGTCGGCGGCGACCTCGTGGTGCAGTTCCTCGAGGATGTCGGCGGCCGCCTCGTCCTGCATCTCTTCGAGGATGTCGGCCGCCGTCTCCGCGTCCAGGCCCCCGAGGAGGCCGGCGGCGGCCTCGTCCTCGAGGGCCTCGAGGATGTCGGCGGCGTCGTGAGGGTCCGCTTCGACCAGCGAGGCCCATTGCTCGGGGTGGGAGCCCAGGTACTCCTCGGCGTCTCGCGGTCGTCGCCGCGCCAGGCCGCGCAGGCCCTGGGCGAGCTCGCGAGGGCGGAGGAGGCGCAGCTTCATGACCCTCGGATTCAAGCACCGTGAGGGCGAGACCGCCTGCCGACGAAGATCGGCCCGGAGCTTGCGCTCCGGGCCGATCCCGGTGGGTGTGCAGGCCCCCTAGGGGGGCGAGGGGGCCTGCGGGTGGGGCGCCACAAGGGCACCGGGGTCGATACTAGCCGATGTCGGACGGCCGCCAAATCGATTATGTGATGGGCCGGCCCCTCCTGGGAAAGCGCTTCCAGGGTGGGCCGGCTGCGGCCCGGAAAGCGCTTCCAGGACGGCGGTCGCGAGCCGTCCCCGGCCCAGGTATCTAGCCTGGCCCGATGAGCCCGATGCGATTCCTGGGCAGGCTGGCCGGCGTCTGGGTGCTGTGGAGGCTGGCGACCCCTCAGCCCGTCCCCGTCTTCCCCGCCGGGCAGCGGCGGCCGCCCGGGCCCCCGGGGCGCACCGTGTTGGCCGGGAACCACGAGTTCCTGTTGAGGGAAGCGGGCCCCGAGGAAGCCCCGCGCCTGCTCCTGATCCACGGGTGGGGGTTCGACTCGCTGGCCGCCTGGCATCGCGTCCTGCCCTGGCTGACCCCCCGTCTGCGGGTGATGGCGCTCGACCTCCGGGGGCACGGCAAGAGCGACCGGCGGAGGGGGCGCTTCTCGATAGAGGATCTGGCCGACGAGACGGCGGCGGTGCTCGACTCGCTGGGCCCGGGCCGCTACACGGTGGTCGGGTACTCCCTGGGCGGCCTGGTGGCCCAGGCCCTGGCCCGCCGGCATCCGGCTCGGGTGGAGCGCCTGGTGCTGGTGGCGACCGCCGCCCGACTGGTTCGGGGACCCCGGGGAGTGGCCGGTGCCGCCCTCGTCGCCGCCCGGGCGCTGGCGCGGGTCGATGCCACCCTGCTGCCCCGGGTGTTGCACCGCTACCTGCGGCGCGTCGGGGCGGTGCCGGCGGAGCATGCCGCCTGGCTGTGGGAGTCCCTGCTGAACCGGGACGCCGAACTCCACCATCAAGCCGGGTTCGCCCTCGCCGGCTTCGACTCCCGGGAGTGGCTGGAGAGGCTGCGCCTTCCGGTCCTCTGCCTGGTGCCGGACCGCGACCAGCTGGTCCCGCCGGCGGAGCAGCGGGCCACCGCCTCCCTGATCGCGGGGTCCCGGGTGGTGGAGATCCGGGGCGCCCGGCACGAGGCGGCGCTCACCCACGCCGGCGAGGTGGCCGGAGCCATCCTGGACTTCCTGGGACCGTCCGCTCCCGAGGAAGCCGCCGCGACGGCGGAGGCGTAGTCTCCCCCCCGTGGACGACCCCCCCGCCGACACCGCTCCCATCCGGCCCGAGGAGCGCTTCGACGAGGCGCGGGTGGCGGCCTACCTGCGGGACCACCTGCCGGATCTGGTAGGCGACGGGCCCATCGCCTTCGAGCAGTTCCCCGGAGGCCGGGCCAACCTGACCTACCTGGTCCGGGCGGGTGGCGGGGAGTTGGTGCTGCGCCGGCCGCCCCTGGGCCCGGTGGCGCCGGGAAGCCACGACATGGCGCGGGAGCACGCCGTCCTCTCGGTCCTCCACCGGGCCTACCCGCCGGCCCCGCGGGCCTACCTCCTCTGCACCGACCCCGGGGTGATGGGCGCCCCGTTCTTCGTGATGGAGCGCCGGCGCGGCACGGTGGTGCGCGAATCCTGGCCGGCGAGCCTGCCCGCTACCGACGCCTTCCGGCGGCGCCTGGGCGAGAACGTGGTCGACGCCCTGGCGAACCTGCACCGGGTCGACTACCGGGCCCTCGGGCTGGAGGGCCTGGGCCGGCCGGAGGGCTTCGTGGCTCGCCAGGTGGCCGGGTGGGTGGACCGCTGGAACCGGGCGAAGGACGTCGAGGTGCCCGCCATGGAGGAACTGGGGGCCTGGTTCCCCGGCGCGGTGCCCGCCCCCCAGGGCGCGGTGCTCCTCCACAACGACTTCAAGCTGGACAACCTGATCGTGTCGGGCTCGGGCGAGGTGGTCGCGGTGCTCGACTGGGACATGGCCACCCTGGGGGACCCGTTGATCGACCTGGGGAGCACTCTGGCGTACTGGGCCGAGCCGGGGGATGCCCTGTACGCCCTCTTCTCTTCTGGTGGGGGGAGTCTCAGCGGGGTGATGCCCCGCTCCGGGGTGGTGGAACGCTACGGCGCCGCCACCGGGTTCGATGCCACCGGCCTGGCCTTCTACCACGCCTTCGGCCTCTTCCGGGTGGCGGTGATCATCCAGCAGATCTACCTCCGCTACCGGCGCGGCCAGACCAGCGACGCCCGCTTCGTCGTGCTGGGAGCGCTGGTCCCGCTGCTGGCCGAAGAGGCGCGGCGCGCCGCCGGGGGCTGAGGGGCGAGACGCCGCCGGTCAGGCCTCGCAGTCCTGGGACGACTCGGCCACGCAGACGTCGCGGCCCGGTCCGCCGAAGGCCTCATCTCGGCCCGGTCCGCCGCGGAGGATGTCGTCTCCTTCACCGCCGTATAGGGAGTCGTTGCCCGGTCCACCCCCCAGGACGTCGGGACCGCCCCGGCCCTCGAGGCGGTCGCTCCCCGCCAGGCCGTACAGGGCGTCGGCCCCATCGGTGCCGCGCAGCACGTCGTCGAAGTCCGACCCGAAGGCCACCTCGATGCCGACCAGGATGTCGAGGGCGCCGGCTCGGGCCCATCCCGCCGCCAGGTCCAGGACGACCGGGCCCGGGGCCCGGCGGTAGTCGGCGGTGTCGCGCCCCCCTCCGCCGTGCAGCGTGTCGCGCCCGGAGCTCCAGCGCAGGAGGTCGTTCCCCGGCCCGCCCAGCAGCCGATCCCTTCCGGGGCCGCCGTCGAGGTCGTCGCGGCCCAGCCCTCCCAAGAGCTCGTCGTCCCCGGGCCCGCCGCGAACGACGTCGTTGCCGGCGCGGCCGCAGATGAGGTCGTCTCCGCCGGCGCCGTCGAGGTAGTCGTCCCCGGGGGTTCCCGCGATGACGTCGGCGAAGGGGGTGCCCACGATGCGGCGATCTCCGTTGGTGTCGACCCGGGTGGCGAGCTCCCCCTGGCAGGTGAAGCCGCGGGCCGCCTCTCCTTCTTGCAGGCTGAAGAAGGGGTTGACCTCCGTCCCCCCGGGGGCATGCAACTCGAAGTGGAGGTGCGGCGGGGTGGTCTCGGCGTTGCCGCTGTCGCCCACCCAGCCGATCAACTGGCCCCGCTGCACCCGGGCGCCGGGCTCGATCCCGGGGGCGATGCCCCAGGCTTCGCCGTCGTCGGTGCCGGGAGTGTCGTTGTTGAGGTGGATGTACCACGAGCGCCAGCCGTCGTCGTGGTCCAGTCCCAGGGAGCAGCAGTTCGATCCTACCCAGGCGACGGTCCCCGGGGCGACCGCATACACCTCGGTCATCTTGTCGGCCATGACGTCGATGGCGTGGTGGATGCTCTCGCATCCGTCGCGGCAGGCCCAGAAGCCGAGGTACCGGTCGTCGG
>VGBK01000079.1 GCA_016870535.1 Actinomycetota bacterium | reverse complement strand
GTCGATCAGCGTGGCCGCCCGCCTGGTGGCCGAGGGGGCAGCGGCGGGCTTGGTCTCCGCCGGGTCCACCGGGGCCACGGTGGCGGCCGGGGCCATCCTGGTGGGTCGCCTGCCGGGGGTGGCGCGTCCCGCCCTCGCCGGCATCTTCCCGGTGGGCCACCCCACGGTGGTCCTCGACATCGGGGCCAACCTGGAGGTCCACCCGGAGCACCTGGCCCAATTCGGGGTCATGGGTGGCGCCCTGGCCCGGGTGTACCTGGGGGTGGAGGATCCGGTGGTGGGGTTGCTGAACGTCGGGGAGGAGGAGGGCAAGGGCCGCTCCCTGGAGAGGGAAGCCTTCGCCCTCCTGGCCGCCGCGCCGCTCCGCTTCATCGGGAACGTCGAGGGACGCGATCTGGGCCGGGGGACGGCCGACGTCTTCGTCACCGACGGGTTCACCGGCAACGTCCTCCTCAAAGGGGTGGAGCGCATGGCGTCGGCGGTGGGCCAGTCGCTGCTGGCCGTTCTCGGGGAGGAGGACCCCGCGTTGCAGGCCGCCCTGCCGGCGGTGCTCCCGCGCCTGGCCGGTCTGCGGGAGCGGTTCGATCCCGACGTTCACGGAGGGGCGCACCTGCTGGGCCTGCGAGGCACGGTGGTGGTGGCCCACGGCTCCGCCTCGCGACGCGGCGTGGCCAACGCCCTCGCCCGGGCCGCCGAAGGGGTGGAGCGGGGCCTGGCGGCGCAGATCGAAGCGGGCCTGAGCCGTGGCTGACCCCCCCACCGTCCTCGAACGCGCCCTGGGGCATACCTTCGCCGACCGCGACCTGCTGCAGCGGGCCCTCACCCATCGCTCCCACGACCCGGAAGCCTCCAACGAGCGCCTCGAGTTTCTGGGGGACGCCGTGCTGGAGTTCGTCATCACCACCCACCTGTACTCCTCCTTCGACAGGGATGAGGGGGAGATGACCAAGGTGCGCATCTCGGTGGTCAGCCAGGACGCCCTGGAGGAGGTGGCCCGGGCCGTCGGGGTGGGGGAGGCGGTGCTGCTCGACGCCGGAGAGCAGGAGACCGGGGGCCGGGAGAAGTCCTCCATCCTGGCCGACACCCTGGAGGCGCTGCTGGGCGCGGTGTACCTGGACGGGGGCCTCGAAGCAGCCCGGCAGGTGGTCCTGGCCCATTGGGCGCCCCTCCTGGCGGCGCGCAGCCGGGCGCCGGGAGAGCGGGACTCCAAGTCCCGGTTGCAGGAGGCCCTGGCCCGCTCCGGCCTGGTGCCGGCCTATGCCTCCCAGGGTGAGGGGCCCGACCACGCCCGGGTCTTCTTCGCCACGGTGAGCGCCGGGGGGCGCGTCCTGGGTTCGGGCACCGGCACCTCGAAGAAGGCCGCCGAGCAGGTGGCGGCGCGCAGCGCCCTCGACCTGCTGTCGGCCGAGGGGGCGGAGGGTGCCTGAACTGCCCGAGGTGGAGATCACCCGGCGCCACCTGGAACCGGTGCTCTGCGGCGCGGTGGTGGGCCGGGTCGGGGTGCGGCGCGACCGGGCCCTGCGCCTGCAGCCGCGCCCCGGCGATTTCGTCTCCCGGCTGCGGGGACGGCGGGTCCTGGGCCTGGGGAGGCGGGGCAAGTACCTGCTGGCCGACCTGGGCGACGGCCTGACCTGGGTCACCCACCTGGGCATGTCGGGGCGGATGGCGGTGGCCCGCCCGGGGGAGCCCGAGGCAGCCCACACCGCCGTGATCGTCGGCCTGGACCGGAGCCTCGAAGTCCGCTTCGTGGACCCGCGCACCTTCGGGCACACCTCGGTGCTCACCACCGCCGAGTTGGCCGCGGCCGGTCCCTCCCGCCTGGGCCCCGACGCTCTCGATTCGCTACCCACCCCGGCACGCCTGGCGGATCGCCTGGTGGGGCGCTCGGCTCCCATCAAGCCCCTGCTGCTCGACCAGAGGCTGGTCTCGGGGCTGGGGAACATCTACGCCGACGAGGTGCTGCATCGGGCCCGGCTGCGCCCCGACCGCCCCGCCGGGTCGCTGGCCCGGGAGGAGGTGGCCGCCCTCCGCCGGGCGGTGGGGCCGGTGCTGCGCGACTCCCTCCGGCGGGGCGGGACCAGCCTGGCCGACCTGGCCTACCTGCTGCCCGACGGGCGGGCCGGCGGCTATCTGGAGCGCCTGGCCGTCTACGGCCGCGCCGGTGAGGCCTGCCGGCGCTGCGGCGGGACGGTGGAGCGCATCGTGCTGCGGGGCCGCAGCGCCCACTTCTGCCCGGGATGCCAGCGATGAGCCCGGCGGGGCCTTCCGGTGCGGTGGCCCGCCGGATCCTGGTGCGCGGCCGGGTACAGGGGGTGGGGTTCCGCTGGTCGGCCATGGCCGAGGGCAACCGCCTGGGCCTGGCCGGGTGGGCGCGCAACCTGCCCGACGGGCGGGTGGAGGTGCACGCCCAGGGGCCGGAGGAGGCGGTGGCGGCCCTGGTGGCGTGGCTGCGGGTGGGCCCGATGGGAGCCGCAGTCACCTCGTCGCGTGAAGAGCCGGCGCCGCTGGAGCCGGGCCTGGGGTCTTTCGAGATCCGGCGGTGAATTCCAGGCGTGTGATTCACCGGTGATAGCCTGATCCCGGCTTTGCATCTCAGAACCCTCACCCTCGTCGGCTTCAAGTCGTTTGCCGATCGCACTCGCCTGGAGTGCGAGCCGGGCGTCACCGTCGTGGTCGGGCCCAACGGCACCGGCAAGTCGAACCTGGTCGACGCTCTCGCCTGGGTCATGGGCACGCAGGCCACCAGCGCCCTGCGCACCCAGCGCATGGAGGACGTCATCTTCGCCGGCACCGCCACCCGCCCGGCCCTGGGGCGAGCCGAGGTCTCCCTGACGATCGACAACGCCGATGGGGGGCTGGCGCTGGAGGTCCCGGAGGTCACCATCACCCGCCGCCTGTACCGGGACGGGGCCTCCGAATACGAGATCAACGGCACCTCTTGCCGCCTGCTCGACATCCAGGAGCTGCTCGCCGACAGCGGTGTGGGCCGCCACCAGCACGTCATCGTGGGCCAGGGCCGGATGGAGGCGGTGCTGAACGCGGGCCCCGAAGAGCACCGGGCCGTCATCGAGGAGGCCGCCGGAGTCATCAAACACCGCCTGCGCCGCGACCGTGCCGTGCGGCGCCTCGAGACCACCGACGTCGATGTGGCCCGCCTGCAGGACCTCCTGGGAGAGCAACAGCGCCGCATGGGCCCGCTGCGCCGCCAGGCCCGGGCCGCCGAGCGGTTCGAGGCGCTGAAGGTGGAGTGGCGGGCCCTGCGCCTCTGGGTGGGGGGCGAGCAACTGCGCACCGTAGGGGGGCGCCTCGCGGAACTGGCCCGGGCCGAGGCCGAGGGGCGGGCTCGTCTGGAGGCGGCCCTGGCCGAGAGGCAGACGGTGATGGGCGATCTGCCCCGCCTGCAGGAAGCGGTGGAGGCCGTGGGCCGGCACCTGGAGCGCGACACCGCCGCTGCCGCCCACCTGGAGACGGTGGCCGAGCGGCTGCAGCGCATCGCCATGGTGGCCCGCGAGCGGCGGTCCGCCCTGGAGGGCAGGGCGGAGGGGGCAGGGCAGCGGCGGCGCGATCTGGAGGAGGAGCGGGTCGACCTGCGGGAGCGCCTGGCCGCCGCCGTAGAGGAGGAGGGCGCCGCCCGGGTGGAGGGGCAGCGCCGGGAAGCGGCCCGGCGGGCCCTGGAGGACGAAGAGCGGTCGCTGGCCGAGCAGGGCCGGCTCCCCGCCGAGGGAGTGGTGGCCACCCTGCGCGGGGACCTGGCCGCCCTCGAGGCCGCCGCCCAGCGCGACGAGGGGGAGGCGCTGGCCCTCGACGAGCGGCGCTCCCTGGTGTCGGCCCAGGTGGCCGCGGCCGGGGAGGAGGCGGAGCGCCTCAGGGCAGAGGTGGGCACCCTGGAAGGGGAGGCCGCCCCGGCCGCCGCTGCCGGTCGTGAGGCCGCCGAGCGCGCCGCCGAGGCGGCGGTGGTGCTCGAGGAGGCGCGCCGCGCTCTCGGTGAGGCCGGCCTGGCCGAGGCTTCCGCCCGGGCCCGGGTCGAGGCGCTGGAGGCCGCCGCCGCCGGGTTGAGCGACCCGGAGGCGCGGCGCCGGGCCGCGGCCATCGGCGGGGTTTTGGGCCCGGTGGCGGCCCGGCTCGACGTGCCGTCGTCTCTCGCCGCGGCCGTTGATGCCGCGCTCGGGCCGTGGAGTGAGGCCTTCGCGGTGTCGGCACCCGAGTCACTGCCGGGGGTGGTCTCGGCGCTGAAGGCGGCGGGCTGGGGCGGGGTGGGGTTCGTGGCCACCGGCGAAGGGGGCGGGGTGGCCGCTCACGCCGTCGCGGCAGAAGCCGGTGTCGAGGCGCTGGTGGACCTGCTGGGGCCCGAGGCCGATGCCGCGCTGGCGGCGGAGCTGCTGGGGGACGTCGTCCTGGTCGAGGGCTGGGCGGCGGCCTGGTCGCTCGTGCAGCGCTTCCCGGGGTGTCGGGCGGTGACGACCGACGGAGATCTGGTGACCGCCTACGGAGTGCGCGCCGCCCGGTTCGACCAGGCCGGTCCGACGGTGCTGGAAGGGGCCCGGGTCGACCTGGAGCGCGCCCGGGTGGCGGCGGCCCGGGCATCCAGCCGGCACAACGCCGCCCGCCGCCGCGCCGAGGATTCCGCCGCGGTCGAGGCGGCGGCCACCGCCGAGTCGCGCCGGGTGGAGGCCCGCCTCGGCGAAGCGGCCGGCGCCCTGCAGCGAGCCGAGCGGTCGTCGGCGGAGGGCGCGGCCGAACTGGCTCGTCTCGACGCCCGGCGCGCCGCCCTCGCCGAGGCCGGGCGCGCTCGCCTGGAACGCCTCGCCCTGCTGCGGCCTCAGATCGAGGCGTTCGAGGGTGAGGAGGCAGCGAGGCAAGCGGCCTGGGAGGCCCTGGCCCGACGACGCGAGGAAGTGGCGGCGCGGCGCGAGGCGGCGCGGCGCGCCGGGGAGGAGGCGGCCGGAGCGGCGGCGGCAGCGGCGGAGCGCCGCCGCCTGCTGGAGCGCCGTCTCGACGAGGTGCATCGTCTCATCGAGGACGTGACGGGCGACCAGGTGGACCCCGGTGAGGTGGACCGCCTCGGGGAGATCGAACAGCGGGCCCGGCAGGGGCGGGAGGCGGGGCAGCGCCATCTCGAGGTGCTACGGGAGCGCCAGCGGGAGTGGCGCGAGCGGGCGGCGAGTGAGGGTCGCGACCTGGCCGCGGCACAGCAACGGCGTGAGGCCCTGGAAGCCGCGGTGGCCGCCGGCCGGGAGGCGCTGGCGGCGGTGGCGGTGGAGGCGGCCGCCCTGGAGGTGCGACTGGAGGGGGTGGCCGAGGGCCTGCGTCGCGATGTGGACGCCTCAGAGGAGAAGGCTCTGGCGGCGCCGCCCCCAGAACTGGATGAGGGCGTGGTGCCCGAGGAGCATCTGGCGTCGCTGGAAGCCGAGATCCGGCGCATCGGGCTGGTGAACCCCCTGGCTGCCGCCGAGTACCAGGAACTGGCGGAGCGGGCGTCGTTCCTCGAGGGGCAGTTGGCCGACCTCGAAGGGTCCCGGCGCGAGTTGCGCAAGGTGATCGCCGCCCTCGACGAGGAGATCGGCCGCCTCTTCCGGGCCGCCTGCGACGACATCGGCCGCCGCTTCGAGGAGAACGTGAGCGTCCTGTTCCCCGGGGGCCGCGGCCGCCTGGTCCTCACCGCGCCCGACGACCCGCTGTCTAGCGGGGTGGAGATCCACGTGCAGCCCATGGGGAAGAAGATCTCGCGCCTGGCGATGCTCTCGGGCGGAGAGCGGTCGCTCGCGGCACTGGCCTTCCTGTTCGCGGTGTTCCGGGCGCGGCCGAGTCCCTTCTACGTGCTCGACGAGGTGGAGGCCGCCCTCGACGACGCCAATCTGCGGCGGTTCATCCGCCTGGTGGCGACGCTGCGCGACTCCTCGCAACTGGTGATCATCACCCACCAGCAGCAGACGATGGAGGCGGCCGACCTCCTCTATGGCGTGACCATGGAGCCGGGGGAGTCGTCGCGGGTGCTGGCCAAGCGCTTCGACCGAGCCGTCCGGCCGGCGGGCGGGCGGTTGCAGGACGCCGCCCGCTAGCACCACCCGGGGCCGGCGCCGTTGCATCATCCTGCGGCGGGCCTATTGTCACAGGCCCCGGATGGGCGTGCACCAAGGAGGCCCGGGTGCTCTTGGTCGTCTTGATCGTGGTGGCCGCGGTGATCGTGCTGGCGGCGGCAGGCTTCGTGCTGTGGCGGCGGCGTCGTCCGCGGCCGACCGACGTGCGGCGCGACGCTCCCACCGTCCCGGCCCCCGCGACCCTGGAGGGAGGCCTGGCCCGGACGCGCCGGGCGTTGGGGGAGCGTCTCGCCGGGCTCTTTGGGGGCCGGCCCGACGCGGCCTTCTGGTCGGCTCTGGAAGAGGCGCTGCTCGCGGCCGACGTCGGCGTGGCGGCGACGGTGGGCATCGTGGACCGGGTGCGGGCGAGGGCTCCGGAGGATGCGGCCGCCGCCCGCTCGGCCCTGCGGGACGAAGTGGCGGCGGTGTTCTCGGGGCGGGATCGCTCTCTGGCCTTACGGGGCGACCCGGCGGTGATCGTGGTGGTCGGGGTCAACGGGTCGGGGAAGACCACCACCATCGCCAAACTGGCGGCGCAGTTGCAGGGCCGCGGCCTTCCCACCCTCCTGGCCGCCGCCGACACCTTCCGTGACGCGGCGACCGAGCAGTTGGGGGTGTGGGCCGAGCGCCTGGGGGTGGATCTGGTGGCCGGGCAGCAGGGCGGCGACCCGGCGGCGGTGGCCTTCGACGCCCGGCAGCGGGCCCGGGCCCGGGGCAAGCGGGTGCTGGTGGTCGACACCGCCGGGCGCCTCCACTCCAAGCACAACCTCATGGAGGAGTTGGGCAAGGTGGTGCGGGTGCTGAGCCGCGACGGCGGCGAGGTGGGGGAGGTGCTGCTGGTCCTCGACGGCACCACGGGGCAGAACGCCGTCGCTCAGGCCCGGGCTTTCACCGCCGCCGTGGGTGTGACGGGTATCGTGCTCACCAAACTCGACGGCACCGCCCGGGGCGGTATCGCCGTGGCGGTGGAGGGGGAGTTGGGGATCCCGGTGAAACTGGTCGGGGTGGGGGAGCGGGTCGAGGACCTGCTGCCCTTCGACCCCGAGGCTTTCGTGGACGCTCTTCTGGGAGGATCATGACCGCCGAGGAACTCATCGCCGAGGCCCGCGCCGCCGCCGCCAACGCCTATGCCCCCTACTCGAGGTTCCGGGTGGGGGCGGTGGTGGTGGACGCCGCCGGGAACCACTACACCGGCGCCAACGTGGAGAACAGCGCCTACGGGGCCACCATCTGCGCCGAGGGCAGCGCCATCTCCCACGCCGTCTCCTGCGGGGCTCGGCGCCTCGACACGGTGGCCGTCTCCTGCCTCGACGCCGGGGAGGCCGACGGGGGCTATCCCTGCGGCAACTGCCGCCAGTTGATGGTGGAGTTCGGGGTGAGACGCGTGATCGTGGACACCGTCGATGGGCCCCGCGAGCACCTGCTCGAGGAGTTGCTGCCTTTCGGCTTCAAGTTCGAGTGAGGCGGCCGCGGGCGGCCTCTTCTCCTCCCGCGTGGGGACGGGAGAGGCGCCCATCAGGGCCGAAGGGGGAAGCCAACTTCTCCTCCCCTGCGGCGGTGTCAAGACCGGGGTGATGGTGGGCGGGTGTTCGGGGACATGGTGGACAGGTTGATGGTGCGGATGGGGTGGTGCCGGTAGTAGACGGTGTAGATGCCGTCGCTGGTGGTGGGTCGGATGGCGACGGGTTTGCCGTGGAAGGCTTTGCCGACGCGCCAGCGGTGGCCACGCCAGCTGATGCGTCCATGGTCAACGGTGCGGATGTCGGCGCCGTCGGGGTAGTCGGGCGGGTTGACGTGTTCTGGGTAGGGGCGGGGGGAGGGCTGGTAGCGGTCGGCGGGCACAACGGTTTCGCCCAATGACTGGTGGGGCCGGTGATGGTTGTAGATAGGCCGCCAGGAGTCGTAGGCGCCTTGTACTTGGGGGTAGCTGTCCCAGTGGGGACGGGTGCTGATGACTTCGAGGTCCAGCGTCCAGTGGAAGCGCTCTTGTTTGCCTGCGGTTTGGGGGTGTCGGGGCCGGGAGTGGACGGGTTTCACTCCCAGGTCGGCGAGCCACACGGTGAGCGGGGTCCACGGTTCGCCGATGGTGTTACCCCAGGGGGAGCCGTTGTCGCACAGGATCGCTTGGGGGAGCCCGTAGTGGCGGAAGGTGGCTACGAGCAGGGTCTTGACCGTTGCGGTCTGCTGGTCGGTGCAGGCCGCCAGGCACAGGTTGAAACGGGAATGATCGTCTAGAACACCCAGGGTGTGGACCGGCTGGCCGTCGGCCAGCTGGAAGGAGCCTTTGAAGTCCATCTGCCACAGGTCGTTCGGTGCGGGATGCTCGAAGGGCCGGTAGCCGCGAGGAGCAGCCGGCGCGGCAACCCGTTCGTGACGGCGGAGGATCTGGGTGATCGTCGACGCGGCCGGCACCCCGGCGTGCCCTTGACGGAGTAGGAAACCGCGGATCTTGCGGCCACCCCACGCCAGATGCTTCTCCCGCACCCCGCACACCAGCCCCTCCATCTCCTCCCCGGTGCGGGCCGGTGAACCCCGCGGGGTACGGGGCCGGTCCACCAACCCGGCATCC
>VGBK01000078.1 GCA_016870535.1 Actinomycetota bacterium | reverse complement strand
TGCCCCGCGGGGGCGGGGGGGGGAACCGGAGAGCGCGACCAGACCTCCGCCGCGCCCTTCGCTTCCCTCCCCCCAACCCCCTCCCGCCGGAACGGGAGGGGGAGCCTCGCTTCCCTCCCCCCAACCCCCTCCCGCTGAAGCGGAAGGGGGAGCAACCGGTCTCCCTTACCGCCCCTACTCCCACTCGATGGTTGACGGCGGCTTCGACGAGATGTCGTAGGCCACCCGGTTGATGCCGGGCACCTCGTTGATCACCCGGGAGGAGATGCGCTCCAGCACGTCGTAGGGGAGGCGGGCCCAGTCGGCGGTCATGGCGTCCTCACTGGTCACGGCGCGCACGATGAGGGGGTAGGCGTAGGTCCGCTCGTCGCCCTGCACTCCCACCGAGCGCACCGCCGGCAGCACCCCGAAGGCCTGCCACAGCTGCCTGTAGAGGCCGGCGCGCCGCACCTCTTCGAGGATGATCGCATCGGCGGCGCGCAGAATGTCGAGGCGCTCCGGGGTGACCTCCCCGATGATGCGCACCGCCAGCCCGGGACCGGGGAAGGGCTGGCGCCACACCATCTCTTCGGGCAGGCCGAGTTCCTCGCCCACGGCGCGGACCTCATCCTTGAACAACTCCCGCAACGGCTCTACCAACTCCAGGCGCATGTCGGCGGGGAGGCCGCCCACGTTGTGATGGCTCTTGATGCGCGCGGCATCGGGGGTCCCCGACTCGATCACATCGGGGTAGAGGGTTCCCTGCACGAGGAAGCGGGCATCGGAGCGCGCCGCCGCCACCTCCTCGAAGACCCGGATGAAGGTCTCCCCGATGGCCTTGCGCTTGGCCTCGGGATCGGTCACCCCGGCCAGCGCCGCCAGGAAACGGTCGGCGGCCCGCACGTGGAGCAGGTCCACCCGGAAGTGGGAGCGGAAAGTCGCCTCGACCTGTTCCGCCTCGCCGGCCCGCAGCAGCCCGTGGTCGATGAACACGCAGGTCAGGCGGTCGCCCACGGCACGGTGGACCAGGGCGGCGGCCACCGCCGAGTCGACTCCGCCCGACAGCCCGCAGAGCACCCGCTCGCCCCCCACCTGCCGCCGCACGGCAGCCACCGCCTGCTCGATGATCGAGGTCCGGGTCCAGGTGGGACGGGCTCCGCAGGCCGCGAAGAGGAAGGCTTTCAGGATCTCCTCCCCTCGCGGGGTATGCCCCACCTCGGGATGGAACTGCACCCCGAAGCGGCCGGCGCCCCGGTCCTCCATGACCGCCACCGGGGAAGCGGGGGTAGTGGCGGTGACGGTGAACCCCTGTGGGGCCCGCACCACTGCATCCCGGTGGCTCATCCAGACCCCCTGCCGTTCGGGGAGGCCCTCCAGGAGCAAGCCCGGGGCGGCTACGGCGAGCTCGGCCTTCCCGAACTCGGCGGCGTCGGTGCGGGCCACCTCGCCCCCGAGCATCCGGGCGAGCAACTGATGCCCGTAGCAGATCCCCAGCACCGGGATCCCCAGGTCGAGAATCGCCGGGTCGAGGGTGTAGGCGTCCGCGGCGTACACCGAGGCCGGCCCCCCCGACAGGATCAGGCCCACCGGGCGCCGCGCCGCCACCTCGGCGGCGGTGATCTGCCGGGGAACGATCTCCGAGTAGACGTGGGCCTCACGCACCCGCCGGGCGATGAGACGGGCGTACTGCGCGCCGAAGTCGACCACCAGCACCCGGTCGAAGCCGTCCTGCGCCCCGGGGCCGGTCACCCCATGCCGATCCCCTGGTGGCGCTGCAGGGCCTTCCCCTCGGTCTGGAGGGCCGGGGCCACCATCACTTCGGCCTTCTGGAACTCCTTGACGTCGGCATAGCCCGTGGTGGCCATGGCCACCCGTAGAGCGCCGAACAGGTTGCACCGGCCGTCGTTCTCCCGAGCCGGGCCGAGCAGGATCTCCTCCAGGGTGCCCAGGTTGCCCACCTGCACCCGGGCCCCGCGCGGCAGCACCGGGTTGAAGGTGGCCATGCCCCAGTGGAACCCCCGTCCCGGGGCCTCGGCGGCCGAGGCCAGCGGGGAGCCCAGCATGACGGCATCGGCGCCGCAGGCGATGGCCTTGGCGATGTCCCCGCCGGTGCGCATGCCGCCGTCGGCGATGACGTGGACGTAGCGGCCCGCCTCATCGAGGTAGCGGATGCGCGCCCCGGCGGCGTCGGCGATGGCCGTCGCCTGGGGGACCCCCACCCCGAGCACCCCGCGGGTGGTGCAGGCGGCGCCCGGCCCCACTCCCACCAGGATCCCCACCGCCCCGGTGCGCATCAAGTGGAGGGCGGTGCTGTACGAGGCGCAGCCCCCGACGATCACCGGCAGTTCGAAGGCGGCGATGAACTCCTTCAGGTTCAGCGGCTGGGTTCGAGTCGACACGTGCTCGGCGGAGACCACGGTGCCTTGTATCACCAGCAGGTCGAGGCCGGCCTCCACGGTGATGGCGGCGTAGTCGCGCACCCGCTGCGGGGTCAGGCTGGCGGCAGTGACGATGCCGCCCTCCTTCATCTCCTGGATGCGCCGCCCGATCAGGTCGGGCTGCACCGGGGCGGCGTAGATCTCCTGCATCCGCCCGGTGGCGGCGGCGGTCGGCAAGGCGGCGATCTCCTCCAACTGCGGGGTGGGATCCGCGTAGCGGGTCCACAGGCCTTCGAGGTTCAGCACCGCCAGGCCGCCCAGGCGCCCGACGGCCACCGCGGTGGCCGGGCTCACCGCCGAGTCCATGGCGGCGGCCAGCAGCGGCAGGCCGAAGGTGAAGGCGTCGATCTCCCAGGAGATGTCGATGTCGTCGGGGTCGCGCGTCCGCCGGCTGGGGACTATGGCGATGTCGTCGAAGCCCCAGGCGCGCCGGCCCGACTTGCCGATGCCGATGTCGATGTCCACCCGGGCCTCCTGCCGCCGCTCAGAGGCGCAGCGTACCAGTAGGGCTCAGGCGCTCAGCCCGACCCGCCGGAAGACTCCCTCCATGAAGGGGACGGCGCGGTCCCGTGCCGCAACAGCCCCCTCCTCCATGATGCGGTGCACCGCGGCATCGTCGAGGGCGTCGTAGGCCTCGCGGAAGGGAGCCAGGCCGGCAACCACCGCCTCGGCCACCGCCTCCTTGAACCGCCCGTATCCCCCGGAACCGAACTCGGCCTCGATCTGCTGCATGGAGGCGCCGGTGAACAGCGAGTACACCTCCATGAGGTTGGCGATGCCCGCCTTCTTCTCCCAGTCGTAGCGCACCTCGGTCTCCGAGTCGGTGACCGCCCGCTTCACCCGCCGCCGGATGGTGGCCGGATCGTCGAGGATGAGAACGCGGCCGGCCGGGTCCGGGTCGGACTTGGACATCTTGGCCGTCGGATCCTGCAGCGACATGACCCGGGCCCCGGTCTTGGGGATGATCGGCTCGGGGAGGGGGAACTCCTCGCCGAACCGGGCGTTGAACCGCTCCGCCAGATCCCGGGTCAGCTCCAGATGCTGCTTCTGGTCCTCGCCCACCGGCACGGCGTCGGCGCGGAACAGCAGGATGTCGGCGGCCATGAGCACCGGGTAGGAGTAGAGGCCCAGGTTGGAGCCGGCCTTGTCGGCCTTCTCCTTGAACTGGGTCATGCGGTTCAACTGCCCGGTCGAGGCGATGGTGCTGAGGATCCAGGCCAGTTCGGCGTGCTGGGGCACCCGGCTCTGGTAGTAGAGCAGGGAGCGCCGGGGGTCCACCCCCATGGCCAGCAGCACCTTGGCGGCGTTGCCGCGCTCAACGAGGAAAGCGGCCGGATCCTGGGGCACGGTGATGGCGTGGAGGTCGACCACGCAGTAGATGCAGTCGTAGTCCGCTTGCAGGGCCACCCAGTTGCGCAGGGCCCCCAGGTAGTTGCCGAGGTGGATGTTCCCCGTGGGCTGGATGCCCGAGAAGACCCTCTGGCGTGCCACTGCTCCTCCCGAGCCGCCGTGAAGCGCCCTCTCGCGCTGCGTCCCGGCCGGAGTGCCGCGGCCACCGCAGAGGAGGAGGTGCGCCGGGCAGCGAGGGTAGCAGCCCGGGGAGCGGTCTCCGGGTCCCCGGGCTGCCCCTACCATCCCGCCGATGTTCGTCGGCACCCTCACCAACGTCGCCACCGTGGTCGCCGGGACCGCGGCCGGGGCGCTGGCCGGCCGCCGTTTCCCGGAGCGCTTTCGCGAGACGGTCACCGCCACTCTGGGCCTGCTCACCGCCGCCCTGGCGGTGCGCGAGGTGATCAAGACCGACGAGTTCGCCCTGGTGCTGGCGGCGGTGCTGGCCGGGGCGGTCATCGGTGAACTGGCTCGAATCGAGTCGGGCCTCACCCGCCTGGGCGATGCCCTGCAACGCCGGGTGTCGGGCCGCCGCGCCGTGGCCATCGACGTCGCCGCCCCCGAGACGGCCTCGCCGCCGGACCGGGGAAGCCGTTTCAGCGAGGGCTTCGTGGTGGCCTCGCTCGTCTTCTGCGTGGGCCCCCTGGCGGTGGTCGGCTCCATCCAGGACGGCCTGGGCGACCCGGAGATGCTGCTGGTGAAGGCCGCCCTCGACGGCTTCGCCTCGCTGGCGTTCGCCTCGGTCTACGGCTGGGGGGTGGGCCTGGCCGCGTTCAGCGTGGGCCTGTACCAGGGGGCCATCGCGCTGGGCGGCCGCTTCCTGGATGGCGTGCTCACCGACCCGATGCTCGCCGCCCTGGCGTCGGCGGGCGGGGTCCTCCTGCTCGGGATCTCCCTCCGCCTCCTCGGGCTCAAGGAGGTGCGGGTGGCCAACCTGCTGCCCGCCGTGGTCTTGGCCCCCCTGTTCGTCCATCTGTGGGGCTGAGCGCCGCCGGAGGCCGCTGAGAGCCGCCTCAAGCGTCCCCCCCGCCTCGCCGTCGGCCCCGTACACTGCCCGCCGTCATGAAACTCGCCTGGAGCATCCTGCTCATCGTGTCGCTCCGCCTCGTCGACGTCTCGCTGGGGACGCTGCGCATCATCCTGCTCAGCCGCCGCCATCGCCTGCTGCCGGCGGCCATCGGCTTCGTCGAGGTGTTCACCTGGCTGGTGGCGGCGACGCTGGTCTTCTCCAGCCTGAACAGCCCGCCCCGCATGCTGGCCTACGCCGGAGGGTTTGCCCTCGGCACCATCCTGGGGACGCTCCTGGAGTCATGGCTGGCGGTGGGGACCACCATGATGCGGGTGGTGACGCCGGTGACCAGCCCCCAGGTGGAGGGGGCGCTGCGGAAGGCGGGGTTCGCCGTCACCATGGTCAATGCCGACGGACGCGACGGCGAGGTGCGCCTGGCCTTCACCATCATCCCCCGCCGCCGCGCCCGGGAGGCGCTCCGCATCGTGCACTCCCTGGACCCGGCAGCCTTCGTCACCCTCCAGGACATCGAGACGGTGACGCCGCCGGAGCGACGCGCCGCCCTCCCCGTCAAGTGAGGCGGCACCACCTGCCGGCGCAGCGCGGCTACCTTGGGGCCCCGGCGGCGAGGGAGCACCCGTGAAACTGTCTACCCGCAGCGAGTACGCCTGCCTGGCGCTCATCGACCTCGCCCGGCACCGTGACGAGGGGTTCATCTCTGCCGCGATCGTGGCCGAACGCCAGGAGATACCTCGTCAGTACCTGGAGCAGATCCTGCTGATCCTCAAGCGGGCGGGATACGTGCGCAGCCGCCGCGGCACCGGGGGCGGCTACCGCCTCGCCAAGGATCCCTCCGCCATCTCGATGGCCGAGGTCATCCGCCTCCTCGACGGCGCCCTGGCCCCGGTGGAGTCGGTGAGCCGCTACTTCTACGAGCCCACCCCCATCAGCCGCAGTCCGGCCCTGCTGGAGGTGTTCGGTGCCATCCGGGACTTCGTCTCGGAGAAGATGGAGAGCACCACCTTCGCCGACCTCGCCGCCGAGTGATCCCCCCGGCGGGGCGCGACGCTCCGCCCCCCGGCGGCGCTCAGACGCGGAAGTAGTCCAGCAGAGAGCGCACCATCCGGGCGGTGGCGCCCCACAGCAGCCCCTCGGGAAAGGGCCGGAACCAGATGGGGTGCCCCTGCCACTCCTCCCGTCGCCAGGCCGTCTCATCGAGCAGGTCGGCCAGGCGGGGCTCCAGAATGGCTTCCACCTCGCCGGGGGCGGGCACCAGACGCCCCGGCCGGTCCACCCGCGCCACCACCGGGACGATCAGCATCTCGGTGCTGCGGGTGGAGGTGGGTTCGAGGCCACCCAGTACCTGCACCGCCTCAGGCGGCAGGCCGATCTCCTCCCAGGCCTCGCGCCGAGCCGCGTCCTCGGGCCCGGAGTCGCCCGGGTCGATCATCCCCCCGGGGAACACCACGTCCCCGGCGTGGGTGGCCAGGCCGCCGTGGCGCCGGGTGAGGATGAGCCGCAGGTCGTCGCCGTCCTCGTACAGCGGCACCAGCACCGCCGCCTTCATGCCGGGCGGGCGGGCCACCGGCGGCAACGACCGCAACGGCTCCCAGAGACGGCTCACCAGGCCATGCTATGCCCGTTGCCGCCCCTGCCTCTCCGGCCCGCGCCCGCCGAGCCGATAGGCTGGCAGCCATGCGGAGGGGCTTGCCCGCCGGGATGCGCACCACCCCGCGGCTGGCGCTGCGCCCCTTCCACCGCCGGGATGCCGAAGCCCTGGTGGAGTCGGTCTGCTCTTCCCTCCCCGAGTTGAGTCGCTGGCTCCCCTGGCCGCATCCCCGCTACGGGCGCAGCGACGCCCTGCGCTTCATCCGCGACAGCCAGACCGCCTGGGAGGAAGGGCGCGCCCACGACTTCGCCCTGCGCAGCCACACCGACGGGGTGACCCACCTGGGGAATATCTCCGTGTGGCCCACCTCGCGGCGCGAGCAGGCCGGCGAGGTGGGCTACTGGGTGCGCAGCGATCACACCGGGCAGGGGATCGCCACCGAAGCGGCCGCCCGCGTGCTGCAGGTGGCTTTCGAGGAGATCGGCCTGCACCGGGTGGTGCTGCGGGTGGCGGTAGGAAACCGCGCCAGCGAACGGGTGGCCGAGAAGCTGGGGTTCGTGCGGGAGGGCTTGCTGCGCAAGGAGGTCCTGGTGGCGGGAACCTGGCTGGATCACTCGCTCTGGTCCCTTCTGGACGAGGAGTTCCGCCGGCAGCGGGCGGGCTACGCCGAACGAGGCTGGCTGGTGGGCCGGGCCTGAAGCCCCGGACGCCATGGCCCCCGCCCCGACATCGAATGGCGGCCGGCGCAGCCTCCTCCTCCCCCGCCCCGGCCGGGGCCCGGTACTCTGGGTACGGAGGATCATCTGCTATGACCGCCTTGGAGCCCAACTTCAACGTGTGGTTCGAGAGGGACGGCGAAGTGGTGATGTCACGCTGGCGCATGCGGTTGTTGGCCGCCATCGACGAGCACGGCTCAATCACCGAAGGCGCCCGGGTCACGGGAGTCCCCTACCGCGTCGCCTGGCAGAAGGTCCACGAGATGGAGGAACGCCTGGGCGAGCGCCTGCTCGAAACCCAGACCGGGGGCCCGGAAGGGGGCGGGGCCCATCTCACCCAGGCGGGCCGAGACCATGTAGAGCGGATGCGGATCTTCTGCGAGCGCGCCGATCAGGCCATCCGCCTCATCTACCTCGACACCTTCGAGCCCCCTCCCGGCGCCTGAGACCCGCCGTCCCGCCCGAACCGTTATGATGAACCATCACTACGACAAGGGAAGGTGATGCGCTCACGCCTGCTGATCCTGGGGCTCTCGGCGCTGCTGGTGGCCGCCGCCGGCTTCGTCGGCTGCGGCAAATCGGAGACTCAGATCCTTCGCCTCGCCACCACCACTTCCACTGCGGACTCGGGCTTGCTCGACGCCATCGTCCCCGCGTTCGAGAAGAAGTTCGGCGCCCGGGTGGACATCGTGGCGGTGGGTACCGGCCAGGCCATCGAACTGGGCAAGGCCGGAGACGCCGACGTGATCCTGGTCCACTCCCGGTCCCGAGAGGACGCCTTCGTTGCCGAAGGCCACGGCACCGCCCGCTACGACGTCATGTACAACGACTACATCATCGTCGGGCCCGCCGCCGACCCGGCCGGGGTGGCGGGCATGTCCACCGCCGCCGAGGCCCTGGTCGCCATCGCTGCCGGCGAGGCCACCTTTGCCTCCCGGGGAGACGACAGCGGCACCCACTCCAAGGAGAAGTCCCTGTGGCAGGCCACCGGGGTGGATCCCGAGGCCGGCTTCGCCTGGTACAAGTCGCTGGGCCAGGGCATGGGCGACACACTCCGCTTCGCCGACGAGACCGGTGCCTACACCCTCACCGACCGTGGGACCTACCTCGCCCAGCGAGGCAGCCTGCCCAACCTGGAGGTGATGGTGGGCGGAGCGTCGATCGCGGAGAACGCCGACCCGGCGCTGTTCAATCCCTACGGCGTGATCCCGGTGAACCCCGACAAGGGAGGCATCAACGCCGACCTCGCCCAGAAGTTCGCCGACTGGCTCACCTCCCTCGAGATCCAGCAGCAGATCGAGACGTTCGGGAGCGAAGCGTTCGGCCAGGCGCTGTTCTTCCCCGACTCGGAAGCGTGGCGGAACCGCTGAGGCGCACCGCAGCATCCTCCGCGCCGTCCCCGGGCAGGGCTCGGGGACGGCGCGGGTCGGGCCGTGCCGGCGAGCCCCATTTGCCTCATCCAAGCCCAAAGGCTCCGTTCCTCCACGCGCCACCGGTCGAGCGTGCCCCGCGAAGCCGGTGGCACTTGGGCCGGGCTGTTGAATGACGGCCCTTCTCGATTCTCTCGGTGAGGCCTTCCGGCTGCTGTGGGCCCTGGACCCCGCAGTTCTCGAGATCGTCGTCCTGACCCTCCAGGTCACCCTGGGCG
>VGBK01000077.1 GCA_016870535.1 Actinomycetota bacterium | reverse complement strand
TCGCTGGTGGCCGACACGGTGGCCACGGTGGCCTCGGCCGACCCGGTGCTGGGGGATGTGGACCGATGACTGCCTGGCCCCCCGAACTCGAAGGGCGGGCGCAGGCCCTGGCCGGCCGGTATCCTGAGCGGCGCTCTGCCGTCGGCCCCTTGCTCTACCTGGCCATGAAGCACGACGGCGGACTGACCGCCGCCGGGGTGCGCCGGGTGGCGGAACTCACCGGGCTGACGCCCGCCCAGGTGCAGGGCGTGGCCTCGTTCTACACGATGTACCAGGAGGCTCCGGGGCGCTACCTGATCTCGGTGTGCACCTCGATCTCCTGCCACCTGCTCGGCGGGGAAGCGGTGCTGGCCGCGGTGGAGGAGGAGACCGGGGTGGCCGGCGGCGAGACCGACGGCGAGCGCCTCTTCACGGTGGAGCACGTGGAGTGCCTGGGGGCCTGCGGCGGGGCACCGGCCCTGCAGGTGAACTACGAGACGGTGGAGGGGGTGACCCCGGAGGCGGCGCAGCGCCTGTGCCGCCGGTTGCGGGAGCAGCGCCCGGCGGTGATCCGTTCCGACGCCCTGCAGGAGGAGTTCGGGGGCCGGCCCGCCTTCGACTGGGGGCCGGGAGAGGCGGCCGGGGCGGTGGCCCCGGTGCCGGCCTTCGAGCCGTACGGCACTGCGGAGGCGGGGCCGTGACCGCCGGGATCCTCTTCGCCCGCATGGAGGCCCATCGGGCCGACAGCCACACCCTCGAGCGCTACCTGGCCACCGGGGGGTACGACGCGCTGCGTCGCGCCCTGGCCGAGATGACCCCGGACCAGGTGACCGCCGAGGTTAAGGCCTCCAACCTGCGGGGCCGGGGCGGGGCCGGCTTCCCCTGTGGGGTCAAGTGGGGATTCCTGGCGGCGGCCACGCCGCGGTATCTGGTGGTGAACGCCGACGAATCGGAGCCGGGGACCTTCAAGGACCGCCAGTTGCTGGAGCGCGACCCCCACCAGTTGGTCGAGGGGGCGGCCATCGCCGCCTATGCCCTCGGGGTGCACCAGGCCTTCGTCTACGTGCGGGGGGAGTACGCCCGGCCCGCCCGCCGCCTGCAGCGGGCGGTGGAGGAGGCCTACGCCGCCGGATTCCTGGGCCGGGGCATCGCCGGCTCGGGGTTCGACCTGGACCTCACCGTGCACCTCGGGGCGGGGGCCTACATCTGCGGCGAGGAGACCGCCCTGCTCAACAGCCTGGAAGGGCGCCGCGGGGAGCCGCGGATCCGGCCCCCGTTCCCGGCGGTGGCCGGCCTGTACGGCAGGCCCACGATCGTCAACAACGTCGAGACGATCAGCAACCTGCCCTGGATCATCACCCACGGCGGCACCGCCTACGACGCCATCGGGCCCGAGGGGTCCCGGGGCACCCGCCTCTTCTCCCTCTCGGGCCACGTGCGCCGCCCCGGCAACTACGAGGTGGTGATGGGCCTCACCTGGCGGGACCTCATCTTCGGGGAGCACCTGGGCGGCGGCATGCGCGCCGGGCGGGGGCTGAAGGCCTGGATCCCCGGCGGGGCCTCGGCCCCGTGGCTCGTGCCCGAGCACCTGGACGAACCGGTCACCATCGACGATGCGGCTCGCCTGGGCACCATGCTCGGCTCCGGAGCGGTGATCGTCATGGACGAGACCACCGACGTGGTGGCGGCGGCGCTGTCGATCGTGCGGTTCTTCGCCCACGAGTCCTGCGGGCAGTGCACCCCGTGCCGTGAAGGGACCACCTGGATGCAGCGGGTGCTCGAGAGGATCCTGCGGGGCGCGGGCCGTCCCGCCGACCTCGACCTGCTGCTCGACATCAGCGACAACATCTCCCCCGGGCTCCGCTGGCCCCCGGCCCAGACCACCATCTGCCCGCTGGGGCCCTCGGCCACCGCCCCCATCGTCTCGATCATGCGGCACTTCCGCCCCGAGGTGGAGGCTCGCGTCACTCGGGGAGGCGCCGGTGGCTGAGCGGGTCACCCTCACCATCGACGGGCGGCCGGTGGAGGCCGAGGCCGGGGAGCTGCTCATCGCGGTGGCGCAGCGGTCGGGCAACTACATCCCCCGCTTCTGCTGGCACCCCCGCCTTGATCCGGTGGGGATGTGCCGCATGTGCCTGGTGGAGATCGAGGGCCCCCGCGGCCGGGCGCTCACCACTTCCTGCACCACCCGGGTGGCGGAGGGAATGGTGGTCCACACCGCCTCCGACGTGGTCGAGAAGGCCCAGGAGGGCGTGCTCGAGTTCCTGCTGATCAACCACCCCCTCGACTGCCCGGTGTGCGACAAGGGCGGGGAGTGCCCCCTGCAGGACCAGACCATGGCTTGCGGCCCGGGGGAGAGCCGCTACGTCGAGGAGAAGCGGCACTTCGCCAAGCCCATCCCCATCTCCGACCTGGTGCTGCTCGACCGGGAGCGATGCATCCTCTGCGCCCGGTGCACCCGCTTCGCCGACGAGGTGGCCGGCGACCCCCTCATCGAGTTCGTGTCGCGGGGCAACGACACCCAGGTGCTCACCTTCCCCGGGGAGCCCTTCGCCTCCTACTTCTCGGGGAACACGGTGCAGGTCTGCCCGGTGGGGGCGCTCACCGCCATCCCCTACCGGTTCCGGGCCCGGCCCTGGGACCTCGAGGCGGTGGAGAGCACCTGCCCCCACTGCTCGGTCGGCTGCCGGATCGCCGTGCAGGCGAGCGCCAACGAGGTGGTCCGCTTCCTGGGAGTGGACAACGCCCCCACCAACCAGGGGTGGCTCTGCGACAAGGGGCGCTTCGGGTTCGAGTACCTCCGGTCGCCGGAGCGACTCATCGCGCCTCTGGTGCGGGGGAAGGACGGGGAACTCCACGCCGCCACCTGGGGCGAGGCCCTGGATCGGGCGGCCACGGGCCTGCGGCGGGTCATCGACGGCAGCGGGGCCGACGCGGTGGCCGGCCTGGGCGGCGCCCGCAGCACCAACGAGGAGGCCTACGCCTTCGGCAAGTTCCTGCGGGCGACGGTGGGCACCAACCACCTCGACGCCCGCCTGGACGACGCCCTGGGGGCCCGCTTCCTGACGGCCTCGCCCCACCGGGCCGCCATCGACGACCTGGACGGGGCGGGAGCCATCCTCCTCTGGGGGCCCGACCTGAAGGAGGAGTTGCCCGTTCTCTACCTGCGGGTGCGGGGCGCGGTGCGGCGCGGGGCCGGCCTGGTGGTGGTGCATCCCCGCGGGAACGGCCTGGACCCGGTGGCGGCCCACTCCCTGCGCTACCGCCCGGGCGAGGGGGCCGCGATGCTGCGCCGCCTCTCCGAAGGAGAGGGAGACGCCGCCTCCGTCCGGGCCGCCCTGGAGCGGGGGCCGCTGGTGGCGATCGTGGGCCGCACCGGCCTCGCCGAGGACCCGGGCCTGGCGGAGGCGGTGGCCGCTTTCGCCGAGGGCTTCGCCGGGGCCAAGGTGCTGCCCGTGACGCGGCGCGGCAACCTGTACGGGGGCCTCGACATGGGGGTGGCCCCGGACCTGCTGCCCGGCCGGGTGCCGGCGGCCGACCCGGCGGCCCGGGAGGCCCTGGAAGCCCGCTGGGGCGGCCTGTCCGGAGGCGAGGGCGAGGACGCCGCCGGGATCATCACCGGCCTCGGGGAGGGCCGGATCCGGGCCCTGGTGCTGCTCGGCTGCGACCCGGCGGCCGACTTCCCCGACCCGGCCCGGGCCGTCGCCGCCCTCGAGGGAGCCGAACTGGTGGTGGCGGTCGACCTCTTCCTCACCGAGTCGGCGCGGCGAGCCGACGTGGTGTTCCCCGCCCTGGGCTTCGCCGAGGTCGAGGGGACGGTGACCAACCTGGAAGGCCGGGTGCAGAAGGTGAACCGCCTGGTGCCGGGGCCGGGGCAGGCGCGGCCGGCCCACGAGATCCTCGAGGACCTGGCGACCCGCCTGGGACACCGTATCGGGGCGGAGTCGGCCGAGGCGCTGGCCGCCGAGGTGGCCGAGGTGGCTCCGGCCTATGCGGGGGTCGCCTGGGACACCCTCGACCGGGGGGCCGGCCGGGAGGGCCGGCTGCTGCCCGTCCCGGTGCCGTATCGCCTCCCGCTGGAAGCCCCGCAGGAGGAATCCGGGGACCTGGTGCTGCACCTCGCCCGAGTGCTCTACGACCGGGGGACGATGCTGCAGCAAGGAGGGTCGCCGGCCGGGCTGGCCGGGGAGCCGGTGCTGGGCCTGCATCCCGCCGATGCGGCTCGCCTGGGCGCGGCGGAGGGCTCTCGGGTGCGCCTCACCGGGAGCGCCGGGAGTGCCGAGTTGACGGCCGCCCTCGACCCCTCCCTGGCGCCGGGCACCGTCTACCTGGCGGCGAACCTGGGGGCGGCGGTGGGGCCGGGCCTTCGGGTGGACGTGGAGGTGCTGCCGTGAGCCTCCTCGAGCGCCTCTTCGCCAACATCTGGTTCACCGGGGCGGTCAAGGTGGTGGCCGCCTTCGCCCTGCTCCTGGTCGTGGTGATCCTGCTGGTGTGGATCGAGCGCAAGGTGGTGGCCGACATGCAGAACCGCATCGGCCCGAACCGGGCGGGCCCCTGGGGGATCCTGCAGACGGTGGCCGACGGGCTGAAGCTGCTGTTCAAGGAGTCGGTGATCCCGCGCAAGGTGCAACTGGGGGTCTACCTGGCGGCGCCCATCGCCGCCATGGTCCCCGCCTTCCTCATCTTCCTGGTGATCCCGGTGGGGCGCCCCTTCCACATCGGGGAGACCCGGGTCACCCTGCAGGTCACCGACCTGAACGTGGCCGTGCTCTTCGTGCTGGCCATGTCCTCGCTGGCGGTGTACGCCGTGGTGCTGGGCGGGTGGGCGTCGGGCTCCAAGTACCCCTTGCTCGGCGGGATCCGGGCCACCGCCCAGATGATCTCCTACGAGGCGGCCATGGGCCTGGCCCTGGTGCCGGTGGTGCTCCTCGCCTCGGCGCAGTCGGCGGGGGAGACCGGGCTGGGGGCCATGTCGCTCTCCCGGATCGTGGATCTCCAGCAGGGCTCGTTCCGGTGGATGATCCCGGGCTGGTTCGTGTTCTGGCTGGCCCCCTCCTTCGTCATCTTCTTCATCGCCGCCATCGCCGAGACCAACCGGGCGCCGTTCGACCTGGTGGAGGCCGAGGCGGAACTGGTGGGGGGCTACCACACCGAGTACTCGGGGTTCCGCTTCGCCCTCTTCTACCTGGCCGAGTACCTGAACATGTTCAACGTCTCGGCACTGGCGGTGACGCTGTTCTTCGGGGGCTGGCTGGGCCCCGACTTCGGCCTGCCGCCGTGGATCGCCTGGGTGATGCCGCTGTTCTGGTTCTTCCTGAAGACCTTCATCCTGGTCTTCGTGTTCGTCTGGATCCGAGCCACGCTGCCCCGGCTGCGCTACGACCAGTTGATGAACCTGGGCTGGAAGCGGCTCATCCCGCTCTCGCTGGTGTGGCTGATGGTCTTCGCCCTGGTCACTGCGGTGCGCACCTGGGGCTGGCCGTGGGAGAGGGTGGCGGGCTGATGGGCGCCTGGTCGGGTTTCGCCGTCACCTTCCGCCAGATGTTCCGGCGGCGGGTCACCACGTCGTACCCGGAGGAGAAGCGGCAGAAGCCGGTGCGCTTCCACGGCCGGCACGTGCTGAACCGCTATCCCGACGGCATGGAGAAGTGCATCGGCTGCGAGCTCTGCGCCGGGGTCTGCCCCGCCCGCTGCATCTACGTGCGCGGCCGGGAGAACCCGCCCGGCGCCCCGGTCGGCCCCGGGGAGCGCTACGGCTACGTCTACGAGATCAACCTGCTGCGCTGCATCTTCTGCGGGCTGTGCGTGGAGGCCTGCCCCACCGAGGCCATCACCATGACCCACCTCTTCGAGATGTCGGTCACCCGCCGCCGCGACGCCATGTACACCCGGGACGAACTGCTCATGGATGCCGAGGGGACGGTGCCCCATCCCCAGCCTCCCGGTCCGCTGGCCGACCTCGACGAGTTGCGCCGTCCCGACGGCTGGATGCGGGCCACCTCCCCGTCGGGGCGGGCCGCCTACGAGGGGGTCGTAGCCTGGACCCCGATCGCCGGCTGGGGCCTGCCCCCCGCCGAGCGAGGCCAGTCGGCGCCGCCCGCGGTTGAGGAGGGAGAGGGCTGATGGTGGAACTGGTCCTCTTCGTCATCTTCGCCCTGGCGGCCGTGTTCGGGGCGGTGACCACGGTGTGGGCCCGCAACCCGGTCTACTCGGCCCTGGGCCTCATGCTCACCCTGTTCTCGGTGGCGGTGTTCTACGTCTCCAACGGGGCGCACCTGGTGGCCGCCGTCCAGGTGATCGTCTACGCCGGGGCCGTCATGACCCTGTTCCTCTTCGTCGTCATGCTGGTGGGGGTCGACCGGGCCGAGAACCGCAAGGAGAACCTGCCGGTGCAGCGTCCCCTGGCACTGGGCCTGCTGGTGCTGTTCGGGGGGGCGGTGCTGGTGGCGGGCCGCTTCGCCTGGGTCACCGGGCCCTCCGGCGGCCGAGCGCGGGAGGGCACTGCGGAGGCGCTGGGGAACGAGTTGTTCCGCCGCTGGGTGCTCCCCTTCGAGTTGACCGCCCTGCTCCTGATCATCGCGGCGGCGGGCACCATTGCCCTCGGCATGTTCCGCCCCGGCGAGGAAGGCGGCGAGGAGGACGAGGGGGAGGCGGCATGATCGTCACCCCGGGCTGGTACCTGGCGCTGGCGGCGGTGATCTTCGTCATCGGCGCCTCGGGCATGCTGCTGCGGCGCAACGCGCTGGTGATGTTCATGTCGGTGGAGTTGATGCTCAACGCCGCCAACCTGTCGTTCGTGGCCGCCGGCCGGGCGCTGGGAGTGCTCGACGGGCAGGCGGCGGTGTTCTTCGTGATGGTGGTGGCCGCCGCCGAGGTGGTGGTGGGCCTGGCGATCATCGTGGCGGTGTTCCGCCGCCGGGCCACCGCCTCGGTGGACGAGTTGTCCGGGCTGAAGGGATAGGCGATGGAGGCGAGCGAGGTCATGGTCTCCCTGCTCATCCTCCTCCCGCTGGGAGGGAGCGTGGTGCTGCTCTTCGCCGGCCGCCGCCTGCCCGAGCCCTTGGCCGGAATGCTGGGAACCGCAACGGTGGGAACCGGCTTCGCCCTGGCCGCCGTGGCCGGCTGGGGCTTCCTCACCGGGAGCGGCGAGACCTTGCGGGTGCCCTGGTTCGAGTGGCTGGGCCCGCTGGGGGTGTCGGCCGGGCTGCTCTGGGACCCGTTGTCGGCCCTCATGGCGCTGGTGGTCACCGGGGTGGGCGCACTGATCCACCTGTACTCCATCGGCTACATGAAGGGCGATCCCCGGTTCGGCCGCTTCTTCGCCTACATGAACCTGTTCGTGGCCTCGATGCTCCTCCTGGTGCTGGCCGACGGCTTCGCCCTGCTCTTCGTGGGCTGGGAGCTGGTGGGCCTCTGCTCCTACCTGCTGATCTCGTTCTGGTTCGAGAAGCCGGTGGCCGCGGCGGCGGGGAAGAAGGCCTTCGTGGTGAACCGGGTGGGCGATGCCGGCTTCCTGGCGGCCCTGATGCTGGTCTTCGCCGCCTTCGGCTCCCTGGACTACGGGCAGGTGCTGGGCCGGGCCTCGGCCGAACTGTCGGGGGGCATGGCCACCGCCATCACCCTGCTGCTCCTGCTGGGGGCGGCGGGCAAGTCGGCCCAGTTCCCCCTGTACGTGTGGCTCCCCGACGCCATGGAGGGCCCCACGCCGGTCTCGGCCCTGATCCACGCCGCCACCATGGTCACCGCCGGGGTGTTCATGGTGGCCCGCACCGGCGCCCTGTTCGACCTGGCCCCGGCGGCGGCGGCGGTGGTGGCCGCAGTGGGCATCGGCACCGCCCTCTACGCCGCCACCATCGCCGTGGCCCAGCACGACATCAAGCGGGTGCTGGCCTACTCCACCATCAGCCAACTGGGCTACATGTTCGCCGCGGTGGGCGCCGGGGCCTATGTGGCCGGCATGTACCACCTCACCACCCACGCCTTCTTCAAGGCCCTGCTCTTCCTGGGGGCCGGGGCGGTGATCCACGCCCTCTCCGGGGAGCAGGACCTGCGGCGCATGGGAGGGCTGTGGCGGAGGCTCCCCGTCACCACCGCCACCATGGTGGTGGCCTGGCTGGCCATCTCGGGCATCCCGCCCCTGTCGGGGTTCTGGTCCAAGGACGAGATCCTGGCCACCCTGTACGCCCGGGGCGGGGCCTGGCTAGCCGTCTGGGCGGTGGGCCTGGCCACCGCCCTGATCACCGCCTTCTACATGAGCCGGATGATCTACCTGGCCTTCTTCGGCCGGCCGCGCTGGGAAGAAGGGGCCCACCCGCACGAGGCGCCCGGTGTGATGGCCGTTCCCCTGGGGATCCTCGCCGTCCTCGCCCTGGCCGCCGGGGCGGTCAACACCCCCTGGCGCCCCGGCCTGGAGCACTTCCTGGAGCCGTCGTTCGAGGGGCTCGACCTGGCTCACCTGCCCTCCGGCGGCACCCAGTGGGTGCTGGCCGCGGTGTCGACGGCGGTGGCCCTGGCGGGCATCCTCCTCGCCGCCGCCGCCTACCTCCGGGCCCGCTGCCCGGCGGAGGAGGGCCCGGCCTGGGACCTGGTGCGGCGCGGCTACCGGGTCGACGAGGGGTACGCCCGGGTGTTCGCCGCCGGGGGCGAGGCGGCGGCCCGCTTCACCTCGGTCACCGTGGACGAGAAGGGGGTCGACGGCCTGGTGAACGGGGTGGGGGTGCTGGTGCGGGCGGTGGGGGAGCGCCTGCGGCCGCTGCAGACGGGTTTCGTGCGGCAGTACGGCCTGGGCATCGTGGTGGGGGTGGTGGCCCTCCTGGCCTGGTTCCTCTCGCGGGGAGGCTGGTAGGTGGACTTTCCCATCCTCTCGGTGATCGTCCTCCTCCCCGCCGTGGGTGGCCTGGTGGTGCTCGCCCTGCCGCGCCGCCGGACCGAGTTGGTGCTGCCGGTGGCCCTGGCCCTGAGCCTGCTCACCCTGGGAGCCGCCTGCCGGCTGCT
>VGBK01000076.1 GCA_016870535.1 Actinomycetota bacterium | reverse complement strand
GCTTGAGGCTCGGGTGCTTCTGGCGGTTCTGGTGGCCCTGGTCGGCCTTGGGGCTTTGGGGGTGGTGGGGCTGACTGGCCGGATGCCCAAGTTCTGGTTAGCCGCCGACCACGGCGTCTCCGCGTCGGATCCGGAGTGGGTTCGATGTGCCGCTGAGACGATCGAAAGGCACCCTGAGCCGTTCCGGGCCGAACATGGTTTCGTTCTGGAACATGAGGGCGCCCACCTGGTGGTGCGCAGCACCTGGATCGACACCGGGGTTCAGGTAGGGGAAGGACACCTCGTGTGGAAGCCCCGATCAGCGCAGGACTTCCGGGACATTCCTCTCGATTGCCCTGGTGTCCGGCCCTAGACGCGGCCCCAACCCTGCCGGTACCGGTTAGGACAGAGGGCACCCTGCTGCGGCTGAGCACACCCCCTCATGCGCGGTGGTACTTCGTGGCAAGGTACTGATCCACCCAGATCCGGGAACTGCGCCATTGGCCGTCGGGGCCCTTGGTGGCCTGGAGACGGCCTCGTATCGCGGCGACTCGCAGGGCGTCATGGGTGATTCCCTCACCGGCGAGCGCGGCCAGAGGGACCAGGCGGGCGGGGCCGGCCACGGCAGGGACGATGAACTTGTACAGGTTGTCGAGAATGGCGCGGGCGAGGAGTTCACCGAGGGCTCCAGGGTCTCCCTCATCGGCGCGGCGCAGCGCCCTGATGTACTTGGCACGCTGGGTCTTGTAGATGATCGCCGGCGGGTAGCCGAATCTCACCAGGATCAGGTTGAGCACCAGTCGTCCGGTTCTGCCGTTCCCGTCAAGGAACGGGTGGATGCGTTCGAAGCGGCCGTGCAGGGCAGCGAGTTCCTCGGGGAAGTCCCGCATGCGCGCCTCGAGGCGGTTGACGGCCTGGAGCCAGGATTCGACTTGGGCTGGCACATCGACCCACGGCGGCGGTTTCATGCCTCCCGGGAATGGCTGAATGTCATGCTCGCGGAAGGATCCCGGGCCTTCTCTCGGGGTGGCGCCAGGGTGCGGGGCTATGTCCCAGAGGGGTTTCATTGCAGAGCGGTGCACCTCCCTGAGTTCCGTGAGGTTGATGATCTTCCGATCACTGCGTGCTTGCGGGGTGATCGCCTGCTGATAGACCCAACGGGCTGCGTCGGCGTAGCCCCGGACTTCCAGGTACTCCCTCAGCTCCTTGTCGCCGACGGCCCGACCCTCGGCCAGGAGGGCCTCCACCTGCTTGAGCACCAGCGTGTTGCCCTCGATGGCCGTGGAGTGGTGAGCTTCTTCGTACCAGATCCCGGTCCAGATCCCAGAGGCTTCGTCGGGGTTCGGTAGGCCTCCCATCCGGGCCCACAGCTCGGCGATCTGCGTGTCAAGGCGGACGTACACGGCGGTGCGGGAGGGACGGCCTCTGGGCATTGCGGGTCACCTAGTTTGTTCGGTCTGACAAGATTGAATCGTACCGTACAGATCCAACAATTGTACGGATCAGCCCCATGCGATCTAGACCGTTCATTCTCCGGTGGGCCAGGCAGGGCAACGTGGCGCGATGGTGGCTGAGTCCACCACTCGGCGGTGCCGCCGCCCCACCCTGGGGTGAGGTGGCCTCATGGCCACTCCCACGTTTCTGTCGGCCCTGATTGATACCGTACGGCATGACCATCCAAGCCGACCAGTCGGCTGCTCTCGATCCGGTGGAGACGGTGCCCGAGGAGTGGCTGGCCGACACCGAAGTGGTGGCGGAACTCCAGCGCCTGGACCGTCTCGTAGCCCGGGCTCAGGCTCGCGCCGCCCGGCTGATCGCCATGGCGCATCGCCGCGGGCTGCCGCAGGCCCAGGGCTTCGGCTCCCCCACCGCGTGGCTCATCGCGGCGTCGGGCCAGCCTCCCGCGGTGAGCCGCAGCCGGGTGCGAGTCGCTCTGGCACTGCGCCACATGCCGGCCACCGCGCAGGCCTTCACCACCGGTGACCTGTCCGAGCCCAGGGTGCGGCTGCTGGTCGAAGCTTGCGAGGCCGCACCCGAGGTGTTCTCTCGCGACGAGAAGCTGCTGGTCTCCCAGGCCCGCACCCTGTCGGCCCGGGCGTTCCCGAAGGCGGTGGCGCACTGGCGTCGCCTCGCCGACCCCGATGGGGCCCTGGCCGATGCCGGGAGAGCGTTCGAGCGGCGCCGGCTGTGCCTATCGGTTACCTGGGAGGGCATGACCCGCCTCGACGGCGACTTCGACCCCGAATCGGGCACTGTGGTCATGACGGCCATCGGGTCCCTCGCCGAGACCTGGGCGTTGGACCGGGGTGACACCCGCAACCCGCAGCAGCGCCGCGCCGACGCCCTGGTAGAGATCTGCCGCCGCCACCTCGACTCGGCCCACCGGCCCCGCCAAGGCGGCGAACGCCCCCACCTCATCCTCACTCTCAGCCCCGCCGACCTCGCCTCCGACGGTGTCGTCGACCTCGATACCGGCACCATCAACACCGAGACCGCCCGCCGGCTCACCTGCGACACCAACCTCACCCCGGTGGCCCTCAACGAGCACGGCAACCTCGTCGCCGTGGGCCGCCGCACCCGAGTGGTCTCACCGGCCCTGCGCCGCGCCCTCAACCACCGCGACGGCGGCTGCACCCACCCCGGCTGCGACACCCCCGCCCACTGGTGCGATGCTCACCACCTCGACCACTGGGCCCGAGGCGGGGCTACCACGGCGGCCAATCTCAGGCTCCTGTGCCGCCGGCACCATCGCCTGGCGCACGACCAGGCGCCGTACCCCAGGCGGGAGTGAGATCCAACTCCCGGCAATGGTGCAGACCCTCTTGGCAGGGGGCTACCCAGATGGATGCAGACCCGATACCTTGCCCGCGTGCCCGACTGGCCGTCGCTGCGCCGGCCGGAATTGCGCCGCCTGCTGATGCGCCAGCCCCTCAAGTACCGGCTGGTGAAGAGCGCCGGCTCGCACGGGCTCTGGATGTGGATCGGGGGTATCCTCCGCTGAGGTTGGCCTTTCACGATAGGACGGAGATCCCGCCGGGCTTGGTGCGATCCATCCTGACCAGAGGGGTGGGTCTAACCGACGAGGACGCTCTGAGGCTCCTCGGAGTCAACAAGGGGAGATGACTTGCTGGTAACCCTGGTTCTGCATCGGGGGCAACCGGCGTCCGGCAACGCCGTATGGTGGAGCGAGAGCCCCGAGTTGCCGGGGTTCTATGCGGCCCGGGCGCGCCTCACTGAGGTGCTGCAGGTGTCTGAGGCTGCGGCGATGGACATCCTGCGCGACCAGGGGGTCGATACCGGCCGGGTGCGTTTCAGGCTCGTACTCGCCCAAGAGGCCGCGGCCTCGTCGGGGATACCCGAGCGGACCTGACCTCAGAGCGCCCTGTCCCTACCCCTCCGCGGGCGGCAGCGGCTTCTCCTCCGTCTTCGGCGCCTCCGGCTTGGGCGCGGCACCGTCGCGGAAGGCCACGGCGCCCACCACCACCGTTCCGATCAAGGCGAACAGGGCCACCCCCCAGGCGCCCGGCACACGTACATCGCCGCGCGTCGAGTCGACGATGAAGTCGCCCTCTCCGGCCACTCCGATCACCAGCACCGCCACCCACATGGCGATGATGACCAGTGCTCCCCAGAAGTACTTCGCCCGGAACATGCCTCCTCCTCGCGGTCAGCCCGCCGCCGGCTCCAGGCGCCGGTACAGGGCGAGCAGCTTCCTCTCCTCCTCATCCCAGTTGTACTTCTCGATGGCCGTCCGGGTCGCCGCCCGGAAACGGGCTTCGGCCTCGGGGTCGTCCACGATGGCCCGCACCGCGGCGGCGATGCTCTGCGGGTCGTCGGGATCGCACACCGTCCCCACCCCTTCCTCGCGCACCACTCGCCCCATCTCCTCGAAGTCCGAGGCGACGATGGGGATGCCGGCCATCATGTACTCGAAGAGCTTGTTGGGCATCGACCAGCGGTACGACAGCGACTGCCCCCGGATCACGCACAAGCCCACGTCGGCGCTGGCGGTGTAGTAGAGCAACTCGTCGTTGGGGATGGGCCCGAAGAAGTACACCCGGTCCTGCAGGCCCCGGCGGCGCACCATCTCCTCGAGGGCCGGCCGGTGGTAGCCGTAGCCGATGACCACCAGCACGCAGCGGTCCAGCAGGGTCACCGCCTCGATGGCCTCCTCGATGCCGCGGAACTCCTGGATCGACCCCTGGTACAGCAGGATCCGCCGATCGGCGGGGATGCCCAGCCGCTCCCGCAGATCCCAGCCCTGCTTCACCTCCATGCGTTCCGGCACGTTGTGGATGAGGGTGGGAAAGGGGATGCCGTAACGGCGGACGATGTACTCGGCCCGGCTGCGGGTGGTCCAGATGCGCTCGTCGGTGTGGCGGAGGCCGCGGCGCTCCTGCCGGCCCGCCCGCCATCGCGCCCACCGTCCCATACGGGAGCGCTCGGTGGCCAGTTCGTGGGAGTCGTAGACGAGGCGGGTGCCCGGCCGGGCGCGCTTGGCCCGGACGCCGATCGCCAGAGTGTTGAGGTCGTGACAGTGCCACACCTGGGCCCCGGTCGCCAGGCCGGCTTCCAAGAAGCGGCGGTCGAGGGCCCGGGAGCGCAACGCCTTGAGTGGCCCCTGCACCACGAACTTGGCGGCGCGGAAGCCGTAGCGCACCGTCTGGGCGGCGGCGCCTCGGGCCGCGACCGACAGGGCGGTCCCCGCCCGCTTCAGGCCCGCCGCGGCCGGAGCGGCCGCGGCAGGGATGGGGGTGGGCCGGATGACCGCGGCGGCCCGTGTCTCCCCGGGGGTCGCCGTGGAGGCAGGGAGCAGTGCGGAGTAGCGGCGGATACGCCCTTCATCCACCTCCTCGCCGGTGAGGCGGGCGCGGCGTTCTTCGGTGTCCACCACGAACCGGGCGTGAGCCTGCTGCACCCGCCGCATGCCGAAGGAGAGGCGGTGCACCCGGACCACCCCGATGCCGTCGAGGGTGGTCTCCCGCTCGGCGGTGACGCCGGGCACGTGGATGGCCACCACGGTGACCTCGTGGCCCCCCTCGACCAGCGAGCGGGCCTCTTTGGTGACGCGGGCGTCGTACTCGAAGGAGTTCTTCACGAACATGCAGACCTTCACGACCCCTCCTCGCGCCAGGCGTTCACCAGGAGAGCGGCGGCGTCGGGATGGTCGGCAGGATGGCCCACGACCGTGATCTTGCCCGAGTACCCCCAGGAACGCACCTCGGCCGCGTCGACCTCAGTGGCGACGGCGACGAAGAGGCAAGTGCCCAGGAAGTCGGCCCACTCCGCAGGAGGCCCATCCCCCGCCGTCGCGCCGAGCACCGCCCGTTCCAGGCGGGGGGCGTCCGCGGCCCGCACGGGCTCCCAGGTGGCGGTGTCGAGACGCGCTCCGCCCCCCAGGATGAGAGCGGCGGCGGGCGGACCCGCGGTGACCCGGGCCCAGGGGAGCAGCGCGGCGAGCGCGTCGGCGGAGCGAGCATCCCCGAAGTGGGCGACTGTGGGCCGGTCGTCCGCTTCGGCCTGCCGACGCCGCCACGCTCGCCCCAGGCGGTAGAGCCGGGAGCGCGGCCCCCGGCCGCGCCGCCCCGCGGCGACGATGCGGTCGCGCTCGGGCACGGCCGGCGCCACCGAGGCGGGCGTCACCCCGGTCGGTGGGGGCAGGGTGATGAGGGCTTCGGGCAGGTGGCGCCGCCAGGACAGGGCCTGCACCCGGCGCCAGGCCTCGCTGAGGTCGGCGGCCTCGGGCAGCACCTTGGCCCACTCACGACGGCGCACCAGGGTGAAGGCGGGCAGGCCGGCGGTGCCCCAGGCCGCATCGCCGGCGAGGTCGTCGATGCCGGCGTACCCGACGGTGGCGATGGCAGCCCGCGGCGAGGCATCCAGGAACCGCACCGCCCGGTCGAGCAGCAAGGGATGGAGGGCGGCCGCGCCCGACACCAGGGCCACGTACTCCCCGCGGCAGGCGGCGATGGCGCGCAGCACGCGCTGTCCCGCGGTACCCGCCTCGTCGGGCAGGCCGCGGAGACGCGCCTCGGGCACCCGCGGGTAGTCGTTGGGGAAGAAAGCCTCCCAGTCGCCCGAGGTCTGCGCCTGCATCTGGGCGACCAGTTCGCCGCGGCGCGGCCCGGCGGGGCCCGCCACCACGAACGACACCTTGGGCACCTCGAAGGGGCCGGGATCGGCCAGGCGGCGGTAGAAGCGGTGGGGGATCTTGGCGCGGATCAGGTCGGCGTTGGCCGCCCGCCCTTGCTGCCGCCAGCCCTCCTCGGGATGGCTCTCCTCCTGCTCCTGGTGGTAGATGGCGGCCCGGTCGGCCGGCACGAAGAACATGCCGGCGGAGAACAGGCGCCAGCCCAACTCGGTGTCCTCGCCGCCCCAGTGTCGGAAGTCGGGAGAGAACCCCCCGGCTTCCAGGAAGGCGTCGCGAGGCATCGAGCAGTTGCCGGTGAGCAGGGCGCGGAAGGCCTCGTTCCCGTGGCGTAGGCGAGCGGTGCGGCGGTAGAAGGGGCGCCGCCAGTCCTCCGGGGCGAAGGCCTCGTCGGGCGGGTCCTCGCCCTTCACCAGTCGGCGGATGTCGATGGTGCCGTCGGCGATCTGCTCGGGCGGGTAGTCGGTGGAGTCGACGTGCTGGCGCGACCCCACCACCACCAGGTTGTCGGCGCGATGGTGCCAGGCCAGGTGCCCGGCCACCAGTTCGGGGTCGGGAAGACAGTCGGCGTCGACGAACAGCACGATGTCCGCCCCGGTTCGGGAGGCTCCCAGGGTGCGGGCCCGCCCGGCCCCGTAGCCGTCGTGCTCCTGGCGAACCGAATAGACCCGGAGGTGGGCGGAGGCCTCGGCGACCGCCGGGCCCAGGTCCTCCTCCGAGCCGTCGTCGGCCACCACCACCGAGATCAGGTGAGGCGGGTAGCCACGCTGCGCCGCCAGGCCGGCGAGAGTGCGCCGCACCAATTGCACCCGGTTGAACACGGGGATCACCACGGCGACGGTGAGCCGCGGCGAACCGGGGTCGCTCGCCGCCAGCGGCAGCCAGTCGTTCTCGGGTCCGACGAAGCGGGCCATGGGGCAGATTGTCGCAGGCGGGTGGGGCTGCGCCTCTCCCCGCCGCCCGGCGTCGCGGACTCGCCGGCCGCTCCCCCGTCCGCCCGTACACTCGCCTCCGTGCGAACCGCCCGTGCCCTGGCCGTCCTCGTACTGCTGGCGGCGACCTGCCTGGGCGTCGCCCCGGTGGCGACGCCGGCCGCGACGCCCGACGCGACGCCCGACGCCGTGGTGCACCACCCCGGCGATCCCTCCTACGCCGTCCGCCTGCGGTCCGCGCAGGGTGGCCGGGTGTGGACCGGCCGGGCCAACATCTCGTTCACCAACATCCAGAACGCCCCCCTGAGGAAGATCTACCTGCGCCTTTGGTCGAACGGCGTCGACGGTTGCGGCAACGAAGCCATCGTCATCTGGGATCTCAAAGGCGGCGCCCTCGGGCCCCCGGGCCTCGACTGCACCGAGGTCCCCGTGACCCTCAGTCGCCCTCTGGCCACCGGGGAGCGCACCACTCTCTCCATGCGGTTGCGCATCACCCTGCCCCGGCGCGCCGACCGCTTCGGCTACTCCAACGGCCTGGCGCTGGTGGGTTCCGCCCTGCCCGCCCTGGCGGTGCGCGACGACCGCGGCCGGCACCGCGCCCCCTTCGTGGACCTGGGGGAGAGCTTCTACTCCGTGGTGGGCCGGTACCGGGTCACCCTGGTCACGCCGCCCCACCTCGATACGCCCACCACCGGCACCCTGGCGGGCACGAAGACCCTGCCCAGCGGCCTGGTGGCCCGCACCTACGCCGCAACGCGGGTCCGCGACTTCGCCTGGGCGGCGGGGCGACTCCAGCAGGTCGCCGGCGACACGGCGGGCACCCGGGTGGTCGTCTCCTACCGGCCCGGTTCGGTGACCCCGCAGCAGGCCTCCGCCATGCTGGCGGCCGCCCGCCGGAGCCTGGCGACCTTCTCGGCGGCCTTCGGCTCCTACCCCTACCCGGAACTCGACGTGGTCCTCGGCGCCTTCCCCGACTTCGGCGGGATGGAGTACCCCACCATCGTCTTCTCCGAGGTAGACAAGTGGACGGTGGCTCACGAGATCGCTCACCAGTGGTGGTACGGCCTGGTCGGCAACGACCAGTACGCCGAGCCCTGGCTCGACGAGTCGCTGGCCACCTGGTCGGAGGAACTGCCCTTCGGGGCCTGGGTGGGCTGTCCGGCCTACTCCTTCCCCGGCAACGCCCGGCTCACCAACGACATGGGCTACTGGGCCGCCTACCCCGGCCGGTACGACACGGTCTACGACGGTGGGGGATGCATGCTGGCCGACCTGGCCCGGCGCTTCGGCAAGGACCGCTTCATTCGCGTCCTGCGTGACTACGCCGCCGACCACCGGCTCGGCGTGGCCCGCACCGGGGACTTCACCGCGGCGATAGAGGAGGCCGCCGTGAGGTTCGGTGTCGCCTTCGACCCGGCGTCCTACTGGGCTGCCTGGCGGGTGGACACGCCGTAACGTTCGCCAGAGGGCGGTCTGACTGCCGGCGGGCCCGCCGGGGCAATCGCCGCCTCCCCGGTACACTCGGGCTTCCGCCCCATGCCCGACCGCACCTCCTTCTTCGAGCACGAGACCTGGACCGCCGGAGTCATCGGCCTGGGCTACGTCGGCCTGCCCCTGGCGGTAAACGCCGTGCAGCGCGGCTTGCGGGCCGTGGGCTTCGACGTGGACGAGGCCGCCGTCGCCCGTCTGCGCGCCGGCCGCTCCCCGGTGGAGGACGTCTCCGATGCGGCCCTGCAGGCGGCGATCGCCGCCGGCCTCGAGGTCACCGCCGACGAGTCCCGCCTCAGCGAGGCCGACGCGCTGTTCATCTGCGTCCCCAGCCCCCTCAACCGCCACCGCGAGCCCGACATGCGGTTCATCGAGGCGGCGGCCGTTACGGTGCGCAGTGTGGTGCGCCCCGGGATGCTCGTCTCCCTGGAGTCCACCACCTACCCCGGCACCACCGAGGAACTGCTGGTGCCGGCGGCCACGGCGAGCGGCCTGCGCCTCGACGAAGAGGTCTTCGTCTGCTTCTCCTCGGAGCGGGTCGACCCGGGCCGCAACCGGGAGCTGGGGTCCATCCCCAAGGTGGTGG
>VGBK01000075.1 GCA_016870535.1 Actinomycetota bacterium | reverse complement strand
GGGAGCGGACTGAGGGGAGGGAAGCGGAGGGCGCGGCTTCTCCCCCTCCCACGGCGGTGGGAGGGGGCTGGGGGGAGAGTTGCGGAGGGCGCGGCGCAGGTCGGCGTGTTGCGCAACCCCCTCCGGTGGCTCCCAAAGCCTCGCCGCCACCTCCCCCGTTGCCACGGGGGAAGAGATCAGGAACCCCCTCCCGCGGCAGCGGGAGGGGCACGAGGAGGGAAGCGAAGGGCGCGCCTTGCCGTCCTCGCGGGGAATGGCTACGGGAGGAGGAGGCGGCGCACCGTGCCGTCGGGAGCGACCAGGTTGGCGTAGAGCAGGCCGTCGCCCCACGGGGCGGTGTAGCCCAGGTAGAGGCGGCTGCCGTCGCCCAGTTCGTACACCGGGATGAACAGGCCGCTGCCCACCTCTCCGTCGGGAATCCCCACCACGGCGCAGAGGTCGAGAAGGGAGAGGGGCCCATTGGCCAGGGCGGCCTCGAAGGAGGCGAGATCCCGGGCGGTCGCGACGGCGCAACCGGTGAGCATGCCATCGGGGAAGGGACGCATCGCACCGAGGCCGAAGGTGGTCGTCGTGGCCTCGGGGATCTCTGGTTCGTTGGTGAAGGGGACGTCGGGCTCCAGCCAGACCGGGATCTGCGCGACGACTATCACGGCCCCGTCGCCGACGGTGGCCTGGGCCTGCAGGGTGGCCCAGACGCCGTAGCCGCCCGCCGCCTCGATGACCTCGGGAGGCAGATAAGGGGGCTCGCCGCCGGAGGGAGCCCAGGCATTCCAGAGCAGCGTGCCGTCGGCGGCGGTGAGGGTGAGGGTGGCGTCGTCTCCTCGGGTGATGAGGGTCACGGCCTGCCCGGGGCGCAAGGTGCCCCCCAGCGCCGGGCTCTCGATCATCACGTCGGGCACGAACAGGGAGAGGATCTCCCGGCCCACCGTTTCCATGCCGACGCCGGCCGCAGCCGGCTCCAGGTAGGGGGTGAACAGGCCGGAGGTCAGGCTCCCGACGACCTGAGGCACGCCTGCGATGAGGAAGCGCACCTCCTCGGCGTTCAGGTAGGGCCCGGTGAGGCTGTACACCACCTGGGCAATGGCCTGGGGCGAGGCATCGGCGAACTCGGCCGAGAGGTCGGCGGTGGCGACGCCGTCGGCGAAGCCGAGCGCCAGCACCTTCGTCCCCTCCGGGATGGCGGTGGTCAACTCTGCCTCGGCCGCGGCCACCGGGTCGGGCAGCGGAGCGGCGTCCCAGGCGCCCGGGCCCCAGAGCAGCAGGTCGAGGGCCAGCGGTCCCGGGTCGGGCAGCGGCCGCACGTTCAGCACCCGTAGATCGCGCGCCACCGGCATCAGGGCGCCATCTCTGAGGAAGTAGACGACGAGTTCCGGCACCTCATCGGCGACGGTGCCCATGGTGGTGGTCGTGGCACCGGAAGTGGTGGTGGCGGCCTCGGTCGTGGTCGTCGCCGGGCCCACCACCTCGCCTCCACCGCCCGCCTGGCTCCAGATCAGCCATCCGCCTCCAGCGACCAGCACCACTCCCGCGGTCACCGCAGCGATGGCCAGGCCGCGTCGCAGCGAGGGGCGCCCCGCGGTGATGCGGGAGGCGACCGCCATGGGGGCGTCGGGCAGGCTCTCCCGGGGGGCGGGGTTGCGGGAGCGCAGGGTGTCGAAGGGGTCGTGGTTCATGGCCGGGTCTCCGGGCTCAGTTCCCCGGCGAGGCGCTGCCGGGCGCGGTGGAGGCGGACGGCGGCGGCGTTGGCCGAGCACCCCAGGACGGCGGCCATCTCGGCAGGCTGCAGCTCCTCCCAGGCGGCGAGGCGCAGGATCTCCCGGTCGGCGGCCGCCAGGCGCAGCAGCGCCGCCTCGACCTCGAGGCCGGTGGTGCCCGGCGGGGGGACCGCCCCTGCGGGCAGCGCCGCCGTCCTGGCTTGCAGGCGCAGACGGCGCCGCGCCGCCCGTTCCTGGTTGGCCACCACCTTGCGGGTCACCCCGTAGAGCCAGGGGAGGGTCTCCGGCTCGGCGGGGACGCGGCCCAGGCGCCGCCAGACGACGGTGAACACCTCGGCGGCGGCATCACCCGCCTCGTCCCGACCCACCCGGCGGGCGGCGTAGCCGAACACCGCCGGGTAGTGGCGGGCGAACAGGGCGTTGAAGCGGGCCTCGGGAGAGGCCGGCCGGTCAGCGGCGCCGACGACGGTCATGGTGCACTCCACACGAGCCTATGTCCGCCGCCGGCGGGAGGCTTACCCGGCGAAGCGGACCAGATAGCGGGCCACCACGGCGAAGTGCACGCTGGAGCCGGCGACCACGAGGAGATGGAACACCTCGTGGTACGAGAAGACCCGGGGCCACAGGCGGGGCCGGTTGGTGACCAGGAAGACCATGCCCACGGTGTAGAGCACGCCGCCGAGGCCGAGCATGAACAGAGCGGTCCAGGGGAGGTTCTCGGCCAGGGGCCACAGCAGCAGCAGGGCCAGCCAGCCCTGGGTGGTCTGCAGGGCCACCGACAGCGAACGGGAGATCTCGGGGAAGAACAGCTTCTGGACCCCTCCGGCGGCAACGATGCCCCACTGCACGCCGAGGGTGACCCAGCGCAGCCAGCCGTCGAGGGCGATCCAGGCGATGGGGGTGAAGGTGCCGGCGACCAGCACGTAGATCATGGTGTGGTCCAGGCGCTGCATGCGGGCCTTCCACATGCCGCTCCAGGGGATGGAGTGGTAGAGGCCGGACACGGTGTAGAGCGAGACCAGGCTGACGCCGAACACCAGCAGGGAGAGGCGGTTCCAGGCTCCGCCGCCGCCCAGCACGGTGAGCAGGGTGGCGCCCACCACCGACACCACCGCAGCGGTGCCGTGGAGGAAGCCGCGCACCGGGTTCGTCATCTTCCCGAGGCGGAGGCGGTCGCAGGGGTCCATGCGGACTCGACCGTAGCGCGCCGGGCGGGAAACATCGGCTGCCTCTCCCTCCCTCGGCCCCCGCGGGGGAGCAGGAGGACAGATCAGCGCTTGGGGGGCAGCGGGAAGAAGGCGCTGGTGCGGCGGATGTACTCCTCGTAGCCGGGCCGGCGGGTGGAGATGGTCTTCTCGAGCATGGCCACCCCGCTCACCCGCAGCAGCAGGAACGACATCAGCAGCGGGCCCAGGAAGGTCCACCAGGTGCCGTGACCCTCGAGTGCTACCAGGTAGATGCCCCACCACACCATGAAGTCCCCGAAGTAGTTGGGGTGGCGGGTGTAGCGCCAGAGGCCGCGGTCCATGACCTTGCCTCGATTGGCCGGGTCGGCCTTGAAGCGGGCCAGTTGGGCGTCCCCCACCGTCTCGAAGAAGAGGCCGATGCCCCAGATCGCGGCTCCGGCGATGGCCAGGGGGCCGATGCCGTCGGGGGTGGAGGCCAGTTGCCCCGCCTGCACGGGGAGCGAGACGATCCACATCAGGGCGCCCTGGAGCAGGAAGACCTGGAACAGGCTGACGATCCAGAAGCGCCCCCCGGCCTTCTCCCGCATGGCGGTGTAGCGGTAGTCCTCCCCCTTGCCCAGGTTGCGGCGGGCTAGGTAGCCACCCAGGCGCAGTCCCCACACGGTCACCAGGGAGACCAAGAGCCAGCGGCGCGCCTCACCGGTCTCGGGTAGGTCCTGGGCCGCCACCCAGGCGAAGACCCCCCAGGCCACCAGCACGAAGCCGGGGCCCCAGAAGATGTCCACGATGGAGGCGTCCCGGACCGCCAGGCTCACCAGCCAGAGCAGCACCATGGCCCCCATGGCGACCGCGCCGGCTAGAGCCAGGGTGTCGGCGACGCCGGCTACGGACACGAGTAGCTCCTCTCTTCGGCGGCGGCGGCCATCTTCCACGCCATGCGAGGGAAGATGTAGGAGTGGAAGGGCGCCATGATGTACCAGTACAGGCGTCCCAGCAGGCCCCGCGGCCGGAAGATGGCCGTCTGCACCAGATCGGCGCCTTCTTCCATGGGCTCGACCTCCCACTGCAGCCAGGCCTCGCCGGGAATCCGCATCTCGGCCTGCAGGCGCAGCAAGCTGCCCGGGTTGATGCGGTCCACCCTCCAGAAGTCGAGAGCCTCTCCCTCGCGCAAGTGCTCGGGGTGGCGGCGCCCGCGGCGCAGGCCCACCCCGCCCACCAGGCGGTCCAGGATCCCCCGCAAGCGCCAGGCCCAAGTCAGGCCGTAGTAGCCCACATCGCCTCCGATGCGGCTGAAGGCCCAGAACAGGTGGTGTGGAGCGGCGTCGGTGGGTATCACCCTTCGATCGGTGAACACGGCCCCTCCGCTCCACTCGGGGTCGCCGGGAGCGGGATGGGCGGGCGACGGCGCGGCGTCCGACCAGCGCGTGGCCACCGCCTCCGGCGGGGTAGCCAGAGCCAGCCGCACCGCCTCCCGGTACGGGAGGGGGAAGTAGGGGAGGACTTCCTGAGCGTTCTGGTCGCGCACCAGGACTTCGGTGCTGAGGCCGCCGATCAGGGGCCGGGCCACCCTGGGGGGCAACGGGGTCACCAGGCCCACCCACAGGGATGAGAGGCGGGGGGTGAGGAAGGGCACGGGGATGATGAGGCGGCGCAGGCCCGCCTCCTCGGCGTAGATGCGCATCATCTGCTGGTAGGTGAGCACGTCGGGACCGCCGACCTCCAAGACGCGCGACACGGGCTCGGCGTCGGCGGCGGCTCGCACCAGCAAGCCGAGGACATCGCCTACGGCGATCGGCTGGCAGCGATTCCGCACCCAGCGCGGGGTGGTCATCACCGGGAGCACGTCGGTGAGGTAGCGCAGCATCTCGAAGGACATGGACCCGGAGCCGATGATCACCGCAGCGCGCAGTTCGGTAACCGGGACCGGCCCCTCCACGAGGATCTTGCCCACCTCGTGGCGGCTGAGGAGGTGCTTCGACAGGCCGTCGCCTTCGGGGGCCAACCCTCCGAGGTAGACGATGCGGCGCAGACCGGCCGCCGCCGCGGCCTCGCGGAAGTTGTGGGCGCCCTGCCGGTCGCGCTCCTCGAAGCCGGCCCCCCCGGCCATGGCATGCACCAGGTAGTAGGCGGCGTCGCACCCGTTGAGGGCGGGGGCCAGGGATGCCGGGGTGAGGACGTCGCCGGCAACGGCCTCCACCCGGGAACGCCAGGGCAGGCCGTCGAGGCGGCCGGGGTCGCGGCTCAGGCAGCGGACCTCGTGGCCCGCCTCCAGGAGCAGGGGGACGAGGCGGCCGCCGATGTACCCGGTGGCTCCGGTGACCAGGACGCGCATGCGCGGCGAGCGTAGGGCGCGCGTGGGGCTAAGCCGGAGCGGTGAGGAGGCCCGGGCTTCAGGGGGATGCCCGTCGGGCCGATGCTCGTCTCGGCGACCACGGAGGCTGCGGCGAAGCCGGTGCGCGTCTGTCATCTGATCCACGAACTGGGGCCGGGCGGGGCGGAGCACGTCCTGGTGGACCTGGCGCGGGTGGCGCCGCCCGCCGGGATCGAGATGCGGGTGCTGTCGCTGATGCCTCTGGGGGCGCACCGCTACCCGCAGATGCTCCGGAATCTGGGGGTGCGGGTGGACTCGCTCGAACTGGCTTCGCGGTGGGACCCGCGCGGCCTGCGCCGGGCGGTCCGCCTGCTGCGGGGCGACCCGCCCGACCTCCTCCATTCGCATCTGAAGCACGCCGATCTGGTGGCGGCCTACGCCGCCCCGCGCCTCGGGATCCCCATGGTGTCGACTCTGCACCTGATCGAAGACGAGGTGGGGATGGTGGGCCGGTTCAAGCGGAGCCTGGGGGCCCGGGCCCGGCGCCGCCGGGCGGCCCGCACCATCGCCGTGTCGGACGCGGTCCGGGACTGGTACCTGGACTGCTTCGCCGCCGACCCTACCGGGGTAGTCACCATCCGCAACGGGATACCCGCCCCCGAACCCGTCACGGCGGGCGGCCGGAAGGCAGGGCGCGACGAGTTCGGGGTGGCGGACGGCGATCTGCTGGCGGCCACGGTGGCCATCTTCCGCGCCGGGAAGGGGCACGACGACCTGCTCGCCGCCGCGGCGCGACTCGGCGATGTCCCCATCCGGTTCGTGCTCGCCGGGAGCGGCCCGGAGGAGGAACGGCTGCGCGGCCGGGTCCTGACCGAGGGCCTCGAGGGCCGGGTGGTCTTCGCCGGGTTCCGGGAGGACGTCTCCGGGCTGCTCGGCGCGGCCGACCTGGTGGTGCACCCCAGCCACGCCGACGCCCTGCCGACGGCCCTCATCCACGCGCTGGCCGCCGGGGTTCCCGCGGTGGCCACGCAGGTGGGTGGCATCGCGGAGATCGTCGGGGAGGAGGCGGGGATACTGGTGCCGGCCGGCGACCCGGCTGCCCTGGCCGAGGCCGTGCGCCGAATGGCGGAGGATGCCGGTCAGCGGCAGCGGATGGGAGAGGCGGCGCGGGCTCGCTTCGCCGCCCACTTCGAAGGAGCCGCCTGGGCGCGACGCCTGCGGGCGCTGTACGAGGAGATCCTGGCCGAAGAGCCGGGATCCGCCTGAGCCGGCGGCCGCGTTGGGCCGCTGCCGATCCTCCCGGCCGGGCGTAAGATCGCCGGGATCCGAGCGGGGATGGGGATGAGTCTGGGCGAGACGCTGCGCCGGCCGCTGTACCGCATCTACGAGGAGCGCCTGCTGCGCTCGCTGGACCGCTCCCGCCTGCCGCAGCACGTGGGCGTGATCCACGACGGGCACCGCCGCTTCGCACGCGCGGCCGGCCTCCCCGACTACGCCGCCTCTTATCGCGTCGGCATGGACAAGGTGGTGGAGTTCCTCTCCTGGTGCCGGGACCTGGAGGTGCCGGCCGTGACCTGCTGGCTGCTCTCCCAGGAGAACCTGTCGCGTCCCCCCGGTGAGCTCGAGCCGTACTTCGAGGTGCTGGAGGGGCTCTTCGCCCGGCTGCCCGACGAGCCGGGGGCGGCCGGGATGCGGGTCAGGGTTGTCGGAAGCGTGGAACTGCTGCCGGCGCGGCTCCGGGAGTCGGCTGTCCGGCTAGAGGAGCGAGCCGGGCAAGGCGAACGGCGCCTCACCGTCGCCCTGGCCTACGCCGGACGCCAGGAGATCGTCGATGCGGTGCGGGATCTGCTGGGCGAGTTGGCCGGCCGGGGGGTGGCCGCGGCTGAGATGGCGCAGGAGGTCGACGCCGCCGCCATCGGCGCCCACCTCTATACCGCCGACCTCCCCGACCCCGATCTGGTGATCCGCACCAGCGGGGAGTCGCGCCTCTCGGGGTTCCTGCTGTGGCAGGCGGCCTACGCCGAGTACTCCTTCGCCGACGTCTACTGGCCCGCCTTCCGCCGGGTCGACTTCCTGCGCGCCTTGCGCGACTTCACCCGGCGGGAGCGCCGCTTCGGGCGCTGAGGGCGGCCCCGTGGTGCGCCCGGCGCGCGCGACCCTTACAGTTACGCCCGTGCCTCGGGATCTGGCGGCCCACTTGCGCGAACACGCCTTGCGGACGGGGGAGTTCGTGCTGCGCTCGGGGGAGCGCAGCACCTGGTACATCGACGCCCGGTCCACCACCTTCTCCGGTGAGGGGGCGGCACTGACCGCCGACGCGGTGCTCGCCGTGCTGGATCCGCAGGTGAACGCGGTGGGCGGGCCGACGCAGGGAGCCGACCCCATCGCGGTGGCGGTGGCCCTGGTGGGCACCTCGCGCGGGCGGTCGCTGAAGGCTTTCTCGGTACGGGCGCAGGCCAAAGACCACGGCACCGGCGGGCGGCTGGTGGGCCCCATCGCTCCCGGGGACCGGGCGGCGGTGTTGGAGGACACCACCACCACTGGCGGGTCGCTGCTGGGGGTGGTCGACGTGCTCGCCGCTGCCGGCATCACGGTGGTGCAGGCCATCGTGCTGGTGGATCGCAGCGGCGGCCGGGCGGCAGCAGCCTGCGCGGCCAGAGGCATCCCCTTCTGCGGGCTGCTGGGACCCGGCGACCTGGGGGTGCCGGGGTGATCCGGGTGGCCCGCTCGCCGTGGCGCCTGCTCGGCTACGCCCTGGTGGCGGTGCCGATGATCCTGCTGGCGCTGGAGATGACGGTGACCTACAAGTACTACCCCCGGCCGGAGGCCACCACTTCCCGCACCGAGGTCACCGGCGCCGGCGGAGAGGTGACGCAGGTGACCTACCGGGTGCTCACCGAAGCGGGCAAGGCGCAATGGCGCCGCGACCTGGCCTGGGGCAGCGCCCTGGGCCTGGGCGGCCTGGTCGCCATCGGCTGGGCCTTCGCCGGCCTGGTGGCCCCCCGGCGCCTGCTCGCCGCCGACGCCTCGGGGTTGTCGCTGTGGGTGGAGGGCCACCGCCGGCCGCCCTGGAGGCTCGCCTGGGAGGAGGTGGCGGAGGTGCGCTCCGGGCTGCGGCACGACGAGGGGGGAGAGGTGCCGGTGCTGTCCCTGCGCCTTCACTCCATGGAGCGGATCCCGGTGCGGCCCGTCGGCGCCGTTGCCGACCCGCCCTGGCTGCATCTGTACGCCGGCGAGTGGGACCGCCCGGCGCACGAGGTGGCGGCACTGGTCGAAGGCTACGTCACCGGCTTTCGCGGGTGGGAGACCTACGGGTGAGCCGTCCGCCGCTCATCGGCGCTCACGTCCCGGGCGCCCATCCGTTGCAGGAGGCCGCCGCCCGGGGAGCCGAAGTGGTGCAGGTGTTCCTGGGCAACCCGCAGTCGTGGAAGCGGCCGGCGCCTCGCCCCGACGCGGCGTCGCTGCGCTCCTCGCCGCTGCCCCTGTTCGTGCACGCCCCCTACCTGATCAACCTGGCGTCACCGAACAACCGGGTGCGCCTCCCGTCGCGCACCATGCTGGCCGGCACGCTGGAGGAGGCGGCGGCGGTGGGCGCGGCGGGCGTCGTGGTGCACGCCGGGCACGTGGGCGACGATGAGGACCCGGCGGTGGGGGTGGAGCGGTGGCGCAAGGCGCTGGAGGCGGTGCCGCGTCCGGTGCCGGTGCTCATCGAGAACACCGCAGGTGGAGGGAACGCCGTGCTGCGCGACCTGGGGCGACTGGGCGCCCTGTGGGAGTCGGTCGGCGGGCCGGGTGTGGGCATCTGTCTCGACACCTGCCACGCCTGGGCGGCCGGGGAGGACCTGGAGACGGTCGTCGACCGGGTGCGGGCGATCACCGGGGCGGTGCACCTGCTGCATTGCAACGACTCCCGCGATGAGGCGGGG
>VGBK01000074.1 GCA_016870535.1 Actinomycetota bacterium | reverse complement strand
TCGCCCTGACCCTCGAGCGCCTCGAAGCGGCCGCCGAGGCGGCGCCGCAGCGCATCGGCCTCTCGGCCACGCAGCGCCCGCTCGAGGTCATCGCCCGTTTCCTCGGCGGAGGCACGCCGGACGGCGCCGACTGGGTGCCCCGGCCGGTCACCGTCGTCGATGCCCCGCGCGACAAGCGCCTGGAGATCGAGATCGTGGTCCCGGTCGAAGACATGACCCGTCCCGACCTCGACGCCCCCCCGCCCGCAGCCGGGGCTCCCCCCCGCCGCTCCATCTGGCCGGCCATGTACCCGCGCCTCCTCGATCTGGTGCGGGCGCATCGGTCCACCATCATCTTCGGCAACAGCCGCAGCCTCGTCGAGCGCCTGGCGGCGCAACTCAACGACCTCGCCGGCGAGGAGGTCGTGAAGGCGCATCACGGCTCGCTCTCCCGGGAGCAGCGCCTCGCCGTCGAGGAGGCCCTCAAGAGCGGGGCCCTGCCGGCGGTGGCCGCCACCTCGTCTCTGGAGTTGGGCATCGACATGGCGGCCGTCGACCTGGTAGTGCTGGTCGAATCGCCGGCGACGGTAGCCCAGGGGCTGCAGCGAGTGGGGCGCTCCGGTCACCGGGTGGGGCAGCCCAGCCGGGCCAAGGTCTTCCCCAAGCACCGCCACGACCTGCTCGAAGCCGCCGTCCTGGTACGGCTGATGGAGGAGGGCCACATCGAGGAGACCCGCCTCCCCGCCAACCCCCTCGATGTGCTCGCCCAGCAGATCGTCGCCCTGGTCGTCGCCGGCACGCAGCAGGTCGACGACATCTACGCCCTGGTGCGGCGGGCCGCTCCCTATGCCTCTCTGGGCCGGGGCCCCTTCGAAGCCGTGCTCGACATGCTGTCGGGCCGCTACCCGTCGGACGAGTTCGCCGAACTGCGCCCCCGCCTCGTCTGGGACCGGGTGGCCGCCACCCTGCGTCCGCTGGGCAACGCCCGCCTGCTGGCGGTCACCAACGCCGGAGCCATCCCCGATCGCGGCCTGTACCCCGTGGTCCTCGCCGAGGGCGGGCGCATCGGGGAACTCGACGAGGAGATGGTCTTCGAGAGCCGGGTCGGGGACACCTTCGTCCTGGGCTCGTCCACCTGGCAGATCGCCGAGGTCACGGCGGACCGGGTGGTGGCGGCCCCCGCGCCCGGGGCCGCCGCCCCGCGCCTTCCCTTCTGGAAGGGTGCCGGCCCCGGACGGCTGCCGGAGACCGGGCGCGCCCTCGGCGAGTTCACCGCCGCCCTCGGGGCTCTCGATCCCGAAGAGGCGCAGCGGGTGCTGACCACCGACTACCGCCTCGACCGGCGGGCGGCCGCCAACCTGGCCCAGTACCTGGCCGAGGAGAAGGCGGCCACCGGCCACCTCCCCTCCCACCAGACCATCGTCGTCGAGAAGTACCGCGATCAGGTGGGCGACTGGCACCTGGTGCTCCTCTCCCCCTTCGGCGCCCGAATCCATGCCCCATGGGCCCTGGCCGCAACGCGCCGCCTCCGCGAACGGCACGGCCTGCAAGTGGACGCGGTCTGGTCCGACGACGGCTTCATCCTCCGCTTCCCCGACGCCGGCGACTCGCCCCACCCGGCGGAGGTGGTGCTCGACCCCGACGAGGTCGAAGAGCTCGTGATAGCCGAGGCGGGCACCGGCCCCCTTTTCGGGGCCGCCTTCCGCGAAGCGGCGGCGCGGGCCCTGCTGCTCCCCCGGCGCCGTCCCGGCCGGCGCACCCCGCTCTGGCTGCAACGCCGGCGCGCCTGGGGTCTCCTGGCCGCCGCCCGCCGCTTCCCCGACTTCCCCATCGTCCTCGAGGCCTACCGCGAGGTCCTGCAGGAGCATTTCGACCTCCCCGCGCTCCGCCACCTGCTGACCGACATCGCCGCCCGCCGGGTGCGCGTCGCCGCGGCCGTCACCGAGGGGCCCAGTCCCTTCGCCTCATCCCTCAGCCTCGACTTCGTGGCTTCCTTCCTCTACGAGTACGACGCCCCCCCTGCCGAGCGCCGCGCCGCCGCCCTCACCATCGACCAGGACCTGCTGCGCGAACTTCTCGGCGAGTCCGACCGGCGCGCCCTGCTCGACCCCGACGCCATCGCCGCCCTTGAACTCGAACTGCAGCACCTCGCCCGGGGCCAGGCAGTTGCCGGAGCCGACGGGGTGGCCGACCTGTTGCGACGCCTCGGACCCCTCACCGCCGACGAGGTGACGGCGCGCGGCGTGGCGGGCGACGCCTCCGCTCTGCTCGCCGAACTCCGCGCCGCGGGCCGGGCCTTCACCGTCGGCCTCGCCGGGGGGGAACGGTGGGCGGCCGTCGAGGACGCCGCCCGCCTGCGCGACGCCCTCGCCGCGGACCTGCCGGCGACGATCCCCGCCGCCTTCCTCGCTCCGGCCGCCGACCCCGTTGCCGACCTCGTAGGCCGCTTCGCCCGCACCCACGGCCCCTTCGCCGCCTCCACGGCGGCGGCGGCCCTGGGCCTCACCCCGGACGCGGTGGACCAGGCCCTCGTGCGCCTGCAGGAAAGGGGGCGGGTGGCGCCCGGGGCCTTCTTGCCCGCCGGCGAGGGCCGGGAGTGGGTCGACACCGACGTGCTGCGCCGTCTGCGCCGCCGCTCCGCCGCCCGCCTGCGGCGGCAGGTCGAGGCGGTCGACACCGCCGCCTACGCCCGCTTCGCCGCCGGCTGGCAGGGCATCGGCGGGCGAGCCGACTCCTCCGACGCCCTCCTCGAGGCGGTTGCGCAGTTGCAGGGAGCCGCCGTCCCCGCCTCGATCCTCGAGAGCGACCTGCTCCCGGCCCGCCTCGACTACCGGCCCGCGGCCCTGGACGCGCTCGCCGCCGCCGGGGAGATCGTCTGGGTGGGACGAGGGCCGCTCGGCTCCGGCGACGGGCGGCTGGCGCTGTACCGGCGGGCTCAGGTGAGCGCCCTGCACTGGCCCCTCGACCTGCCCCTCCCCGATGGCGAGCCGCATCGGCGCCTGCGAGCCCACCTCGAGCAGCGTGGCGCCTGCTTCTTCCCCGACCTCTACGCCGCTGCCGGTGGAGGCGACCCCGCGGCCACCGTCGACACCCTCTGGGACCTGGTCTGGGCCGGCGAAGTGACCAACGACACCCTGGCCCCCCTGCGCTCCCGCCTCCTGGGGACCCGGGGCCGGGTCGGCGCGCGGGGGCCCGCCCTGCCGTCGGCCCATCCGCCGGCGGGAAGCGGGCGCTGGTACCTGGTGGCCGACCTGCTCACCTCCGCCCCCGCGCCCACCGCAACAGCCATCGCCCGGGCGGAGCAGTTGCTCGCCCGGCACGGCGTTCTGGGTCGCGAGACCATCCTGGCCGAGGGGCTCCCCGGAGGCTTCGCCGGCCTGTACCCGGTCCTGGCCGCTTTCGACGAAGCCGGCCGGGCGCGCCGCGGCTACTTCGTCGAGGGCCTGGGCGGTGCCCAGTTCGCCCTTCCCGGCGCTCTCGACCGCCTGCGCGCCGGCGACGGCACCGGCGCCGTGGCCCTGGCCGCGGCCGACCCGGCCAATCCCTACGGCGCCTCCCTGCCCTGGCCCGACCATCCCGCCGGCCGCCCCTCGCGCTCGGCCGGGGCGTATGTGGTGCTGGTGGCCGGGCGCCCGGCGGCGTTCGTGGAGCGAGGCGGCCGCCGCCTCCTGGCTTTCGACACAGAGCCCGGGGTTCTCGAAGCGGCCGCCGGAGCGCTCGCCGGCGTGGCGCGCCGCCTCCACCGCCTGCGCCCGGCCACGGTGGACGGTGTCCCGGCCGAGGGCACTCCCCTCGGCCGGGCTCTGGCCGCCGCCGGCTTCGTGCCCTCCTACCGCGGGATGGTGCTGCGGCGGCCCTGAAGCCGACCCTCCGGCCTCAGCCCCGGGCCGCCCACCAGGCGATGCCGGGCACCCGCCACCAGTGCGGGTCGGCATCCAGCGCCGCCGCCCGGGACAGCACCCGGTGGGCGGTGCGGTGGGTGACGAACCACGGAGGCTTGACCACCTGCGTGAACGGGGCGCGCAGCACGGTCTTCTCCGGCCGATCGACCAGGCGAGCATTGCGTACCACACCGATCCCGCTACCGATGGCCTCCAGGGTGTGGCCCGGGTAGGCCCCCCAGGTGGTCGAGCCGAGGGCAAAGGAGATCCCGCCCCAGATGTTGATGCCCACCGCCCCGTAGCGCAGGTCGGCCACAGCGCGGTCGAGCGCCGGCCCCAACTGCCGCGCCGTGGGCCGATCGACGATGACCGAGGACGACAGGGTGCCCGCCAGCCGTTCGTTGCAGAAGGTCACCGCCCGCCCCAGGAAGTCAGTCGGCGACTCGGCGGGCAACGCCGTGGCCACTATGAAGGGAATGAAGCCCTCCTCCCGGAAAGCGAGGTGATCGCCGGACGGATCGGCCGCGGAGACCATCGCCGGCGGCAGTGTCCCCGGCCGGCGCTGCCCCAGGGGCTCAGCGGCGGGATGAGCGGCCAGGTAGCGGTCGTACTCGGCTTCCGACCCCGGATGGAAGGCGGGCCGGGGGGGTTGTGCCGCCAGCACCCGGCGCAGGTGGCCCAAGAACCTCTCCCGCTGCGTCCAGCCCGCCGCCACCACCAGTACCCGGCAGGCATTGCAGTTGAAGCCGTCGTTGTGAAGGATCTGGGTTGCGACGTCCTCGGCCCGCACCCGCAGAGCCCGCTCCGACCAGTTCCCGGGCACGACGATGACCGGGCCCACGTTGCCGAGCTCGCCGGTCAGGCCCTTGGCGAGAAGCGGCCGACCGGATGACTCTCTCTCCACGCCCTCGGGCCCCGGGCCCCAGATCAGCGACTTGCAGGTGCTGACCGACCCCGTCAAATGGACGTGACCCACCTCGGGACGGCGGCAGGCATACTCGCCGATGTCCGCCCCCCCGCCGTAGACAACGCGCAGGAAGCCGTCGGCAATCAGGTCGGCGAAGGCCCGCTCTATGTAGGGCCCCACGTACTCGTTGACCCGAGCGACCTTGAGGAGAACCGTGGAGCCCTCGACGAACATCTTGGACGCCACATCGAGCGGCGCGATCGAGTTCACGTTGCCCGCACCCAGCACCAGAGACACGCGGGAGGGGGGGATCACCCCTTTGGTGTAGAACGAACCAAGGTGGTCGTCCAAGCCCTCGCGGCGAACCTGGGGATCGACCCAGATGTCAGCGAAGGTCAGGGGGTACATCATCCGGTCATAGACGCTCGCCGGGAACACCCTCACCGTCACCTGCCCGCCGGGCCGCACGCGCACCGCGTTCCGGGGCAGGGGGACCCGGCCGGTCCGACGGATCCCTTCGAGGGTGTCGAGGAGAATGCGAAGGGTGCGCGCCTGAGTGACGATGTTGCCGCCCCACTCCTCGCCGGCCCGCACGCCGTCGATGCCCTTGGCGGCGCACGATTCGGCGACGAGGCCGTCGGCTTCCGCCATGGTGCGCCGCAGAAGCGACCGCAGGTAGCCGATGCGCTCGTCGAGGGGCAGGGCGGCCCAGGCCGGGGCGCGCTCGGTGAGGACGGCCAGGGCGGCGTCGATATCGGCATGCGGGGTAGCCGGCCGCGGGGGCGGTGGGGTGGGCACGGGGATGGGCATGGCGGCGATGCTACGCGGCCCGGGCCCTGCCGGCTGGCCCCGATCCCGCCTCCGGGCGAGAATGGCGGGGTGGGCACTCCTCAGATAGTGGTGCGCAGCGGCCATCCCGACTTCCTCGACCTCCCCTGGGATCGGCCCCTGGCCGCCTGGGACCACCCGCGCCGCCTCGACCTGCCCAAAGGCATCTCCCGCCACGAGGTGCAGTTCTTCGGCTACGACGAGGGGATCTACGCCGTCAAGGAACTTCCTCTGCTGCTGGCCCGCCACGAGTACGCCGTGCTGCGGCAATTGGAGGACTTCGGAGCGCCCTCGGTGCGGCCGGTGGGGCTCATCGTGCGCCCCTGGCTCGACCCCTACGCCGAAGCGGCGGGAGTCGTGGTGACGCGCTACGTGGAATACGCCTTCTCTTACCGTGAACTGCTCTCCGGCTGGGGCTTCGGCGAGCGTCGCAACCAGATGCTGGATGCCTTCGCCGGCCTCCTGGTGGAACTCCACCTGCTCGGCTGCCACTGGGGCGACTGCTCGCTCTCCAACGTCCTCTACCGCTTCGACGCCGGGGCAGTAGACATGATCATGGTGGATGCCGAGACCGCTCGGCTGTACCCCTCGCTGAGCCGCGGCCAACGGGAGGACGACCTCCAACTCATGGTGGAGAACGTTGCCGGGGGGATGGCCGACCTCGCCGCCGAACAGGGCATCGACCTCGACCTGGCCGACCTGTTCCTGGGGGAGGACATCGCCGGCCGGTACCGGGCCCTGTGGCAGGAGGTGACCACCGAGACGGTGATCGGGCGGGACGAGCAGTACCGCATCACGGAGCACATCAACCGCCTCAACGAGATGGGGTTCGAAGTGGACGACCTGGTGCTCACACCTCGAGCCGAAGGCAGCAGGCTCCAGATGCGCCTGAAGGTGGCCGGCCGCCATTTCCATTCCCACCGCCTGCGCGAACTCACCGGGATCGAGGCGGCCGAGAACCAGGCCCGCCAGATCCTGTCGGACCTCCGCTACTACGAGGCCACTCAGGGGCAGATCGGCACCGGCGGCCGGCGCCTGGCCCCCATCCGCTGGCGGGTGGAGGTCTTCGAGACCATGCTGGCTCGCATGCGCTCTCTGCCCGACCGCGCCGCCCAGGATCCGATACAGGCCTACACGGATTTCCTCCACCACCGCTACCTGCTGTCGGCCGCCGCCGGACGCGACATCCCCAACGACGAGGCCGTCGCCCGCTGGCTGGAGGCCGGTCAGCCTGGCTACCCCCTCGGCTGATCCCTCAAGCGGGCCCGGCAGCGCGCCGATGCCCCCGGCATGCAGGTCCGGCCTCTCGACGGCGACCCCGAGGCAACGGCACGGGCACCCGGGGGTGTCCCCGGCGCCGATGTCGCGGCGCCTCCGTTCCTCACCCTGATCGACGCACCCGCCCGGCAGGACCACCTCCCCGACGAGTGGGCCATGGCGGGCCCGGTACTCATCGCCGGCCGCACCCTGGACCGGGTGGTGGTGGGGCCGAACGGCGTGTTCGCCGTCACCCTGGATCCCGATCCCCGTCCGGCGACCCTGACCGGCGACGCTCTGCTCCGCGGGGGGCGCCGGGTGATCACCCCGGTGAAGGTTGCCCAGGCCGCCGCCTTCGACCTGCGCCGTGTCCTGGCGGCGGCGGGCATCGACGTCTTCCCCTACCCCGTGCTGGTGACCCGCGGGGCCGACGGTCTGCTGGGACGCGTCAGGGTGGTGCCTCCCGGCTGCCTGGCGGCCGAGGTCTGGCGCCACCCGGGATACCCGTTGCGCCGCTCGCAGCGCGCCCGGGTGCTGGCCGCGGTGCAGCACCCGGCAACCGCGTAGCAGTCGGCCGGTACCGGGCTTCCGGCGTGTCGCTCCGGTTCAACTGCCTCGCCCAAAGGCGTGCCGTGGACCCAGCGGGTGCCGGCCTGTCGTGACCTCGAGGACGGCTCCGGTCTGTGACACCGGTCGGGTAGCGGAGCGTCGGTACGGGCAACGATGTGTCACCTGGGCCGGGCGGCGTCGTTCTGAGACCTGAGCCGGGCCGTACACTCGCCGTATGGCAGATGACTTCGTCCCCGCCACCTTCGAGGTGCCCGGCTCGTTCGACGGCCCCGGGTTCCGGCTGGAGCCGCTCGGTCCGGAACACAACGAACGGGACCACGAGGCGTGGATGTCGAGCGTCCCCCACATACGGTCAACGCCTGGGTTCCCGGACGGATCCTGGCCCACTCCGATGTCGCTGGAGCGCAACCGGCAAGACCTGGTGAGACACGCCCGGGACTTCGAGACGCGCCGGGGGTTCACCTACACGATCCTGGACGGTCGGGCCGTCATCGGCTGCGTGTACATCTACCCGACTGACCGAGAAGGCCACGATGCCGAAGTGAGCTCGTGGGTGAGGGAGAGCCGCTCCGAGATGGACACCGTCGTCTGGATGGCGTTGACGGAGTGGATCAGAGAGATCTGGCCCTTCGCCCACCCCTACTACGCCGAGCGCGGGTGACAACTGCCTTACTGCGGTGCTGTCTGCGTACACCCTGCCCTCTTGCCGTTCTCCCCCCTCGAACACGGAGTCTCCGGGTCTTCCAGGGGGAGGTGCCGCGATTGCTCTCTCCCCCCCTGCAGGAGGAGATCTGAGGGAGCGGAGCGACCGAAGCGAGGGGGGTCCGTCCCCTAGTGGGGATCCGCGGGCTCCCAGGTGGGGTGGTGTCGGCGTGGGTGCTACCTGCTGAGCACACCCTTCTTCATCTCCCCCGTGGGACGGGGGAGATGGCCGAAGGGCAGAGGGGGAAGCCTGTCGCCCCCGGACCTTGCGACCCGTGCTGTCCCCTCGCCAGCCCTCCCCCATCGCCATGGGGGAGGGAATCCTCGCCTGGGGTGCTGCTTGCTAGGTACACCCCATGTCCGCTTCCGTTCTCCCCCTGCAGGGGGAGTCTCCGAGTCTTCGAGGGGGAGGGGGGTCCGTCCTTCAGCCCGAACCCCTCGGGTTCTCAGATGAGGTAATGCTGCCGTGGGGTGGTGTGTGAATCTGTCACCAGAGGCCCGAATCCCAGAGAGTCACCCCGTCCTGGATAAGTACGACACTTGTATGTACAATGTTGCCCAGGAGGTGACGAGTGGGAACCATCGGCATCCGCGACCTGGCCCGCAACGCCAGCCAGGTGATCGACCAGGTCTCCTCGACGGGGAACCCCATGATCGTGACCAAGCACGGCCGTCCCGTCGCCGCCGTGGTCGCCGTCGATCCCGACGCCCTGGAGGACTTCGTCCTCGCCACCGCCCCGGAGTATGTCGCCGCCAGGCGCGCCGCCGATGCCGAACTCGCGGCCGGCCGCACCCGACCCGCCGCCGCCGTGTTCGATCAGATCCGCCGCAAGGGCTGAGGCCCGAGGGTGGATCGCGTCCTTCTCTCGTCCCGTGCAGTACGCGACCTGCGCCGCTTGGGCCCGGGGCCGGAGCTTGATCGGATCGAAGCCGGGCTCCAGCGCCTCGTCGAGAGCCAACCCAACCTGGACGTCAAGCCTCTGGTCGGCAGCGCGCCATGGCTGCGCTTGCGCATCGGGGATTGGCGAATCCTTTTCCGGCCGGCGGGCGATCAGATCCTCGTGGCCCGCATCA
>VGBK01000073.1 GCA_016870535.1 Actinomycetota bacterium | reverse complement strand
GGGGGGTGGGTTGTGGTGGTGGGGGTGGGGGTGGGGTTGGTGGGGGTGGGGGTGGGGTGGGGGGTGGTGGTTGTGGTGGTGGGGGGCTGGGTGGTGGTGGTTGTGGTGGTCGTACTAGTGGTGCTCGTTGGAGGCCGGGTGGAGGTGGTGCCCGAAGCATCGTCGGTGCAAGATCCGGCGACCAGAGCCAACAGCAACAGCGGCAGAAGGGTGCGGCGCATGCATCCTCTATTCGGCGGGCGGGACCATCGTTCCTTGGACGAGGCCAATCATGCCACGGGTTCCCGGAGTGAGGGGTTCAGCCGCCGGCCATGTGGCGGGCGGCGCGCCAGGCCTGCCGCCAGCCGAGGCGGGCGCCACCGCTCAGCAGCGCCCCGGCGTAGACCCGGGCGGCGAGACGCACCACGCCGTAGACCGCTGCGGCCATGACGGCCATCCCCAGCAGGATCTCCCAGAGGTCCACCGCATCGAGGGCGATACGGGCGGGGAAGGCGATCGGCGCCGCCGGGGGCAGGAACGAGAGCACCCGGGCCCCGACAGACTCGGGCGCGGGCAGGACCACGATGAACACCGCCAGGTACACCGCCAGCGCCCCCAGGGCGATGGGCATGGCGGCGGCCTGGGCGTCTTCCTGGCGGGACACCAGCGACCCGGCGGCGGCGAATACCACCGCGTAGAACGCATACCCCAGCAGGAACCAGGCCACCCCCCAGGCGGCGGTGGCCGGCGCGGTACGGGGCAACGCGAACAGGCCCAGAGAGACCCCGGCGCCCAGGGAGACGCCGATGAGCAGGAGCAGTTGCGCCAGGCCGAGGAGGCCGATGCCGGCCACCTTCCCCGCCAGGAGGCGCCGCACCGGGACGGCGGCCACCACCAGCTCCACCACGCGGTTGGCCTTCTCCTCGAGGACCCCGGTGAGCACCCACTGCCCGTAGGAGGAGATGACCACGAAGAGCACTACCACCCCTGCGGTGGCCACGGCCACCCCGGCGCCTCCGGGATCGTCACCGCCGTCGAGGGCCTCGAACCGGACCCGGCCGGCGGGCAGGAGAAGACCGGCGGCTTCCTGGGGGTCGATGCCGGCCTCGGCCAGGCGGGCGATGAAGCCCGCCTGGCGCAGGGCGAGGGTCAGCAGGGCCTCGAGCTCGACGGCGCCGCGACGCTCCACGAGAACGGTGCCGTCGGGGAGCAGGGCAGCGTCTATGCGTCCGGCGCGCAGGCTCGCCTCGGCCGCCTCCCGGTCGGCCAGGCTCTCCGTGCCGACCAGCGCCGCCGAAGTGGCCGCCGCCACCGTCAGGGCGCCATCGAGCCCGGGAGGCGGGTCGCCCACCAGGCCGACGCGGTAGGCGGATGGGGCCCGGTCGGAGAGGAAGGCCAGGGCGGCCAGGGCCCCGGCCATCAGGAGCAGGATGAAGGCGGTGGAGATGATGAAGGCTCGGCTGCGCAGGCGGGTGCGCACCTCCCGCATTCCCACCAGGTAGAGGTCGCGCCCGGCGCTCATGCGCCCACCGCCTCGCGAAAGAGATCCGAGAGGGTGGGAGGCTGAAAACTGAAGCGGGTGACCCGGCCCGCCCGAGCGGCGTCGGCGAGCAGGGCGGCGGGGTCGGTGCCGGCAGGCACGAGGTAGGTCGCCCATCCGGGGCGCTTTCCCAGCAACTCGATGCCGGCCAGGGTGGGGAACCACTCGGCGCCCCCCTCCAGGGCCAGGTCGAGGCGACGGTGCGGGGCGCGCCGGCGCACCTCATCCAGTGAGCCGGCCAGCACCACCCGGCCCCGGTCGATGATGGCCACGTCCTCGCAGACCTCCTGCACCAGGTCGAGCTGGTGGCTGGAGAACAGGACGGCGGTTCCCGCCTCGGCCCGGTGGCGAATGACCTCGGCCAGAGCGTCGGCGGCCACGGGATCGAGGCCGGAGAAGGGCTCATCGAGGACCAGGGCCTCAGGGTCGTGAAGCAGGGCTGCCGCCAGCTGCACGCGCTGCTGGTTCCCGTGGGAGAGCTGCTCCAGGCGGGCTCCGGCCCGATCGGCCAGACCCAGGCGTTCCAGCCACCCGGCGGCGGCCCGGCGCGCTCCGGCCGCCGTCATGCCGTGGAGCCGGCCCAGCCAGGCCAGTTGCTCGCCGACGCGCATGCGGGGGTAGAGGCCCCGCTGTTCGGGCAGGTAGCCGAAACGACGCCGCTGGGGGAGGCCGATGGGCCGGCCCTGCCAGGCGACCTCGCCGCCGTCGAGAGCGACCAGGCCGAGCACGGCGCGCATGGCGGTCGTCTTGCCGGCGCCGTTGGGCCCGAGGAAGCCGAGGATCCGCCCCGGGTAGGCCGCCAGCGAGGCTCCGTCGAGGGCGGGCACCCCGCCGTAGGACTTGCGCAGGGCTCGCAGTTCCAGCACCCTCCCATGCTCCTCACCGTCCCCCGGCGGCGCAAGTCCTGCCGGGGTACCATCGCCCGGTATGGCGCGCGTCGGCCTGGTGGGCCTCCCCAACGTAGGGAAGACGACTCTCTTCAACGCGCTGACCGGCCTGCGAGCCCACACCGCCCCGCACCCCTTCTCCACGGTGGAGCCGGCGGTGGGGGTGGCCCGGGTCCCGGACCCTCTGCTGGAGCGCCTCGCCGCCCTCGAGCACCCCGAGAAGATGGTGCCGGCCACCCTGGATCTCCTCGACCTGCCGGCCATGGCCCGGCCCGGTTCGTCGAGGCTGGGGGGCCGCTTCCTGGCCCGCCTGCGGGAGATGGAGGCCGTGGCGGTGGTGCTGCGGGCCTTCGAGGCGGACGACGTCCCGGCCGACGAGTCGGGGACCGACCCCGTAGACCAGGCCGAGGCGCTGCTGCTGGAGCTCGCCCTCGCCGACCTCGATGTGTTTGCCCGCAAGGCGCAGAAGGCGGTCAAGGAGGCGGCGGCCGATGCCACCAAGAAGGCAGCAGCGGCGGCGGTGGCGGCTGCAGTGGAGGTGCTCGACGAGGGGCGGGCGCTCCGCACCGCCAAGTGGAACGAGGTGGAAGAGGCCGCTTTTCACGACCTGGCGCCGCTCACCCTGAAGCCGGCGGTCTGGGTGGTCAACGTCGCTGAAGACGACCCGCAGGCAGAGGACGTGGCGGCGGCGGTGGCGGCGGTAGTCCCGGCGGGGGACACCGTGGTGGCCCTCTCTGCCCACATCGAGGAGGAGGCGTCGCGTCTCGACCCGGCGGAACGCGCCGAGTTGGCGGAGGGGTTCGGCCTGGGCGAGGGAGCCCTGGCCCGGGTGGTGCGGGCCACCTACGAGGCCCTGCACCTCATCACCTTCTACACCGCAGGGGCCAAGGAGGTGCGCGCCCGCACGGTGCGCCGCGGCACGCCGGCCCGGGAGGCGGCGGGCAAGGTGCACACCGACATGGAGCGCGGCTTCATCCGGGCCGAGGTCGCTCCCATCACCGAGGTGATCGCCGCCGGAGGGTGGGAGGCGGCCAAGGCGGCGGGGAGAGTGAAGGTGGAGGGCCGGGACTACCTCGTGGCCGACGGGGACGTGATGCTGGTGCGGTTCTCGGTATGACGCCGCAGGCTCCCCGGAGCGGGCCCGGGCGGGAGGAGCGGTCGGCGCTCCTGGAGTCGCTGCGCCGGCGGATCGAGCGCGACGAGTACCGCATCCCCGCCGAGGCGGTGGCCGACGCCGTGCTGGCGGCCTGGAGAAGGCACCCACCGGCTGCGCCCGGCGGCCGGGGATAGGCCGGCGGCCCGAGGAGGCGTCGTGCGAGCAGTGGTGCAGCGAGTGGCCCGGGCCGCAGTGCGGGTCGGCGGAGAGACGGTGGGGGAGATCGGCCGGGGCCTGCTGGTGCTGGTCGGGGCGGCCGCGGGGGACGGCCCCTCCGATGCCGCGGCGCTGGCCGGCAAACTGGCGGCCCTGCGCATCTTCCCCGACGACGAGGGGCGCATGAACCGCTCGGTAGTCGAAGCCGCCGGGGAGGTGCTCGTGGTCAGCCAGTTCACCCTGTACGGCGACGTTCGCCGCGGGCGGCGGCCCTCATTCACCGCGGCGGCGCCTCCCGAGACGGCCGAGCCCCTGGTGGACCTGGTCGCCGAGGGGCTGCGGCGGGCCGGGGTGCCCTGCGCCACCGGCCGGTTCCGGGCTCACATGGAGGTGGACCTGGTCAACGACGGGCCGGTGACCCTGGTGCTCGAGACGGCCGGGGGAAGGGTGGTCTGAGGCCTCAGCCGGGGTGGGCCGCCAGCCAGGCCGTCCCGGCTTCGCAGAAGCGGGCGAAGTCGCAGCCGCGGCACGACTCCGATGGCGCGGGGCTGCGCTCGCCGGCGGAGGCGGCGGCGAGCAGGGCGCCGAGGCGGGCCCGGGCGGCCCGGCGCCAGACGTCGCCGGTCTCCTCGGTGGCCTCTTCGAGCCGCCCTCCTCCCAGGTAGGCGAAGGTGACGCGGGCGGCGGGCGGGGCGCCGGGGAAGCCCGCTTCGCCCAGGGCCACGGCGTAGGCCTCCAACTGCACCCGCAGCGCCGGGTCGGGGCGGCGCACTCCGCTCTTGAAGTCGACGACCTCCCACACGCCCGGCTCGGGGACATACACCGCGTCGATGCGCCCGGCGAGGAGGCTTCCGTCGATCTGCAGCTCGAACGGGGCCTCGACCAGCAAGGGAGTGAAGGCGGCGAAGCGCGAGGCGAGGAAGACGGCGAAGGGATCGGGGCCATGGGCGGCCTCGTCGCCGGGCAGGTCGTAGAGCCCCTCGGTCACCTCATCGGGGGGAAGGTTGCCCCGGTGGTGCAGTTCGATGCGGCGGTGCACCTCGATCCCGCGCCTCCGGGCGGGAGAGGGGCGCCGGGGCAGGCGGTCGACCGCGCTCCAGTGGAAGCGGAGGGGGCAGGAGGCGAAGGTGACCAGGGAGGTCACCGTGGTGCGGAAGGGAGCGGGCGCGGCGGCCGTCGCCGGGGGCAGGGGCAGGCCTTCGAGGACCACCATCAGGCGGTCCCGAGCCGCCTCGAAGGCCGGGGCGAAGCCGAGGTCGGCGGCGAAGCGGCCCGGGTAGCCGGGTTCCACCACCGCCCGACGCAGGGCCGCCCGGCGGCCGAGAGGGAAGAGGGGGTCGGGGGAGTCGGCGTCTGCGGGGTCGAACCTGAGGGCCGGCGGCGGCTCGCCCGGGGTGTCGGCGGCGATGAGGCGCTCGACTCCGTCGCTCTGTGCCGCCAGGTGGAACAGCGGGCTGGGCTCCTTGGGCTTCTTCTCGGTGTACCAGTAGGCGCCGGTGAGCACCAGGCGGTGCTTGGCGCGGGTGACCGCCACGTAGGCGGTGCGCCACTCCTGGTCCTGATGGCGGAGCCGCACCAGTTCCCGGCGCTCGTCGGCGTCCTCGGGCAGAGCCGGCAGGTAGTCCCGGTCGAGGCGCATCTCGTAGGGAAGGAACTCGGGGCGAGTGAGGGGATCCTCCAGGGTGTGCGGCCCCCCGGGGAAGATGCCCTCGGCCAGGTTGGGGAGGACGACGACGGGCCACTCGAGGCCCTTGGCCCGGTGCACGGTGAGGAGGGTGACGGCGTCCTCGCCGCTCACCTGTGCCGTGTCGAGTTCCTCGGCGGCGCCGTCCTCGGCCAGGAGGTCGAGGTAGTCGAGGAAGGCGTCGAGGGAGGGGGCGCCTTCGAGCGGGCTCCATCCCTCGGCCAGGTCGAGGAAGCGGTACAGGTTCAGCCGCGCCGAGAGCCGGGCCGAGTCGTCGAGTGCCTCCACCTCGGGCCAGACGCCCGTCTCGTCGAGGACGCGGCGGCACAGGTCGACGAGGCTCAGGCCCTGCGCCGCTTCGAGCAGGCGGCGGTGGACGGCACGGAACCGGGTGAGCCGCTCGAGGGCCTCGGGCGACGCGCCGGTCGTCTGCTCGAGGCGGTCGAGGCTCTCGAGCATCCCGCGCCCGGCGGCCGCCGGGTCGTTGGGGTGCCCGGGAAGGCGGCGGGCCGGGGCGGCGGCCAGCGGCGCCAGGTCGCCCAGGCCCAGCCGGTAGTGGGCCCCGAGGAGCACCCGCATGAGGCCGGAGGAGTCGTCGGGGCGGCCGATGAGGCGCAGCCAGGCGTGCAGGTCGGCCACCTCGGGCACGTCGAGCAGGCCGCCCAGGGAGGCCACCTCGACGGGGACCCCGGCGCGTTCCAGGGCGTCGCGCACCACGGTGATGCCGGCGTGGCGTCGGAAGAGGATGCCGATGTGGCGCCACGCAACGCCGGCGTCGTGGAGGCCTACCGCCTCGGCGGCGATCCAGCGCGCCTCGTCGAGAGCGCTGTGGAACCAGGCGGCCGCCACCTCGCCCGTAGGGGCATCGGCCAGGGCCTCGAGGCGCTCGAGGCCCCGGCGCGCCGCGATCTGGTCGCGCACCAGGTTCGCCAGTCCGACGATCCGGCGGCCGGAGCGCCGGTTCTGCGCCAGGCACAGAGTCTCCGCCGGGGTGGCGTCGGCCCGGGGGAAGTGGCGGGGGAAGTCCTCGAAGTTCTGCCGCGAGGCGCCGCGCCACTCGTAGATCGTCTGGTCGGCGTCGCCCACCGCGGTCACGGGGAAGCCGCCGCCGAAGATGAGGCGCAGTACTTCGCGCTGCGCCGGGTTGGTGTCCTGGTACTCGTCGAGCAGGACGACGCGGTAGCGGGCCCGCACCCGTTCGGCGATCGCGGGGTGCGCGACGAGGAGGCGGTGAGCCAGGGCGATGAGGTCGGCGTAGTCGACGACTCCCAGTCGCCGCTTGCGGGCGGCGTAAGCGCTCAGGGCGTCGGCCATCTCGGCCCGCCGGGCGGCCACTTCGTCGGGAGCGGCATCGCCGCCGGTGAGGGCGGTCGGAGGCAGGAGGTGGTCGCCCAACTGCCCGGCCAGCGCCGCCAGTTCGGCGACGCGGGCACCCGAAGAGGTGAGGTCGAGAAGGCGGCGCGGGGCGGCGCCGAGGGCGTCGCGCAGCAGTTGGCGGGCCTGGCCGGGGGCAATGATCGCCACCCCCCGTTCCACGCCGACCAGCGGCCCGAACTCGGCCAGCAGGGCGTGGGCGAAGCCGTGGTACGTGGTGACCTCGGCCTGGCGCCCCTCCGCCGCCAGGTCGCCGAGGTGAGTGCGGAGGCGGTCGGCCAGTTCCTCGGCCGCCTTGTTGGTGAAGGTGACGCCCAGCGCCTCCTCGGGCTCCAGGCCTTCCCGCCGGATGAGGCCGGCCAGGCGCAGCGCCATGGTGGTGGTCTTGCCCGTCCCCGCTCCGGCGGTGACCCGCAACGGCTCGAGGGGGTGGTCGATCACCCGCTGCTGTTCGGGGGTGGGGGCGACGGTCATCCCAGGTAGGCCTCCCGGCCCTCGGGCCAGGCGGGGCAGACGCGGCGGACCCCGCAGCGGCGGCATTGGCTCCCCGGCTGCGGCTCCCAGCGCTCGGCCCGGATGCCGTCGGCCGCCAGGGCCATGCGCTCCCGGACCTCCTCGAGCCGACCGGGGTCGAGGGAGCGAGTCGTCACCTTCTTGGTGGGGGCGGCGGGGAACCACATCTCGGCTTCCGCCGGCTTGCCCCATCCGGCGAGTTCCGCATCGGCCGCCGCCGCCAGCAGGTAGAAGCCGAGTTGCACCGAGGCGGCGGCGTCGCGGACCGCCACGGCTTGGCGCGAGGTCTTGTAGTCGACGATGCGCAGTCGCGGCGGCTTGCCGTGGACCTCGATGCGGTCGGCCCTCCCCCGCCAGCGGACGCCGTCGACCTCGAGGGCCAGGGGCCGCTCCACCGCCACCACCCGGCCGCGGCTCGGCCAGCGCTCATAGAGGTGGCGGAGGACCTGGTCGGCCCGGCGACGCCAGGCCTCGGCCCAGGCGCCGCCTCCGAAGGGGTCGGGATCCCAGAAGCGGTCGAGGGCCGCCAGCGCCGCGTCGAGGGTGCCGTGGTCGTCGCCCGCCGCCAGGGCGTCGCCTTCGACCTGCTCGAGCACGGCGTGGACGAGCGAGCCGAACTCGGAGTACACGGAGCCTTCGGAGCCCACCTGCAGCCAGCGCTCGAAGGCGTAACGACGGGGGCATTCGAGGTAGGAGTCGGCCTGGCTGGGGGAGAGAGCCAATCCGGGGGGGATCAGGCCGGTGTCGGGACCGGGGGCGAGCACCCCGGCGAACTCCCGGGGTGGGCGCGCCCGGCGGCTCCAGGGGCCGACCAGGGCGGCCAGGGCGGCGAGGCGGCGGGGAGACGGCTGCTCGGGGTCGGCCAGCAGGCGGCGCAGCCAGGCTTCCGCTTCGAGGGGGGTGGTGGGCTCCGCCGGTTCGGTCGGCAGGCGAAGCGCCTCCGCGAGGGTGAGCACCCCGGCGGCGGCGGCGAGGAACCGGCTGGGGGTGCCGCCGCTCTCGGCGCTGCGCCGGGTGCAGGTCCACACCACCCGGGCCCGGGCCCGGCACATGGCGGTGTAGGCCAGGCGCTTCTCTTCCTGCAGGCGGAAGCGCGCATAGGCGGCGGCCTCGCCGGGCAGGGCCGGCGAGAGGTGGCGCACCCCCAGCAGGGACTCCCGCGGCCGAAGGTCGGGAAAGGAGCCTTCGACGGCGTCGGCGATGACGACCAGGTCGAACTCCGCTCCTTTGGCCTGGTGCAGGGTGGCCAGGGTGAGGCGGTCCTCATCGGGTGGGGCGTATTCGAGGAGGGGGGTGGCTTCGAAGTCCTCGGCCTCGCTCCAGCGCAGGTAGTCGGCGAGGGTGGCCCGGGGGTCGCGCTCGTTGAGGCGCTCGAGCACCTGGGCGAGCGACGACCAGGCGGCGCGATCGGCGGCACGTCGCGCCGAGGTGGCCACCTCGACGGCATGGGGGAGGGTGGACCACAGGTGCCAGAACCCCTCGGCGGCCGGCCGGCCGGCCGCCCAGGCGGGGTCGGCGATGAGGCCGGCCAGCGCCTCGCCTCCGGGCAGGCGGCGGCGCACCACCTCGGGCCAGGGCTCATCGGTGGCGGCCTGCTCGCGCTCGAGGTCGCGCAGCGCCGAGAGGGTGATGGCGGCCGGCGCGCCCAGCAGCAGGCGGCGCAGTGCCGCCGCTTGCTCGGGGCCGGTGCCGGTGGCGGCGCGGACGCAGTCGAGCACCGCTCGCACCGCGGGGTGATCCACCAGTCGCCGGTCGGGCTCGTCGTGGGGGATGCCCCGGCGTTCGAGGGCCCGCGAGAGCTCGGTGAGCAGGCGTCGCTTGGTGCGTACCAGCACCGCCATGCGGTGGTAGGGAAGGCGGTCGCGCAGGTGGACCCGCTGCACTTCGGCGGCGATCCACTCGGCTTCGTGAGTCTGCTGGTCGAAGGCGTAGGTCTCCACCGATCCCCTTCCGGGGGCCGGGACCACCGGGCCGGCTTCGCCGGGAAGGCCGCCGCCGGCGGTGACCCGCACCGCGGCGGCCAGGATCTGGGCCGGGGCGCGGAACGAGGTAGTGAGCACCAGGCGGCGGGCGGGG
>VGBK01000072.1 GCA_016870535.1 Actinomycetota bacterium | reverse complement strand
GGGATCGCTCATGGGTGTGCTCCTGCGAAGGCGGTGAGGGTGCCCACGACCAGGCCGCCGAGGCGCTCGAGGTCGTAGCCGCCCTCCTGAACGAACACGGTGGGAAGGCCGAGGCGGGCCAGGGCTTCCCCCGCTCGGGCGAAACCGGCGGGGCTGATGCCCAGGGGGCTCTCCGGGTCGCCGGCGGCGCCATCCACCCCGAGGGAGACCACCAGGGCGTCGCAGGCGCCGGCGGCGGCGCACAGGTCGCCGATCGCTTCGAGCCAGGGCCCGTCGCCGCACCCGGGGGGCACCGGACGGTTCCGGTTGGCTCCTGCGCCGGGCCCGCGGCCGGCCTCATCGGCGTACCCCACGAAGTGGGGGAACCACCCGGCTCCGGGGTCGACGTGCACCGAGGCGTAGAGGATGTCGGCCCGGTCGTAGAAGATGTCCTGGGTGCCGTTGCCGTGGTGGGCGTCGAGGTCGATGACGGCGACCCGGCCCCGGCCGCCATCGCGCAGGTGCTGCGCCGCCAGGGCGGCGTTGTTCAGGTAGCAGGAGCCCCCGAAGAAGGCCCGCCCGGCGTGGTGCCCGGGGGGCCGGCAGGCGGCGTAGGCGGCCGGGGCTCCGGCGAGCACCAGTTCGGCAGCGGTGAGGGCGGCGTCGGCGGCCGCCAGGGCGGCACGATAGGTGCCGGGCCCGATGAGGGTGGTCGTGTCGGTCGTGTATACCCCGGCCCGGGCCGACGGGGCCGCCGGCAGGCGGAAGGGCCGGTCGGCCACCGCCTGGGGCAGGGGGAACACGTAGGGGACGACCCGGTCCTGGCCGGGCTCCTCCGGGTAGCCGGCGGCCACCCAGGCGTCGTAGGCGGTGCGCAGGTACTCCACCATCGCCGGGTGGTGGAGGCGGTGCAGGTGCTCGGGGTCGTGCTCCGCCGGGGGGACGATCTCGAACCCGGCGGCGGCCAGGGCGTCGCGGATGAGATCACCCCGGGCCACCACCTCCGTGCCCGGGATGGGCACCCCCACCCACACCTCGCCGCCGGGGTCGTGGAGGCGGTGGCGCTCGGTCCACACGGCAGGGATGGGACTGGCGGTCATGGTGAACCTCCCCGGCGGCGAGCCTACGGTCCGCTCCCCGGGGCGTCAATCGCCTCCGGCGAAGACCTCGGCCACTGCGGCTCCGAGGCGCTCGGCAATGAGGGCGATCTCCTCGGGGGTGATGATCAGCGGCGGGCCGAGCACCACCACGTCACCCGTCACCCCGTCGGCGCAGCCCTTGGACCAGTAGACCAGCAAGCCGTGGCGGCGGGCGGCGGCCACCACCCGCTCCACCACCCGCTCCCCAGGAGGGAAAGGAAGGCGGGTCTCCCGGTCGGCGACGAACTCCACCCCGGCGAGCAGGCCCCGGCCCCGGATGTCACCCACCGCCGGGTGGTCGCCCAGAGCGGCGCTCAGGGCGGCTTGGAGGATCGGCTCTTTCACCGCGGCCGCCTCCACGAGCCCCAGGTCGTGCAGGCGTCCCAGCACCGCCCGGCCCACTGCCGCCCCCACCGGGTGGTGGGAGAAGGTGAGCCCGTGCACGAAGCCGCCGGCGGCGGTCACCGTTTCGTGCACCTCAGCCGAGGCAATGCAGAGGCCGAGGGGCCAGTAGCCGCTGGAGGCCCCCTTGGCCGCCACCAGCAGGTCGGGCCGGAGCCCCCAGTGGTCGGCGGCGAACCACTTCCCGGTGCGCCCGAAGCCGGTCATCACCTCGTCGGCGATCAGCAGCACGCCGTGGCGGCGGCAGACCGCGGCCACCGCCGGCCAGTAGTCGTCGGGGGGCGCCGCCGCCCCCGTGGTGGCCCCGCCTATGGGCTCGGCGATGAACGCGGCCACCTTGCCCGGCCCGGCCTGCTCGATCGCCCGCTCGAGCTGGGCGGCGTGCCAGGCGCCGCATCCCCGGGGGTGCCCGGGGGCCGGGCAGCGGTATTCGGTCACCGCGGGGATGTGCACGGCGTGCCCCAGCCAGGGCTCGTAGGGGGCCCGCAGGCGGGGGCGGCCGGAGACGGCGAGAGCGCCCCGGGTGTTCCCGTGATAGGAGAGGTGGCGGGCGATCACCACGGAACGCTCCGTCTCGCCCCGCGCCAGGTGGTAGGCCCGGGCCAGCTTGAGCGCGGTCTCCACCGCTTCGGAGCCGCCGCTCACCGGGAAGACCCGGGCCCCGGGCACCGGCGCTACTTCGGCCAGTTCGGCGGCGTAGGCCTCCAGCGCCTCCGTGGTGAAGGCCGACCCGTGCACGTAGGCGAGGCGGGCCGCCTGCTCGGCCAGGGCGGCGGCCACCACCGTGTCGCCGTGGCCGATCCCCACCACGACGGCTCCGCCGGCGGCGTCCAGGTAGCGCCGGCCGTCGGCGTCCTCCACCCAGACGCCCTCGGCCCGAACGGCCACCGGCGGGTCGACGGCCCGGCGGAAGACCCGGCTCATCCCAGGTACACCCGGTCGGGGTCGAGGGCGCGCAGGATCGTCAGTTCCTCGTCGGTGGGCGGGGGGGTCTCGGCCAGGTCGTCGGCCACCGCCGGCTCCCAGCCGCAGCCGGCGCGCACCTGCTCCAGGGTGGCTCCCGGGTGGAGCGACACCAGGGTCATCTCCCCGTCCACGAAGCGGTACACCCCCAACTGGGTGACCACGGTGTCGGGCCCGCCTCCGGCGGCCGCCCTGCCGGGCACGTGGCCCGGGCTGGTGACGAAGTCGAGGCGGGAGACGAACGACCGGGCCGACTGGGGGACGATCACGAAGACCTTGGCGGCGTCGAGGGCGATCTCACAGGCGCCTCCCGACCCGGGGAGGCGCACCTTGGGCCGCTCGTAGGGGCCGATCACGGTGGTGTTGATCGACCCGCGCCGGTCGATCTGGGCGGCGCCCAGGAAGGCCACATCCACCCGTCCTCCCTGGAGGTAGAAGGAGAAAAGGTCGAACTGCGAGGTCACGGCGCGCGCCCCCGACACCAGGCAGGGGTCGCCGATCGAGATGGGGAGGCGCGCCGGACGGGCCCCGACCGCACCCGACTCGTAGACCAGTTCGAGGTTCGGCTCCACCGTGCGCTGCGCCAGGCTGCAGGCCAGATTGGGCGGGCCGATGCCCACGAAGCAGACCCGCTCCCCGGCGAGGCGCCGAGCGGCGGCGACCACCATCATCTCGTTGGAGGTCCAGTTCACCCGTAGCTCCCGTAGTTCACCGGCTGGGACCAGGCCTCGCCGGGCGCCAGCGCCGCCCAGCGGTCGGCGCCCAGGCGCGCCCGATACTCGGCGTGGTCGGCCAGGCCGTACACCCACTCGTCGAGCCAGGCCTCCAGGAGGGCCGGGTCGCGGCTGATGGCGTCCCAGTCCAGGTAGAACCGGTTGTCGCGGTCGTAGTAGCCCTGGACGAAGGAGGGGTGGCAGCCGCCGGGGGCCTCCACCACGGCGTCCACGATGGTGCCCGGGATCAGGGTGCGGTTGGGGTCGGAGCGGATCACCGCCTCGGGCACCACCTCCTCGCAGACCACGATGACGCGGCGGGCGGCGAAGGCTGCCTCCTTCTGGCAGCCGAGGAGGCCCCACACCTGGGCGTCGCCGTCGGCGCCGGCCCGCTGGGTGTGGACGATGGCCACGTCGGGGTTGAGGGGCGGCACGGCGTACACCGTGTCGTCGCCGTAGGGACTGGCGATGGGGACGATGCGGGGGTTGGCCGCGGGCAGGTCGCTGTGGGCGTAGGAGCGCAGCGGGAAGAAAGGCAGGCGGGCGGCCCCGGCGGTGTAGCGCCCCACCATGCCGAAGTGGCTGTACTCCTCTATCTCCAGAGGCTCCGGGTCGGCCGACTCGATTCGGCGCCGGATGGCGTGCAGCGAGCCCACGCCCGGGTTCCCCAGCCACGAGAAGACCAGTCGCGCCACCACCCCGGCGGCCACCATCTGGTCGGCGACGACGTCGGGGGTGAGCCGGCAGAGGGTGAGGTTGCGCCGTCCCCGGCGGATGATCTCGTGCCCGGCGGCGTGGCAGATGAGGTGGGTGAACCCTTCGATGGCGACGGTGTCGCCGTCGGCCACCAGGCGGCCGACCGCCTCGCTCATGGAAACGACCTTGCTCACCCGGGCTCCTCGTGCGCCGCCTCGGGACGGACCCCGTCACCCTAGCGGAGGCGGGGGGAGGTCCGGCGTGCCGCGCCGCGAAGCCGGGCGGCGGGGTGACCACGGCTCGGCAAGTCTGGGCCGGCTGCCGCTCCCACGGAGCCCACCAGGACAGAAGGCCGGTCCGACGGACCGTATCGATCCGGAGCGGGTCTCGGCAACTGACCACGAAGGTGGAGGATCTCCTGAAGGCGGAGGCTGCCCGCTCGGGCTTCCCCGTCGAGAAGGCCCGGCAGGTGCTACCCGCCGGGATGAATGCCTCACCGCAGGCCGACCGGCCGCATTCCATCTTGATTGCCGGCGGCACGGCTCGCCGACCACCCGTCGACCGTCTGGGACATCGGCGACCTGGGTGCCCGAACGCGTTACAGGGGCCCCAAGCTTGCGCTCGGGAACCCCTGTAATAACCCTTCCCGAACCCAGTTCGGGGGGCGTAGATACCAGTACGCTACCAGGGAGTGGAGCATCCTTCAACGGCGTCGGAACGAGTGATCGTCTATGTAGATGGCTACAACGTGTATCACGGTCTCTGCGACAAGCAGTGGCGGAGGTACCTTTGGCTCGACTACCGCCGGCTCTTCGAGCGGGAGTTGCGCTCCGAGCAGACTCTGGTGGCCGTCAACTACTTCACAGCCCTCGGTCGCAAGCAGTCACCGGAGTCAACAGAGCGCCAGCAGCAGTACCTGGCGGCCCTGGAGGCGCATGGGGGGGTGAATGTCATACCTGCCGGCAAGTTCAAGATGCGGCCGTGGCGTTGCGAGGCTTGTGGTCACACCCGACAGCGCCCTCAGGAGAAGATGACAGATGTTGCCATCGCGGTGCAGCTCACTGCCGACGCTCACGCGGATGCCTTTGACACGGCATGGCTCATGTGCGCCGATGCCGACCTCATCCCTGCCGTCCGGTATGTCGCCGCGACCTTCCCCGACAAGGTGCTGGTGGTGCTTCCTCCACGCGGACGCAGGAGCGATGACCTAATCGCAGCAGTGGGACGGAAACGCGACATCGGCCGCTCACGTCATGCCCAAGCCCAGCTTCCAGATGTGGTTCTCGCTGCCGATGGCAAGCTGCTGCGGCGGCCAGCCGAGTGGGGGCCGGCCACAATCTCAACCTGACCGGCTGCCACTCGCCGGCGGCCCACGGCCTCGTTACCGGTGGGACCGTCGGAATCTGGAGGTGCCGCTCCCTCGGAGCCCACCAGGCCGGGCGGCGGGCCGACCACGCCTCGGCCGGCCGGGGCCGGGCTGCCGCCGGTAGAGTGACGGCAGCCTGTTCTGGGCTCCGGAAACCCGACGGAGGTGCCCTGTGCCCGCGGTGTTCATCGTCGACGCCTGCCGCACCCCCACCGGGAAGATCGGTGGGCGCCTGGCCCACCTGCGTCCCGATGATCTCGCCGCGCACGCCCTGGGGCGGTTGGTGGCCCGCACCGGGGTGGACCCGGCGGCCATCGAGGACGTCCATTGGGGGGCGGCCAACCAGGCGGGGGAGGACAACCGCAACGTGGGGCGCATGGCCGCCCTGCTCGCCGGATTGCCGGTGGAGGTGGCCGGCACCACCCACAACCGCCTGTGCGGCAGCAGCCTGCAGGCGGTGATCTCGGCTTCCCAGGCCCTGCGCGACGGCTGGGGCGAAGTGATGGTGGCCGGCGGCTCGGAGTCGATGACGCGAGCCCCCTACGTGATGCTCAAGGCCGCTTCCGGGTTCGCCGTCGGCAAACCGGAGATGGTGGACACGGTGCTGGGCTGGCGCCTGGTCAACCCCGCGATGGAGCGCCGCTACCCGCCGATCAGCCTGGGGATGACCGCCGAGGTCGTCGCCGAGCGCTGCGGGATCACCCGGGAGGATCAGGATGCCTTCGCCCTCGACAGCCATCTCCGGGCGGTGGCCGCGGTGGAGCGGGGCGACTTCGCCGCCGAGATCGAGCCGATCGAGGCCCCGGCCGACCCGGGGCGCCGGACGACGGCCCTGGTGTCGGAGGACGAAGGCCCCCGGGCCGACACCTCCCTGGAGGCGCTGGCGAGGCTGCGTCCCGTCTTCAAGGAGGGGGGCACCGTCACCGCGGGGAACTCCTCGTCCATGAACGACGGCGCCGCCGCGCTGCTGCTGGCCACTGAGGGGTGGGTGGAGCGCACCGGGGCGAAGCCCCTGGCCCGGGTGGTCGCCTCCGCGGTGGCGGGGGTGCACCCCGACGTCATGGGGATGGGCCCGGTCCCGGCGGTGCACAAGGCCCTCGACCGTGCCGGCCTTGGGGTGGACGACCTGGACCTGATCGAACTGAATGAGGCCTTCGCCGCCCAGGCGGTGGCCTGCATCCGGGAACTCGGCCTCGACCCGGCGAAGGTGAACGCGAACGGGGGGGCCATCGCCCTGGGCCACCCGCTGGGGGCCACCGGGGCGAAGATCCTCACCACCCTGGTTCACCGACTGAAGCGGCGCGGGGGCCGCTACGGCCTGGCGGCCATGTGCATCGGGGTGGGCCAGGGCATCGCCCTGGTGGTGGAGCGGGGGTAGGGGCCGAGCCCGGGCACCGGCCGCCCTCCGGCGGGCGGCGGGGCCTCCTCCCCGGTACCATGCGCCGGGCGCGGGCTCGCCCCGGGAGGCCGGTGCCCGCAGGTTCGACAACGGAGTCGAGGGGATGGGCAAGGCGATCCTGGGCGGGCGACGCGCCCCGTTCTGGTGGGGGGTGGGCCTGGCTGCCCTGCTCGGGGCCCTCGTAGGCCTGAGCGCCTTCACCGTCCACTACGCCCGGGGCGCCTCCTATCTCTCGAATTCCCCCGAGGCCTGCGTCAACTGCCACGTGATGCGCGACCAGTACGAGGCCTGGTTGCGCTCCAGCCACGGCCGGGTGGCGGTCTGCAACGACTGCCACTCCCCGCACACGCTCCCCGAGAAGCTCCTCGTCAAGGGGCTCAACGGCCTCCGGCACGGCGTGGCCTTCACCCTCGGCAACTTCGACGAGCCGATCAGGATCACCCCCTTCAACGCCCGGGTGGTGCAGGCCAACTGCGAGGACTGCCACCGGACGCTGATCTCGCAGATGACCGGTCCGCACACCGACGAGGCCCTGGCCTGCGTGTCCTGCCACGCCGGCGTCGGGCACCCCACCCGTGATTGACCCCAACCAAGAGAGCCGGGAGGCACCCGCCATGGAGAAGACGGTTTCGCGTCGGGCACTGGTCATCTTTGCGGTGGTCTTCGTCGCGGCCGCCCTGGTCACCGTGGGAGTGACGGCCCTGCTGGTCAACATCGGCAACCGCCAGAAGGAGGCCCGGCAGTACCCGCTGCTGCTCGCCGAGATCGCTCCCGACGAGATCGACCCAGAGGTCTGGGGGCGCAACTTCCCCAACCAGTACGACCGCTTCCAGATGACCCGGCTCGACTACGGCGAGACCACCTACGGCGGTTCCACGCCCTACAGCAAGCTGGAGCGGTACCCGGCCATGGTGCGCCTCTGGGCGGGCAACCCCTTCAGCATCGATCACAACGAGGAGCGGGGCCACTACTACTCGCAGATCGACCAGGCGACGACCGAGCGAGTCAAGGCGGTCAACCAGCCGGGGGCCTGCGTGAACTGCCATGCCGGGGAGACCCCCGCCTTGATCGCCGAGATGGGCTGGGAGGCCTTCAACCGCACCCCCTACAACGATCTGGCCCCCCGGCTCCACACCGGTTCGACCTGCGCCGATTGCCACGACCCGCAGACCATGGCCTTGCGCCTGACCCGGCCCGCTCTGGTCGCGGCGCTGGAGGAGCGGGGCATCGACTGGACGCAGGCCTCCCGGCAGGAGATGCGAACCCTGGTGTGCGCCCAGTGCCACGTCGAGTACTACTTCCTCGGCGAAGGCAAGGTGCTCACCTTCCCGTGGAGCCGAGGACTGGCGGTGGAGGACATCGAGGCCCACTACGACGCCTACGGGTTCAGGGACTGGGTGCACGCCGAGTCGGGCGCCCCGATGATCAAGATCCAGCATCCCGAGTACGAGCTCTACAGCAGCGGGATCCACGCCCGGTCGGGCGTCTCCTGCGCCGACTGCCACATGCCCTTCATCCGGGAAGGCGGGATCAAGGTCTCCGACCACTGGCTGCGCAGCCCGCTCACCCACCTGAACACGGCCTGCCAGACCTGCCACAACATACCGGAGGCGGACCTGGAGGCCCGGGTGCTCCTCATCCAGGGCCGGACGGCCACCTTGCTGCGCAGCAGCGAGGAGGCGCTGCTCGACGCCATAGACGCCATCGTCGCCGCCCGGGAAGCCGGAGCGGGGGATGAGGACCTGGCCGAGGCGTGGGCCCTGCACCGGGCGGCCCAACTGCGCTGGGACTTCGTCTCGTCGGAGAACAGCACCGGGTTCCACAGCCCGCAGGAGGCGGCGCGCCTGCTGGCCGACGCCAAGGACCTGGCCCGGCAGGCGCAGTTGGCGGCGACGGAGGTGCTCTACCGTCTGCAGGCGGCCGGGGGCTGAGCCGGGGGGGCCTGCGGCTCAGGCGGCGGTGACGCTCACCCTGCTGATGACGGCCTCGGTGCGGGGGCGGTCCTGGGCATCTGTGGGGATCGCGGCGATGGCATCCACCGCCTCCATGCCGTCGACTACCTCGCCGAAAACCGTGTATTGGTGGGGCAGTTTGGGGTCACCCAGGCAGATGAAGAACTGGCTGCCGTTGGTGTTGGGCCCGGCGTTGGCCATGGCCAGGGTGCCCCGCCGGTAGCGGCGGTCGGCTTCCAGTTCATCGCGGAAGGAGTAGCCCGGGCCGCCCCGGCCCGTGCCGGTGGGGTCGCCGCCCTGGATCACGAATCCGGGGATGACGCGGTGGAAGATCACCCCGTCGTAGAAGCCCTCGCCGGCGAGGAAGAGGAACGAGTTGACCGCCAGGGGCGCCTCGGCCGGAAAGAGGCGCAGGGTGATATCACCCTGATTGGTGTGCAAGGTGGCCCGGTAGTCGGTGTCCAGGTCGATCGTCAGGTCGGGAGCCTGCGAGTAGCGCTTCACGGGGTCCTCTCTGGAGATGAGAGATGCAGGGTAGGGGGCGCGAGGGGTCTGCTTGTTGTGCTTCCCCCTCCGGCCCTGGCGGGCCACCTCCCCCGCTGGGGCGGGGGAGGAGAAGAGCCCGGCCTCCCCCTCCCGCTCCGGCGGGAGGGGGTTGGGGGGAGGGCTGCGGAGGGCGCGGCGGAGGTCGGTGTGTTTGGCTTCCCGCTCCGGCCCTGGCGGGCCACCTCCCCCGCTGGGGCGGGGGCGGAGAAGAGCCCGGCC
>VGBK01000071.1 GCA_016870535.1 Actinomycetota bacterium | reverse complement strand
GCCAACCCGGTGGTGGCGGCGCGATGAGCGTCCGGGTCCGCTTCCCGCCGTCGCCCACGGGCCACCTGCACGTCGGGACGGGCCGCACCGTGCTCTACAACTGGCTGTTCGCCCGCCACCACGGCGGGGTGATGGTGTTTCGCGTCGACGACACCGATGCCGAGCGCAGCACCGAGGAGTTCCTGGACGACATCATCGAAGGCCTGCGCTGGCTGGGGCTCGACTGGGATGAGGGCATCGTGACGGGCGGGCCGGTGGGGGAGTACCGCCAGAGCCGGCGCCTGGCCCGCTACCGGGAGGTGGCCCGGGAACTGGTGGCCGCCGGCCGGGCCTACTACGACTTCGCCACGCCCGGGCAACTGGAGGCGCTGCGGGCCGAGGCCGCCGCGGCCGGGCGGTCCCCGGTGTACGACGGCCGGTTCCGGCTGCCCGACCACGAGGCGGCGGCCCGGGTGGCGGCGGGGGAGGCGGCCCCGATCCGCTTTGCCGTCCCCCGGCCTGGGGAGACGGTGTTCACCGACGCCATCCGCGGCGAACTGCGCTTCGACCACGCCAACGTGGACGACTTCGTGCTGCTGCGTTCCGACGGGACCCCCACCTACCACCTGGCCAGTTCGGTGGACGACGTGGATCACGCCATCACTCACGTCATTCGCGGGGAGGACCTGCTTCCCTCCACCCCCAAGCACATCCTGATCTCCCGGGCCATGGGAGCCGCCGAGGCGGTCTACGCCCATCTGTCGCTCCTCACCGGGCCCGATGGAGCCAAGCTGAGCAAGCGTCACGGGGCCACCTCGCTGCGGGCCTACCGCGATGAGGGCATCCTGCCGGAGGCGATGCGCAACTACCTGGCCATCCTCGGCTGGTCCCCGGGGATGGACGAGGAGATCGTCTCTCTGGAGACCATGGTGGGGCGTTTCGACCTGGGGGCCGTCTCGAGGAACCCGGCGGTCTTCGACCTGGCCAAGCTGGAGTGGATGAACGGGGTGTACATCCGGGCGCTGTCCCCGGACGAGTTCGTTGCCCGGTCCCTGCCTTTCGTCGAGGCCGCGGTGGGGCGCCCGCTGCAACCCGCCGAGCACGCCGCCTTCGCCTCGGTGGCGCCCCTGGTGCAGGAACGGGCCCGGCGCCTCACCGAGGTCGGCGCGCAGGTGCGCTTCCTCTTCAGCGAGGTGGAGATCGACCCGGAATCCTGGGATGCGGTGATGGCCGCTCCGGAGTCTTCGGCTGTCCTGGAGGCATCGGTGACGGCTTTGGCGAGCGTGGCGGATTGGGACGAGGGATCCATCGAGGCGGCGCTGCGCGCGGCGCTGGCCGCCGGTGGCATCTCCGCCCGCAAGGGCCTGCAGCCCATCCGGGTGGCGGTCACAGGGTCCAGGGTGAGCCCGCCGTTGTTCGAGTCGCTGGCGGCGCTGGGCCGGGAGCGCACCCTGGAGCGGATTCGATCGGCGACGGGAAGGCTTGGGGCCGGTTCAGGGTTGCAGTGATGGACGGTCGCCCGTATCCTGCCGGGCGCCCATTCGGGGGTGGTGTAATAGGCAACACGACGGGTTCTGGCCCCGTTGTTGGGGGTTCGAGTCCTCCCCCCCGAGCCCCTCGCCCACGCGGCGAGTTCCGGCCCTGTCGTCTAGTGGCCTAGGACGCCGGCCTCTCAAGCCGGTAACGCCGGTTCGAATCCGGTCGGGGCTGCCGGAACCCGGGAGACGCTCCCGGGTTCCGACGCGTGAAAAGGGGCGGTCGGCGTGGTGTCCGGGTGCGGGCCTTTGGTAGGCTGCGGAGGCACTAGCGGGTATCGGAGGCGCCGTGGCTGAGATCGTCTTGGAGACTCTGGGGAAGATCTATCCGGATGGCACCCGGGCGGTGGGTGACGTGAACTTGACGATCGAGGATGGGGAGTTCCTCGTCCTGGTGGGCCCGTCGGGTTGCGGGAAGTCGACGGTGCTGCGGATGATCGCCGGGTTGGAGGAGATCAGCGAGGGGACGATTCACATCGGGGAGATGCTGGTGAACGATGTCCCGGCGAAGGATCGGGACATTGCGATGGTGTTCCAGAACTACGCCTTGTATCCGCACATGTCGGTGTTCGACAACATGGCGTTCGGCCTGCGGTTGCGGAAGATGGACAAGGAGGAGATCCGCCGCCGGGTGGAAGAGGCGGCCGCGGTGCTGGAGATCTCCGAGTTCCTGAAGCGCAAGCCGAAGGCCCTGTCGGGGGGGCAGCGGCAGCGGGTGGCGATGGGCCGGGCGATCGTGCGGGAGCCGAAGGCGTTCCTTATGGATGAGCCGCTGTCGAACCTGGATGCCAAGCTGCGGGTGCAGATGCGCACCGAGTTGGGGCGCCTGCATGCCCGGCTGAAGACCACGACGGTGTATGTGACCCATGATCAGGTGGAGGCGATGACGCTGGGGCATCGGGTGGCGGTGCTGAAGGCGGTGACCGCGAAGCGGCCCGACAACCTGCAGCAGGTGGCGCCGCCGTCGGAGTTGTTCTACAACCCGGCGAACCTGTTCGTGGCGGGGTTCATCGGCAGCCCGGCGATGAACATGGTGAACGGACACCTGGAGGGATCCGACGGGCGGGTGTTCGCCGTGTTCGGGCCGCATCGGCTGAAGGTGGATCCGAAGGCGTTGGAGCGCCATCCCGGCCTGGACGGGTTCATGGGCCGGGAGTTGGTGATCGGGATCCGTCCGGGTGACTTCGAGGATCATCGCATCGCCGGGGAGGATGCGGAGCGGATCATGGAGGTCTCGGTGGATGTCACCGAGGTGCTGGGCTCGGAGACCTTCGTGCACTACATGGTGCCGATCCCTCCGGTGATCACCCCTGAGATCGAGGAACTGCTCGCCGACTCCGGGTCGGATTCCTCCTCGCTGGGGCATGAGACCAAGTTCTCGTCCCGGGTGTCCTCGGATGTGGCCATCCCGGCGGGGAGCCGGGCTCGTCTGGTGGTGGACACTGCCAAGTTCCACTTCTTCGACCCCGAAACCGGCAAGCGCATCGGCTACCGGCGCGGCGCCTTCAGCGCCGCCTAGGGAGTCAGTCGCCGGAAGGCCTCGGCCGCCTCCAGTCCGACCGCCGCCCCGGCCGCGGCCAGTCCGGCCGCCGCCCCGGCCTCGGCCGCCCGATGCCGGACTCGCCTTTCGAAGTCCTCCCGTGCCGCGGGCGTGAGGTGCGCGCCGCCCATCGTGGTCTCGCTCTGGCTGCGGTGGCAGAGGAGGGCGGCCACTTTCCGGTCGAGGAAGCCGGACACGTCTTCCCAGTGATTGGGCTGGTCGGCCGACCAGAGCAGGATGGCCGCGGGACGGTGTGCCGCCAGACCGACGGCGATCTGGTCGGGGAAGAAGTGGTGGTCGCGGGCGGCCACCACACCGTCAACGCAGGCCAGTCCGGCCACCCGGTGGTCCGGGTGCAGCTGGTAGCGCTGCCAGGGATCGTGACCCAGGACGACGTCGGGGCGGAGCCGTCGCACCCACTCGCAGACCCGGCCGCGTAGTCCCAGCGAGTACTCCAACTCGCCGTCGGGGTAGTCCAGGAAGACCGTCTGCCGGGCGCCCAGGGCGGCCGCCGCCGCTTGCTGCTCACGGCGGCGAATCGCGATCAGGTCGGCTGCCCGCCCGCCCTGGTCCCAGCTGCCCTTGGAGCCGTCGGTGATCACCAGGATGGCCACTTCGGACCCGGCGGCGGCCCACTTGGCCAGGGTGCCCCCGGCGCCGAACTCGGCGTCGTCGGGGTGGGCGGCCACGGCCAGGGCGCGATGCGGACGGGGCAGGCCATCGGCCGGAGGGTCGGCGAGGTCGGGGTGCATTCCCGGCATGGGCTCAGGTTAGGTAGTCCCGCAGCCAGGCCCCGCCGGGCAGGGAGGCGGCGGCACGCAGGTCCTCCGGGGTGTCCAGATCCAGGGCGGTGCCGACGGTGACCAGCACTCGCCTCTCCAGATGGCGGGCGGCGGCTAGATGCCGGTGGAAAGAGCCGGGGCCGTAGGCGAAGGGCATCGGCTGGGTCCCGGCGAGGAGGTTGGTGCCCCCGTGGCGCGAAGGGGCCAGCACCGCCGTGCCGGGGCGGGCCCCGGCCGCGATCTCCTGCAGGTGAGCCGGGGTCAGGAGTGGCAGGTCGGCGTGGACGATGCACCAGGCCGATCCCCGGCCCCGGGCGAGGGCGGCGCCGGCGGTGGCGGCGCCGTCCAAGCCGCCGCCGGGAGGCTCGGCCAGCACCTCGAGGCCGGCTTCCACCGCCCAGCAGGCCACCTCCTCGTCGGGGGTGACCACCACCACTTCGGCTCCCGCGGCGGCGCAGGCGGCGGCCACCCGCCGCGCCACGGCGCGGCTCAGGGCGGCCCGCCGTGAAGGTTCCAGAACGCCGTCGAGCCGGCTCTTGGCGGCGGCGAAACCCTTCACCGGCAGCACGGCCAGCACCTCATCTCCTTCCTCCCCGGCTCGACTGCCCGGACCTGCCGGAGAGGCTAGAGGCGAGCCGGGAAGTGATGGGGGCAAGGGTGGGGCGCGGGGGGCGCCCGTCCCGGTAAGGTGGCGGCACCGTGTCGCGCCAGACCAAGATCATCGCCACTCTCGGGCCGGCGGTGGCCACGCGGGAGATGATCGGCGCCCTGGTGGCCGCCGGCATGGACGTGGCCCGGCTCAACTTCTCCCACGGCACCCACGAGAGCCACGCGCAGTGGCTGTGGTGGGTGCGGGAGGCTGCGGAGGAGCACGAGCGGGCAGTGGCGGTGCTCCAGGACATCCAGGGCCCGCGCATTCGCGTGGGGACTTTCCCCGGCGGCGCGGTGGAACTGCACACCGGCGCCCGGATCACCCTGCTCGACGGCGACGACATGGGTAGTGCCGCCCGGGTATTCGTGCAGCACCTCGGAGCCGCCGGACTGGGACGGGGCGACCGGGTGCTGCTCGCCGACGGGCTCATCGAAGTACGGGTGACCCGGCGCGTCGCCGGGGGAGTGGCCGGGGTGGTTTCCCAGGGCGGCCTCGTCTCCGACCACAAGGGCGCCGCCTTCCCCGGGGCGCATCTCGGGCTCCCGGTGGTGACCGACAAGGATCGCCGCGACCTGGCCTTCGGGCGGGAGCTCGGGGTCGATCTGGTGGCGGCGTCCTTCGTGGTGTCGCCGGAGGACATCGCGGCGGTGCGCCGGGTGGCCGGCGACGTGCCGGTGATCGCCAAGATCGAGCGGGGAGCAGCGCTGGAGAACCTGGAGGCCATCCTGGCGGCCGCCGACGGGGCCATGGTGGCCCGGGGCGACCTCGGGGTGGAGATCGGGTATGAGCCCCTGCCGCGCATCCAGAAGGAGGTTCTCGCCGCCGTCAACGCCGTGGGCGGGATCTCGATCACCGCTACCGAGATGCTCGAGTCGATGACCGCCTCGCCGCGGCCCACCCGGGCGGAGGTCACCGATGTGGCCAACGCGGTGATGGACGGGAGCGATGCGGTGATGCTCTCCGCCGAGACCGCCATCGGGAGGTACCCGGTGCGGGCGGTGGAGGCCATGGCGGCCATCTGCGAGGAAGCGGAGAAGAGCCCGGCGCGGGCGGCGCCGCCGCGCTTCGTCGGAGAGCCGGGGTCGTTCCCGTCGGCGGTGGCCCGCGCCACCGCCGAGGCGGCCGACGGGCTCGGGCTCAGCCTGGTGGTGGCCTTCACCGAGACGGGGACGACGGCCCGGCTGGTTTCCAAGTACCGGCCCACGGCGCGCATCCTGGGCTTCACCCCGCGCCCGGAGACCCTGCGGCGCATGGCGGTGCTGTGGGGGGTCGTCCCGGTGGCGCTGCCTCGCCGCTCCTCGACCGACGACATGATCCGCGCCGCCGACCGCATCCTGCTGGAGCGCGGCCTGGCGGTGCCGGGCGATCGCGTGGCGATGGCGGCCGGGGTGCCTCCGGGCCGGGATCTCGGCACCAACCTGCTGAAGCTGCACGTCGTGGGAGAGGCCACCAGGGGGATACAGCGGCGCGCGGGGCGACGGCGCTAGACCGCCGGTTCGGTCAGCCGTCTTCGCCTTCGGCGAGCACCCCGAGGCGCACCGTGACCGGCTTGCCGGCCTCCAGGAGCGTCCCGGCGTCGGGGCCTTGCTGCAGCACGAGGCCCGCTCTCGCCGGATCGGTCACTTCGATGGGGTCGCCCTGCACCAGCACCAGGTTCACGGCGGCGAGAGCCTGGATGGCCTGAGCCAGCGTCATGCCGCGCAAGTCGGGGACCGGCGCCGGGCACTTCAGGTTGGGGTCGTAGTCGTCGTGGTCCTCCGGCAGTTCGCAGGGGTGGACCGAGATGCGCTTAGGCCACGGGTGGTAGCGCCACATCCAGCTCTCGGTGGTCTGGGAACCGTCGGGGAAGTCGATGATGCGGTACACGGTCACCGTCCAGCCGGGAGACCCCTGGTCGGTCACCTTCTGCTCGCCGGGGGTGATGCGCTCGTCGGGGTCGAAGTAGTCCTTCGGCTCGGTGAAGTTGCGCCGCTCCGAGAGCTCGGAGGACACCTTTATGCCGCCGTTGTCGCCGAAGATCTTCACGGTGATGCTGTCACCGGTGTACTCGCACTTGATGTAGACGGCGGCGTCGGTGTTGTTGCGGAACTTGAGGTCGGGGCTGGGCCAGCCCAGGGTGGCTTCCCGGCCTTCGGGGTAGCGGGAGATGTAGAGGGTGTGCGGGGTGTGATCGACGTCCTCCAGGCCGGCGAAGAACAGCGCGTTGTAGAGCGTGGTGGTGAACTGGCTGACCCCGCCGCCCCAGTTGGCCGGGTCGTCGCAGCACTCGATGATGGGCCCGATGATGGCCCCGGCCTGCTTGAAGCCTTTGGCCTCGGTGCGGGGGCCGACGTGCTCGTTCAGCGAGAAGGTCTCTCCGGGCATGACGATCGCGCCGTTGACCATGTCGGCGATGAGCTGGATGTTGTGGATCCGGTTCTGGTTCTTCCAGTCGCCCCCGGGGGTGTAGAAAGTGGTGCAGCAACTGTCGATGCCGGCGTCGGTGTGCTTTACGCTGATCATCTCTTTGATGCCCAGGGCCTCGGCGTCCTCGGTGGTGAGCGTGGGCCGGGCCCCCTCCGCGTAAGGGAAGACCCCGGTGCGGGTCGTAGAGGCGGCGGCCACCTGGACCGCCGGAGCCAGGCTCTCCTCGTCGATGAGCAGTTCGTAGCGGCCGGGGATGATGGCGGGGACGTCGTCGGGGCGGATAACCACCTGGGCGTCCACCGGAGGGAACTCGATGGCGGAGCGGCGCGGCGCCAGGTGCTCGAGGAGGGGCTCGAGGGCGAAGGAGAGCTCGATCTGCGGGCCGTCGGCCGGGCCGACCACCTTGCTGCGCAAAGCCTCCGCCAGCACCTCGCGCGGGAAGCGCACCTGCACGTCGGGGTTGAGGCGGGAGAGCACCACGGGGCCGGCGATGAGGCGCTCGGCCTGAGCGACGGCGGTGCCGATCTCGGCCAAGCCGAGGACGGGGGAGCGCAGGGCGGTGGGGACGACGATGGTGCTCCGCCCCAGGTCGAAGAGGGCGGCGTCGACCAGGGCGGCCGTGGCGACGCGGTCGATGCCGGTGCCGGGCCGAGGGTTCTGGGGAACCACCGACAGTCCTTGCACGGTGATGGCGCCCTCGAAGGGCGGGTCGGCGATGGCGGTCTCTTCCCACTGGGCGAGGTAGGGCTCCAGGGCGGCGGAGTCCCAGGTGCCCGCCGGGGGAATGGAGGTCGAGCCGCGGCTGCCCAGGTGAGCCAGCCACCAGCGGAACTGGCCTCCGAGCCCTCCCTCGCGACCGTGGCGCAGGGCCTCCCGAAGCATGGCGTCATCGTCGAGATCGAAGCCGATGGCCGAAGGGATTACCTCGAACCGCGTTCCCTGGACGTCGAAGACGAGGGGGGTGCGGGCCATCTCGGCTTCGAGCTCCTCCAGGGCGGCCCGCGCCCGGGACTCCGAGAACCCACTTATCTCCACGCCTCCCACCGCCACCCCGCCGAGCACCTCACCGGCGTTGCTCACCCGGTCGAGGGCAAAGACCACCGACGCCCAGGCCACCAGGGCGATGGGGGCGGCGGCGGCGATGACGCCGATGCGGGTTGCCTTGGATGCTGTCCGGCCCACGGTTCCGTTGCAGAGGAGGAGAGGAAGTTTAGTGAGAGGGCCCCCTTGTCCCGTCGCCGGCGAATACCATCACCCGATGCCGCTCGATCCGCCGCTGGCCTTCCCCTCCGTTGCGCCCGGGGATCCCGTGGTGCTCTCGGCGTCCACCTTCGTCACCTTCCTGCGCTGCCCGGAGCAGGCGCTGGGGCGTCTGCGGGGGATGTTCCCCGCCGAGTCGCGTCCCGCCTTCGCCGGGAAGCTGGCGCACCGCGTGTTCGCCCGGCACCTGGCCTCCGGCCCCATTCCCGAGGGCGCCCTGGCCGCCGCGTGCCGTGAGGAGATCGGCGCCGGGTTGAACCCGGCGCTGGCGGATCTGCGACTGCGTCCGCGCCAGCTGGAGGGGGTGATCGAGGAGGTGGCGGTGCTCTACCGGCGGTTCTGCCGTCTGGGCCTGGAGGGATTCGCCGGTGCGGAGGTGATGCTGGAAGCCGTGCCGGCGGAGGGAGTGACCCTGCGGGGGAAGGTCGATGCCATCTTCGATGAGAAGGAGGCGGGGACGCGCCTCACCGACTGGAAGACCGGGTCGCTGGGCGACCCCTTGCCGCAGTTGAGCTTCTACGCCCTCCTGTTTGCGCTGGAGCGGGCCGACCTGCCGGGCAGGGTGGAGGCGGTCTCGCTGGCTTCCGGTGAGCGTGTCGAGGAAGTGCCCACCCGATCCGGGGTGCAAGCCACGGCTGAAGCGGCGGCGGCGGCGGTGAGCCACCTGCGGCGTGCCCTGGCGGCGAACCTCCACCTGGAGCGGTCGGCCGGGCCCTGGTGCCGCTGGTGCCCCTTGCTGGACGAATGCGAGGAGGGCCGTGCGGCCACGGCCCTCCTCGATTCCTGACGGTGCGGGATCAGCCGATGCGGAAGGTCACCTGGATGTTGACGATCACGTCCTGGGTGCCCGCTTCGATGGGGGTGGCAGCCCCGTCCTCCATGGCGGCCATGGCCCGCTCGTAGTAGATGGGCGGGGTGTCGTAGCTGATGGACTCGGTGATCGAAACCGCCTTGCCCAACTGCAGGCCGGCGAGTTGCGCCAGCTGGCGGGCCTTGCCTTCGGCGTCTCCCCAGGCGGCGGTGCGGGCCATCTGGAGCAGCTCGGCGTTGTCCTCGATGCTGAAGGCCAGGTGGCTCACCACCGTGCTGTCGCCCCCGGCCGCGGTGGCGGCGTCGATGATGACCCCGGCGTTGTCGATGTTGCGGATCTTGACGCGCACCTCGTTGTTGACCCGATAGCCGAGCAGGCGCTGCGTCTCGCCGCTCCAGTCGTACTCCGGGTTGATGGTGTAATTGGCGGTCTGGATGTCGGCCTCGGCCACCCCGCTGCCCTTGAGGGCGTCGATGATGGCGGCGGCGAGGGCGGCGGCGTCGCCGGTGGCCCGATCGACGGTGGGCCGCAGCACGGACACCCCCAGGCTGACGGTGAGGGTGTCGGGCTTGCCGGTCACCTTGCCCTGGCCGCTGA
>VGBK01000070.1 GCA_016870535.1 Actinomycetota bacterium | reverse complement strand
CGATGAGAGGTTTCCGCGAGATCTCCCGCCGGACCGCTTCCCCTCCCGCCCCAGCGGGAGGGGGCCGAGGGAAGGAGCGAAGAGCGCGCGTAAGGTCCAGTCGCGCCCTCAGCAACCCCCTCCGGCGGCTCCCAGAACCTCGCCGCCACCTCCCCCGTCCCCACGGGGGAGAGAAAGGGATTCTCCCCCTCCCGCCCCAGCGGGAGGGGGCTGGGGGGAGGGAAGCGAAGGGCGCGGCGGAGTCCTGCTTGCCGGGCTTCCCCCTCCGGCCCTTCGGCCCCCGCGGCCGCGACGACTCAGAGCAATTCCCGCAGCATCGCGGGGTCCAGCCGATCCACCAACCCGGCGCCCGCAGCCAGCAGGCGCCCCACCTCGGTGGGGATCCGGGCCACGCCGATCACCCGCATCCCCGCCGCCACCGCGGCCGTCGCCCCAAGGCCGGTGTCCTCGACGGCCAGGCAGTCGGCCGCCCGCACCCCCAGCCGGTCGGCGGCGGCCAGGTAGACGTCGGGAGCCGGCTTGTTGCGCTCCACCTCGTCGCCGGAGACGGTGACGGCGAAGTAGCGCCCCAGCCCGCTGCGCGCCAGCGTCAGATCGAGGCGATCACGCCGGCTGCTGGAAGCCACCGCCAGGGGCACTCCGTCGAAAGCCAGCGCAGTCACGCACTCCGCCGCGTCGGGGAACACCCGCAGGCCCCGGTCGAAGGAGGCCGCCAGCGCCTCCAGGACCTCGGGCGCCAGGGCCTCGGGAGGCGGCAGCGGCCGCGCGGGACTCAGTGCCGCCAGGCGCGCGTAGGTGGCGGCGTAGCCCAGCCCGGTGCAGGTGGCCACGTCGGCCGGGGTGACCCGGTGGCCGTAGCGCCCCAGGGCGGCCGCCCAGGCGACGGCCGAGTGGGGCTCCGAGTCGACCAGCACCCCGTCGCAGTCGAAGACCACCGCCCGGGCCATCATCGGCCGCCCGGCGAGGTGGACCGCCTCATCCGGCCGCCCGCCGGACGGCTTCGCTCACCCGCCGCGGGTCGGCCTTCCCCCCGGTGACCTGCATCACCTTCCCCACCAGGAAGCCGATGAGCCGCTGTTCCCCGGCGCGGAGGCGCTCCACCTCGGCCGGGTGAGCGGCGAGCACCTCCGCCACCGCGGCCTCGAGCACCGTCTCGTCGGAGATCTGGATCAGGTCGCGCCGGGCGGCCACCTCCGCCGGCGTCCCCTCCCCTTCGAGCACCCCCGCGAGCACCTCCTTGGCGGCGGTGGCCGACAGGCGCCCCGCCGCCACCAGGCCGTGCAGTTCCCCCAGATGGGCCCCGGTCAGGGGAGCATCGGCCAGGGTGATCCCGAGACGGCGCAGGTGGGCGGTGACCTCCCCGGTGAGCCAGTTGGCCCCCTGTCGCGGATCCGCTCCCGCGGCGACGGCGGCGTCGAGCAAGGGCCCGTAGCCGTCGCCCTCCGCCACCAGGCGGGCGGCGCCGGCATCGAGGCCCAGGGCGGCGTAGCGGGCCCGTCGCTGCGCCGGCAGTTCGGGAAGCGCCTCCCGCAGTCGGTCGAGCAGGGCAGCCTCCAGCGCTACCGGGACCAGGTCGGGCTCGGGGAAGTAGCGGTAGTCGCTGGACTCCTCCTTGCTGCGCCCCGCCCGGGTGCAGCCCGCGGCTTCATCCCAGTGGCGGGTCTCCTGCTCCACCTCCCCGCCGGCGGAGAGCAGGCCCGTCTGGCGCTCCGCCTCGAAGGCCAGCGCCCGCTGCAAGGAGCGCAGCGAGTTCATGTTCTTGATCTCGACCTTGGTGCCCAGGCCCGAGCCGCCTTCGGGACGCACCGACACGTTGGCGTCGAAGCGCATCTGGCCCTCCTCCAAGCGGGCCTCCGAGATGCCGAGGGCCAGGATCACCGCCCGCAGTTCGGCGGCGAAGGCGCGCGCCTCCTCGGGGCTGCGCAGGTCGGGTTCGCTGACCACCTCCATCAGCGGCACCCCGGAACGGTTGAAGTCGAGCAGCACCGCCTCGGCGGCCCGGATCCGGCCCGACGCTCCAAGGTGGGTGCTCTTGCCGGTGTCCTCCTCCAGGTGGATGCGGGTGAGCCCCACCCGGCGAGTCCCACCCTCCGCCTCGACGTCCAGGTGCCCGCCCCGGCACAGCGGCAGGTCGAACTGGGAGATCTGGTAGTTCTTCGGCAGGTCGGCGTAGAAGTAGTTCTTGCGGTGGAACACCGAGTGAGGCGCGACCTCGGCTCCCAGAGCCAGGCCCAGCGACACCGTGGCCTCGATGGCCCGGGCGTTGGGCACGGGAAGCGCCCCGGGCAGGCCCAGGCACACCGGGCAGATGCTGCTGTTGGGCTCGGCCCCAAAGCCGTTGGGGCAGCCGCAGAACATCTTGGACCGGGTGGCCAGTTCCACGTGGGTCTCCACCCCGATGACGGCCTCGTAGCCCATCAGCGTGCCTCCGAGGTGGCCAGGGCGGGCCGCGCCGCGAAGCCGGCCAGCACCTCCACCGCCCGGGCGGCACGCAGCAGCACCGCCTCCCCGAGGGGAGGAGCCAGCACCTGGAACCCGATCGGCAGTCCCGCCCCGTCCCGGCCCACGGGCAAGGAGATCCCCGGGCCGCCCACCAGATTGCTGGGGATGGTGCAGACATCGGCCAGGTACATGGCCAGCGGGTCTTCGGTGCGCTCGCCGATGGCGAAGGCGGTGGTCGGGCTGGTGGGGCACACCAGGACGTCCACCCGGCCATAGGCCCTGGCGAAGTCCTCGATCACCAGGGTGCGCACCTGCTGCGCCCGTCCGTAGAACGCCTCGTAGTAGCCCGCCGACAAAGCGTAGGTTCCCAGGAGGATCCGACGGGTGACCTCGGGCCCGAAGCCGTCCCGGCGGGTGGCGGCCATCATCTGCTCCACGGTGTCGCCCGGCAGGCGCCGCCCGTAGCGGACCCCGTCGAAGCGGGCCAGGTTGGCCGAGCACTCCGCCGGGGCGATCAGGTAGTAGGCGTCGAGGGCATAGGGAATGGAAGGAAGCGACACCTCCCGCACCTCCGCCCCCGCCACTTCCAGGGCCTCCAGCGTGCGACCGAAGGCGGCCAGCACCGCCGGCTCGTTGCCCTCCCCGGCCAGTTCGGCGATCACCCCAACCCGCAGCCCTTCCGGCCCGGCCTCCAGCGTGGGACGCACCACCGGCGGGACGCCCCGGTACGAAGTGGCATCCGAGGGATCGTGCCCGCAGATGGCCTCGAACAAGGTGGCGGCATCTTCCACGGTGCGGGCGAAGGGGCCGATCTGGTCGAGGGAGGAAGCGAAGGCCACCAGGCCGTAGCGGCTGACCAGGCCGTAGGTGGGCTTGAGGCCGACTATCCCGCACAGGGCCGCCGGCTGGCGGATGGAGCCGCCGGTGTCCGAGCCCAGCGCTCCCAGGGCCGAGCCCACCGCCACCGCCGCCGCCGACCCGCCCGATGATCCTCCGGGCACCCGATCGGGGTCCCAAGGGTTGCGGGTGGGGCCGTAGGCCGAGTTCTCGGTGGACGAGCCCATGGCGAACTCGTCAAGGTTGGTCTTCCCCACGATCACCGCCCCGGCGGCGCGCAGGCGGCCGACCACCGTGGCATCGTACGGGGGGCGGTACCCGGCCAGGAGGCGCGAGCCGGAAGTGGTCTCGATGCCCCGGGTGCACATGTTGTCCTTGATGGCCAGGGGGATCCCGGCCAGAGGGCCCGGGTCCTCGCCCCGGGACAAGGCGGCATCGGCCGCCTCCGCCGCCCTCTCGGCTCCTTCGACATCGAGGGTGAGGTAGGCGTGCAGTTGCGCCTCGGTGGCGCCCGCCCGGCGCCGCACCGCCGCCAGCAAGTCGGCCGCGCTCAAGGCCCCCGAACGCAGCGCTGCCGCCGCCTCGGCGATGGTGAGGTCGGCCGGGTCGCCGCTCACTCGTCCTCCATGAAGGGAGGCACTCGGAAGTAGGGGCCGTCGCGGTCGGGGGCCTGAGCCAGCACCTCTTCTCGCTCCAGGGTCTCCTCGACCTCGTCGGGACGCAGGGCGTTGAGCATGGGAAGGGGATGCGCCGTGGGGGGCACGCCCTGGATGTCGAGCGCCTGCAGCGAGGCGGCGTGCTCCAGGATGGCCCCCAGTTGGGCCCCGTACGCCTCCATCTCGTCGGGGGTGAGGGCGAGGCGGGCGAGGCGGGCCACCTTGGCGATGTCGATGGGAACGGGCACGGCGGGGATGGTACCCCCGCCCGGGTGCCGTTCCCCTACCCGGTCGTCAGGAACCGCTTCAGGCCGGTGAAGGCCTCCTCCATCGCCGCCACCGACACCGACTCGTCGGGGCGATGGCACAGGGCCACCTCCCCCGGGCCGTAGTTGACCGCCGGGATGCCCCGCCGGGTGAGGCGGGCGACGTCGGTCCAGCCCTGCTTGCCGGCGCGGCGGGCGCCGGTGGCGCGGGCCAGGCGCTCCAGGTGCGGGTTGCCTTCGGGGATCGCCCCCGCCGGGGAGCGGTCGTAGACCTCGACCTCGTCGGCGGCGGCCGCCGCTTCCCGGAGCCGGACCTCGGCCTCCTCGATGGTCAGGTTCGGCGGAAAGCGGTAGTTGAGGTTCAGGTCGAAGCGGGCGGGGATCACGTTGGCCGCGATTCCCCCCTGGGCCCGGGTGACGCTCATCACCTCGCGGAACTCCAGGCCGGCCACCTCCACCACTACCGGCTCGCTCCGGTGCATGGCCGCCAGCCACTCCCCGGCGCGGCTGATGGCGTTCACTCCCAGCCACGGGCGGGCGCTGTGCGCCGCCTCCCCCAGGAAGGCCACCCGGGCGTTGAGCGCCCCGTTGCAGCCCAACTGCAACTCCAGGTCGGTGGGCTCCAGCACGACGGCGAGATCGGAGCGGCTCAGCCAGCCCACCGCGTCGAGCACGTCCTCCAGGCCGTTCTCGTGGGCCGGCCCCTCCTCCTTGTCGTAGAAGACCCCGGCCACCGAATAGGGCCCGGCGGCCACCTCGGCATCCTCGAGCAGGGCCAGCATCACCACCAGCCCGGACTTCATGTCGGAGGCCCCCAGGCCGAACACCCGGCCGGCGCGCTCTTCGGGCACCGAGTTGCCCTGGGCGGGCACCGTGTCGAGGTGGCCGTACAGGGTGATCCGCGGCCCCGCTCCCGGGCGTCCCACCACCAGGCTGTTGCCCACCCGCACCAGGGCGTCGCTGCCGTAGCGGGGGCTGAGACGGCGGGCCAAGGCGGTGCACAGCGCCTCCTCCTCCCCGGTCGGCGAGGGGATCCCGATGAGCCAGGCGAGGTCGGCGGCGGGGTTCACGCCTGCACCCCGAACACCCGCAGCGCCTCGTTGAGCGAGGTCTTGCGGTCGGTGGAGGCCGAACGCTCCCCAATGATCAGGGCGCAGGGCAGGTGGTAGGTGCCGGCGGGGAACTTCCTGGGCCGGCTGCCGGGCACCACCACTGCCCGGGCGGGCACCCGGCCGCGGTACTCCACCGGCTCGGGGCCGGTGACGTCGACGATGGGCGTGGAGGAGGTGATGACCGTGTTGGCTCCCAGCACCGCCCCCTCTTCGATCAACACCCCTTCCACCAGTATGCAGCGGCTGCCGATGAAGGCGCCGTCCTCGATGATGACCGGCCGGGCCGAAGGGGGCTCCAGCACGCCCCCGATGCCCACTCCTCCCGAGAGGTGGACGTGACGGCCCACCTGGGCGCAGGAGCCCACCGTGGCCCAGGTGTCGATCATGGTCCCGGTGCCGACCCGAGCGCCGATGTTCACGTAGCCGGGCATGACCACCACCCCCGGCTCGCAGAAGGCCCCGTAGCGCACCGTGCCCGGCGGCACCACGCGCACCCCGGCCTCGTCCAGGCCCGTCTTGGTGGGGATGCGGTCGTGGTACTCGAAGGGCCCGGCGCGAGAGACCTCGAGGGGCGCAACACGGAAGTAGAGGAGGATGGCCCGCTTCACCCACTCGTGGACCACCCACTCCCCCTCGACCTTCTCGGCCACCCGGATCTCCCCCCGGTCGAGGGCGGCGATGGTGGCGTGGACCGCCTCCTCGGCCTCCTCCAACCGGGAGAGGTCGTCGTAGGCCCGGTCGATCAGGTCGCGGGCTTCAGGCACTTCTGCAGCACCTCCACCGCCTGATGGGTCTCCTCCAGGGTGGGCACGAGGGCGAAGCGGATGAAGCCCTCGCCGCCCGCCCCGAAGATGCGCCCGGGCGACACCACTACCCCGTGGTCGAGCAAGCGCTCGGTGGCCGCCATGTCGTCGGCCACCTTGACCCACAGGTAGATGCCGGCCCGGGACCCCACCACCTCGTAGCCCATCTCCTCGAAGGCCTCCCGCAGCACCTGCCGCTTGGCGAAGAAGATGCCCCGCCGCTCGAGGGCGTGGGCGTCGTCGGACCAGGCGGCGACGGCGGCCGCCTGCACGAACTCGGGCGACGCCACCCCCACAGAGGAGCGCAGGTCGCGCAGGGCGGCGATGGCCTCGGCGTCTCCCACGATGGCCCCGCTGCGGTAGCCGGTCATGCCGGAGCGCTTGGAGCAGGAGAGGAACGAGAGCACGTTGCGATAGCCGGGCCCGGCGACCTGCAGCGCCGAGGGCGGCTCCTCCTCGTCGTAGAGGTCGCAGTAGCACTCGTCGGCCAGCAGCAAGGCGTCGTGCTCCCGGCAGGCGGCGATGAGGCCGGCCAGGTCGGCTTCACCGGTGATGGCCCCGGTGGGATTGTGCGGGGAGCAGATCCACACCGCGGCGGCGCGGCGCCACACCTCGCCGGGGATGTCGCCGGCCCGCAGCACGAAGTCGCCGGTCAGCGGAATGGCCACCGCGTCGGCGCCGGCGAAGCGGGCCCCCCGTTCGTACACCGGGTAGCCCGGGGTGCCGAACACCACGGCCTGGCCGGCGTTCGGGGTGATCAGCGCCAGCGGGGTGGTGAAGGTGGCTTCCTTGGATCCCGCCGTGGGCAGGATCTCGGTGCTGGGGTTCACCTCGACCCCGAAGCGGCGCTCGACGTAAGCGGCGATTGCCCGCCGCAGTTCGGGCAGGCCGGGGACGGTGGGGTACTGGGAGACGGCGGGCACCGCCGCCTTGAGCGCCTCGGGGATGAAGGGCGGGGTGGGCTCGCGCGGGTCGCCGATGGAGAAGTCCACCACGAACTCCCCGCGGGCCCGCATGTCGCGCGCCTTCTCCTGAAGGATGGAGATGGGGTAGAAGCCGAGTTCGTCGAGTACGGGATTGCGCTTCACGGCCGCCACGGTAGCGGGCGGGCACCCCGGGCGGCAGAGTCGAGGGGCGGGGAGTCGGCGTCCTTACGGCCCGCCGGAGCCGGTGCCCGGCAGGAACCCGGGGCCTTCGGCCAGCAGGCGGATGAAGGCGGCTTCGTCGAGGAGAGCAACTCCCAGTTCCCGGGCCTTCTCCGCCTTCGACCCAGGGGACTCCCCCAGCACCACCGCCGTGGTCTTCTTCGACACCGATCCGGCCACCTTGCCTCCCCGGTCCTCCACCGCGGCCTGAGCCTGCTCGCGGGAGAACCCCGCCAGGGTTCCGGTGATCACCAGAGTGACGCCCGCCAGGACGGCGCGGTCGACACCCTCCTCCGGGTGGTCGGAAAGGCGCACCCCGGCGGATTCGAGTTTGGCGACCAGGCGGCGGTTGTCGGGGTCTTCGGCCCAGGCTCGCACCGAGCGGGCGATCTCGGGGCCGATGCCCTCGATGGCGCTCAGGTCCTCTTCGGCGGCGGCCAATAGGGCGTCGAGCCGTGGGAAGCGGCGCGCCAGCAGCCGGGCCACGGTGCTGCCCACCAGCGGGATGCCCAGCGCGGTGAGCAGGCGGGCCAAGGGACGGTCGCGCGCCGCGTCGATGGCGGCCAGCAGGTTGCCCACCGAGACCTCCGCCCATCGCTCCCGGCTGATGAGGTGCTCCTTCGTCAGGGAGAAGAGGTCGGCCGGATCGGCGATGAGGCCGGCGCGCAGCAGCATGTCGATGGTCTTGTAGCCCAGGCCTTCGATGTCCATGCCGCCCCGCCCGGCGAAGTGCGCCAGGTACTCCCGTAGTCGCGAAGGGCAGGCGAAACCGCCGGTGCAGCGGGCCACCGCCTCCCCCGGCTTGCGGGCGATGGGGCTGCCGCAGAAGGGGCAGTTCTCCGGCATCCGCCACACCTGCTCGGCCCCGGTGCGGCGGGAGGGCACCGGGCCCACCACCTCGGGGATGACCTCGCCGGCGCGGCGGATGACGACGGTGTCGCCCACCCGGAGGTCCTTTCGGGCCACCTCGTCCTGGTTGTGCAGGGTGGCGTTGGTGATGGTGGCGCCGCCCACGAAGACCGGTTCCAGGACGGCGTAGGGGGTCACCGCCCCGGTGCGGCCCACGTTGACCTCGATGGCCAGCAGGCGGGTGGTCTCCTCCTCGGGCGGGTACTTGTAAGCGATGGCCCAGCGCGGGCTGCGGGCGGTGAAGCCCAGTTCCCGTTGCTCGGCCAGGGAATCGACCTTGACCACCACCCCGTCGGTCTGATAGCCGAGGTCGTGGCGCGCCGCTTCGGCGTGCGCCACATGGGCCAGCACCGCCGCCGGGTCGTCGCCGTGCCGCGACCAGGGGTTAACCGGGAAGCCGGCCTCCCGCAGCCAGGCCAGGCTCTCGCCGTGGCTCATGAAGGACGGACCGCCTTGCTGGAAGCCGATCTGGTACACCCAGATGGACAGTCTCCGGGCGGCGGTGATCGCCGGGTCCTTCTGACGCACTGCCCCGGCGGCGGCGTTGCGCGGGTTCACGAAGAGGCGCTCGCCCGCCTCGGCCTGCGCCCGGTTCAGTTCCTCGAAGGCGGCCAGGGGCATGTAGACCTCGCCGCGCACCTCCATGACCTCGGGCAGGTCGTCCCCCAGGAGCGCCAGCGGGATGGCCCCCACCGTGCGCAGGTTGGCGGTGATGTCCTCCCCCACCGCGCCGTCGCCCCGGGTGGCCCCCAGCACCAGGCGGCCCTGCTCGTAGGTGAGGGAGACGGCCAGGCCGTCGATCTTGGGCTCGCAGGCGAAGCCGGTGGCCGGACGGCCCAGGGCCCGCTCCACACGAGCCACCCAGGCATCGAGTTCGTCTTCCGACATAGCGTTGTCGAGCGAGAACATGGGCTGTCGATGGGTGACCGGGGCGAACTGGGTAGCCGGGGCCGCTCCCACCCGCTGCGTCGGGGAATCGGGGGTGACCAGTTGGGGATGAGCCGCCTCGAGGTCGATGAGTTCGCGCTTCAGCGCGTCGTATCGGGCGTCGGAGACCTCAGGGGCGTCGAGGACGTGATAGCGGTGATCGTGATACCGCAGCAGGGCGCGCAACTCGGCGGCGCGGGCCGTGGGATCGGGCGGGCGAGGCACAAGGGAATCTTACGAGGAGGGGGTGACGGAACCGGAGCGAACGGCAAGGGCTCAGCACCCCAGCGTGGCCACCTTCGCCCGCCGGGAAGAAGCCGGCTGCTACCGGGGCGAGGGTCGCGAAGGGCGCGCGTGAGATCTGCTTGTTCGGCAACCCCCTCCGGGTTCGGCCTGGCGGCCTCACCCACCTCCCCCGTTTGCCACGGGGGAGGGAAAGCCTGGCACCCCTCCGGCGGCTCCCAAAGCCTCGCC
>VGBK01000069.1 GCA_016870535.1 Actinomycetota bacterium | reverse complement strand
GACGAGAAAGGGCAGGGCGTAAGCGGCGCGGAAGAAGGCCACCGTTACTGGGGACTCCCCGGAGAGCCGCACCAGGATGGCGCTGAACGAGATGACCACCACGCCTGCCAGCACCAGCAGGCGCAGCACCAGCGGCCGGGAGCCGTGGGGCAGAGCTGACAGGGCGGGCCTCCTCCGACGGCTGATGGCAGTTCCGCCTTCGCCTAGTGCCAGTCGGTTCCCGGCTGGAACAACTCCAGCACCAGGCCACCCACCTGGCGGGTCTCGAAGTAGGCGAACTTGCCCCCATCGGCGAGGGCTCCGTAGGAGATCACCTCGTGGCCGAGCCTCGCCATCTCCTCGATGTCACGGTCGAGATCATCCGTGTAGGCACAGATGTGGATGACCCCCTCACCATGCTGCTCCAGAAACTCGCTCTGCACCGTTCGACCGGCCACGGGCTCGAAGAGCTCGAGCTCGAAGTTGCCCATCTTGGCGGTCCGGCCCTTCACCTTGGCGTCGGGCGCATCCTGGCCGTAGATGCGGCGCTCGAGGGTGTGCGCCGAGGGCCCTTCCTGGAAGGGACCAATGCCGAGTCGCTCGTAGAACGCGGTGGCCTGGTCGATGTCGCGCACCACCACTGCCACCTGGTAGGCGCGGTCCCACATGCCCGGCCGCGCCTTCATCGTCTCGCTCATGGGACTCCTTCCCCAAAGGCAGCCAACGACACGGCGGGCCCGGCGGAACCCGTGGCCGATAGGGCGGCCCCGGCGGCTGCGTCGACCTCGCCAGTACGTAAGCGTACTCCGCGCAGGCCCGGGACGCGTGCTCCCCTGGCTAGCAAGCGCAACAGGGGGTGGGTAGAGTCGGGGAGTGCCCGGTACTGGGTGGTTTCCACCTCCGGTGTCCTCCGCTCCGCCGACGACAGGAGAGTCATGACCGTCAGCCTGGTGACCGGGGCCGGATCCGGGATCGGGGCGGCGACCGCCGCCGTGCTCGCCGAACGCGGAGACACGGTGATCTGCGCCGATCTGAACGAGGAAGCGGCGCACCGCGTGGCGGCTTCCCTACCCGGCGCGCTGGCGGTCGGGGTCGACGTGACCGACGAGGAGGCCTGCGATCGGATGGTCCAGGCGGCCATTGACCACGGCGGCGGCTTGGATGCCGTGGCGGCCTGTGCCGGCATAGAGATCGGGGCGAACGCCCTCGACCTCGAGGCAGCCACCTTCCGCCGGGTCGTCGAGGTCAACCTGACCGGAAGCTTCCTGACGGCGCAGCGCGCGGCTCGCGCCATGCGGGATCTCGGCCGAGGCGGGGCGATCGTGCTGATCGGTTCCATCAACTCCCAGATGGCCCTGCCCGGCGGAGCGGCCTACGCCGGCTCCAAGGGCGGGGTGCTGCTCCTGGGCCGCGCCCTGGCGGTGGATCTGGCTCCCTGGGGCATCCGGGTGAACGTAGTCGGGCCGGGGGTCACCGACACGCCGATGAGTGCCGCTTCCCTCGCCGACCAGACACGTCGCTCCCGTCTCCTCGGACGGATTCCGCTGGCCCGGCCGGCCGACCCGCGCGAGATCGCCCAGGCCGTTGCCTTCCTCACCTCGGAGGCTGCCGGCTACGTGACCGGGGCGTTTCTCGCGGTCGACGGAGGCTGGCTGGCGGGCTGAGACCCGCGAACAGGCTGCCGCCCGATCAGGCCGGCATGCCCACGTTCACCACGTAGCGCTTGCCACCCGTTCCGTGCTCACGGATGTAGTCGAGGGTCTGCGGGATCTCGTCGAGGCCCACAGTCGGGCCGATGAGCGGGGTCAGGTCGATCCGCCCGGCAACGTACAGCCGGTTGCCGATCAGGAAGTCCTGCCGGGTGAAGCCGAAGGTGGTGACCAGGTGCAGTTGGCGGCGCACCAGTTCGCCCAGGTAGTTCTGGAACGTGAGCGACGTCGGGCCGTCGCAGATGCCCATCAGCATGGTGGTCCCGCTGGGGCGCAGCACCTTGATCGTGGTCTCGACGCTCTTGATGTGCCCCGCAGTCTCAAAGGCCACGTCCACACCATGGCTGGCGCCTGCCAACGCCGACAGAGCCTTCCCGGCCTCGGCCGGGTCCATCCCCGCCACGTTGAGGGTGGCATCGACGAACTTGGAAACGGCGGCCAGCTGGTTGTCCTTGACGTCGGCGGCCACGATCGTGGTCGCCCCGAAGGCCCGGGCTACCTGGCACACCGCGAACCCGATGCTCCCGGCCCCGCTCACCACCACGCGATCGCCGCTTCGCACCCCGGTGCGCCGCACGGCATGCACGGCACAGGGAAGCGCCGAACTCAGCATCACCGCCTCGCGCAGGTCGATGTCGCCGGGCAAGGGGAAGATGTTCGCCTCGGGCACGAGGGCGAACTCGCTGAAGCCTCCATCGATATCGATGCCGAGGTGGCGCATCCACGGGCAGACGCTCTCGTCGCCGCGCACGCACCACTCGCATACACCGCAGCCCACCACCGCGTCGCCGACCACCAGGGTGCCCGGCGGGGGGCTCGCCGGAGAGTGGGCCTCCACCACCTCACCGACGATCTCGTGACCGAGAATGCGAGGGAAGCCCTTGGTATCGAGCATCCCCTTGACCATCTGTGAGTGGAACAGGCCCGCGGCGGAAGCGACCACGCGGACCAGCGCCCATCCCGGATTCACCGACGGTACCGGGATCTCCTCCATCTCGAGGCGGCCCGGCTCGACCATCAGGAGAGCACGCATCGACCCCATCCTTTCTGTCTCGAGGCCTGAGCCTACAGTACTACGTAGTACTGGGGCCTGCGCCCCGTATTGGGGGGTCAGACGGCCTGCCCGGCCCGGAATCCGGCGGCGATTGCATCCACGATCAGCCAGGAGGCGCCGTCACCCGCGGGCCCCACCACGTACACCTCGGGGGCGGCCCCCTCGAAACCGGGATCGACCACAGGCACCTGCGGCAGTGCGATCACGATGGTGTCGGCGGCGAGGGTGCGTTCCTCGCCGTCTGCAGTCAGCAAGGTCAGGCCGTAGTCATCGATGCGGATGAAGCGGCGTACCCCAAGGTAGGTGGGAACCTGCCGATCCTCGAACCAGCGAAGGAGGCGCAGCAGCAGGCGGGCCGGCATTCCTTCTCCCAGGTCCGTCGAGGTGTCGACAATGGTGACCTCGCGGTTGCGCTTCAGGAGGAACTCGGCGGTCTCCACCCCTTCGATGCGGCCGCCGATCACCACGACCCTTCTTCCCACGGGAAGGTAGACGGCGCTGAGCCGCCGCAGCAGGTGCGGCCCCACCAGGCGGAGCAGCCCCCCGACCCGCCGCCGCAAAGCCTCGGCAGTGAGCACCTTGCGGTGATCGATGCCCGGTATGTCCGGCAGTTGGTACCTGCCGCCTGCCGCCCAGATGAGCGCATCGGGGCGCACCTGCTCGACGAGCCCCCGATCGGCCGTTGCGCCGAGATGAACCGCCACCCCCAGCCGGGCCATCTGCCGCCTGAGGTACCGACGAAGAGCGAGGATGTCCTCGGTTTCGGTGCCCTTCACGGTCACCGCCAGCGGAAGCAGCCCTCCCAGGCGGGGCTGCTTCTCGTAGAGCGACACCCGGTGCCCGCGTTCGGCGGCGACTCTCGCCGCCTCCATGCCCCCGGGGCCGCCTCCCACCACCATCACCGTCTTGGGGAGCGGGGCCGGGTCGAGCTGGTAGGCGTCCACCGTGCCCAAAGCGGCATTCACCCGGCACCGGCGAGGACTCACCTCGCAGGTGGCGCAGAAAGTGCACGGGCGGACGTCCTCCCGCCTGCCCTGCGCCAGTTTTCCGACCAGACCGGGATCGGCCCACAGCGGACGTCCCATGGCCACCAGATCGGCCCAGCCGCGTCGAAGGAACCGCTCCGCCTTCTCGGGTGTCATCCGGCCCACGGCAATGACCGGAACCGAGACGACTGCCTTGATGGCCCTCGTCGCCGGGGCAAGCAAGCCCTGTCGATAACGCCGGCCCAGGTACGGTCTCATGTCGTCTCGAGGCTCGGGGAAGCGCCAGTAGTCCGGGACGTACTTGAAGGGGACCGGCCCATGCCCGTAACCGGAGACGCTGATGTACTGCGCCCCCGCCGCCTCCAGGCAACGTGCAATCTCGGCAGCCTCCTCGGGGGTCAACGCCCGGTCGGCCCCCCACTCCTGCCCGTTCATCCGAACCCCCGCCGGGAACTCCGGCCCGAGTCGGTCCCGGATTCCTCTCAGGACGTTGCCCACGATCCGGGACCGGTTCTCCACGGTCTGAACTCCGTAGTCGTCGTCGCGCTTGTTCCAGATCCGGCTCAGGAAACTGCCCAGCATGTAGGTGTGGGCGGCGTGGACCTCGACTCCGTCGAACCCGGCCTGATATGCCCGCACTGCGGCGGCCACGTACTGCTCCTCCACCCAGGCGATCTCGTCCCGGCTCAGGCCCCGCACCGGCTTGAAGTGAGGGGCCGGCGAGGGCAACTCCTCCTCCTCGAGGGTCGACGGCGCCCAGGCTCGGCCGCCGCCGAAGTGCTCCCCTTCTGCCGGGCCCGGATGGTTCAACTGCACGAAGATCCGGGCCCCGTGGGCCTGCACCCGACGAACGAGCTCGGCGAGCCCGGGGATGAACTGATCGTCCCAGATGGCGATCTGCTTGGCCCCGGGCGCCGTCTGGATCGGCGGCACACTCGCCAGGAAGATCAGTCCCACACCGCCACGCGCCAGAGCCTCGTAGAGGGCAATCACGCGCGCCTCGACCCGACCGTCGGGGCCCACGAAGTGGGTGTCCTGGGGCGCCTTGGCCACCCGGTTCGGCACCAGCAGAGTGCCGATTCGGACGGACGACAGCAAGGTGTCGTAGTTCCTGTGCCTCACCACGTCGCCCGTTCCCCTTTCACCGCCGACGGCCCGCCGTGTTCCCCCAATGCACCGTGCAAGGGCTCCATCCCGGCACCCTGCTGAGTACCGGATAGTACCGTGCTCGGGGGAACGTATGTCGCGCCCGCGCACCCCCCGTTCAGCGACGAAGCAACTGGACGGCACGACCGGGGCCACTCGGATCGAGCCAGTCGACGTCGACCACCACGTCCGATACCCCGGCAGCAGCGAGGGCGGGAAGCCGGAGCCCCAACTCCTCGGCGGCATTGCCCGGCACCCGCAGCACCGTACGACGCGGCACCGGCCGGCCTGCCGCGGACGCGGCGGCGGAGATGGCCGCTCGCGCCCGCGCCAGGGCGTCGGGGTCCAGCGCTCCCGGCTCCTGCTGGGCCAGCCAGCCGTCACCGATGCGCCCCACCCGGCGCAGCGCCGGCGCCGACATCCCGCCCACGAGAACCGGCAGGGTGCCCACGGGCACCGGATGGCAGAACACCCCGTCGGGCAGCCGGTAGCGGCCCGAGGAGAAGGGCCGCGGCGAACCCGTCCAGCAGGCCCGCATCAGGGAGAGCCACTCGTCCAGCCGGGCGCCTCGGTCGTGAAACGGCACCTGCAAGGCGGCGAACTCCTCCTCCATCCAACCGGCGCCGACACCCACGGCCACGCGCCCTCCGCTCAACGCGTCGATGCTGGCCAGTTGCTTGGCCAGCACTATCGGATGCCGCAGCGGCACGACCAGCACGGCCACACCGACCTCGACCTTCTCCGTCACTGCGGCAGCGGCCGCCATGGCCACCAGAGCGTCGAACCAGGGCGCTGCCGGATCCCAGGGGATACCCCCCTCCGCCGAAAAGGGATAACGGGAGTGGAGATCCCGGAGCATGACGATGTGATCGCTCACCCACACCGAGTCGAATCCGGCCGACTCGGCGGCCGCCGCGGCGGCCGTCAGCGAGAAGCGGCCTGCCGCCGGGCCGGACGAGGGGAGCTTGACTCCCAGGCGAACGGGTTCCGGGCCGGAGGTGGGCAGGGCGGGCACAGACCCCATCGAACCACGCCGCCGGTGCTACCGGAGGCGAGCGAGGCGCCGTTGGTCAGGCGAGGCGCCGTTGGTCAGGCGAGCCACCCTCCATCCACCACCAGCACGTGGCCGGTGACGTAGGCCGCCTCGGCCGAAGACAGAAAGGCGACGGCGGCAGCCACATCCTCACCGCGTCCCAGACGGCCCAGGGGGATGCGGGTCTCGGCGAGGCGCTCGAGCCCTCCCGGCTCATAAGTCAGGGACCGGGTCAGGTCGGTGGCCACCGTGCCGGGGGCAACGGCGTTCACCCGTATGCCGTAGGCCGCAAGCTCACGGGCCGCCGCGGCCGTGAGCATGCGGATGGCCCCCTTCGAGGTGTCGTACGCGACCATCGGAGTCGTAGAAGCAGTGAAAGCAGACGTCGAGGCCACATTGACGATGCAACCTTGCCGACGCGGGATCATCGCTCGGGCCGCCGCCTGAAGCACGAAGAAGGAGCCGCGCACGTTGGTGGCCATCAGCGAGTCGAAGCGCTCCGGAGTCGTCTCGACCAGGGGGCACGTCCACGCCACCCCGGCGTTGTTGACCACCGTGGCCAGCGGAGCAACCCGGTCTGCGGCAGCGACCGCCTCGGCAACCGCTTCGGGGTCGGCGACGTCGAGGGTGATCGGATGAGCCGCCCGGCCCTCGCGGGCCAATCCCGAGGCAGCCTGTGCCGCCGCCTCGCCGTCGATGTCGGCCAGGAAGACGACGTCGCCGCGCCGGGCGAGTCGCTCGGAGATGGCAAGGCCGAGGCCTCGGGCTCCCCCGGTGACGAAGGAGCCCGAGGCCTGGGTGGATGTCATGCCCGTGTCCGTCAGGACTTGGGATCCACTAGTTGCAGGGCGGCAGGCCCTCGGTCGGGCCGATGATGGTCTCGTAGAGGCCGGCGAGCGTACCGTTGGCGATGTAGTAGCCCAGCCACCCGTTGAGGTAGTCCTTCCAGACCACCTCGCCGCGCGGGAGAGCCCACGCCCCGTACTCCTGCTTGAACGGAGCATCGGGGTTGAGGATCGAAGTCCCGGGGTTCTGCCTGACGAACGGGATCGCCATGTACTCCTCGACGACAATGGCATCGGCCCGGCCGGAGGCAACCTCCAGGAAGGCGGGAGCCTGTTCCAACTCAACCAGCTTGGCCTGCGGGAACGTGGACGACACCAGATTGGCGGCCGTCGACCCGATCAGTGCCGTGATGGTGACGTTGGGGTCGTTGAGTTGCTCCTTGCTGGTGATCCCGGCCCCGTCGTTCACCACCGCCACCTGGCGGTAGGGGACGTACGGGCAGGTGAACCACAGCTGCTCGAGCCGGGCGGGACGCCCCACCAGGCCCACCGACACGAGGTCGAACTGCCCCGCCAGCAGGCCCGGGATCAGGGCTTCGAACTCCTGATCGGAGATGTCCAGAGTCACCCCGAGATCCGCAGCCAGGAGCTTGAGGACCTCGACGTCGTAGCCCGCCGGCTGGTTGTTGGCGTCCTTGTACATCTGCGGCTCGAACTGCAGGGACATGCCGACCCGCAGAGAGCCCCGCTCCTTGATCTGATTCAGCAGGTTGCCCTCGATCACACCCGCGGCAGCCGACCCCTTGTCGCCGCCGCCACAGGCAGCCAAGACAGTGGCGAACAGCACCACGAGTACGGCCCACACTATGTATCGCCGCATCCTTGCCTCTCCTTTCTCCGGTCGTCTGTCTGCTTTGCCGGGGACAAGCGCTTTGCCGGCTTGTCCAGTACACGTCTAGCCGGGCCGATCCGGGCCCCCTGCGACTGACTCCCCGTGATCGGCGACGTCCGCGTCACCCATGTCCATCTCGAGCGGTGCCACCGCCCGAGGCTGCTTCACTTTCTCCTGCAAGCTCCGCAAGCGCGCCGCGCGCCGCCCGCCGAATACGGAGAACCGGCGCGCCCTGGCGGTGAGCACATCGATGAGGGCGTACCGCCGCTCGAGGTACTTGACCATGAAGTAGATGCTGGTGGTGAGCACCAGGTAGATGAGGACCGTGGCCAGGTACACCTCGAAGTACCGGAAGGTGCGATTCGCCAATCGATTGCTGACCCGGAGCAACTCGGGGACGCCGATCAGGTAGACGAGGGACGAGTCCTTCACCATGCCGATGAACATGTTGCCCGTCGGCGGAATGGCGATTCGGAAAGCCTGGGGAAGCACTACTCGCATAAAGGCCTGTGGCCGGCCCATCCCGAGAGACAGAGCCGCTTCGCGCTGACCGTGGGAGACCGCCTGGATCCCTCCGCGGAAGATCTCCCCGAGCCAGGCGGAGTACTGCAGGGTGAGGGCCAGGATCCCCGCCTGGATGGCACTGACCTGCAGCTCGAAGGAGATGGCGATGCCGTAGTAGACGAACAGGATGAACACCAGCAAAGGGATCGCCCGAAACACGTTGATGTAGGTCGCGACGAACATGCGGACCAGCCTCGACTTCGACATCCGCATGAGCGCCACCGCCAACCCGCCGAGGGTCGCCAGGGTGAAAGCGATCACCGCAATGAAGATGGTCAGCTTGACGCCATCGAGGAACAGACCCATGTTGTCCCAGATGAATTTGAAGCTGATGGTGGCTTGCCCGATGACCATCACAGAACCGCCCTGATGAAGTCCCGGGTACGCGGCTCCTTCGCATCTGTGAAGATCTCTCGCCCTCCTGCCTCCACAATCACACCCTCGTCCATGAACACGTTGAAGTCCCCCACCTCACGGGCGAAGCCCATCTCATGGGTCACGACGATCATCGTCATGCCGGTCTTGGCCAGCGCTCGCATCGCAGCCAGGACCTCACCCACCAGTTCGGGATCGAGCGCCGACGTCGGCTCGTCGAAGAGCATGACGGCAGGGTCCATCACCAGCGCCCGGGCAATGGCCACGCGCTGCTGCTGCCCACCGGAGAGCAGCGCCGGAAAGCTGCCGATCTTCTCCAGGAGCCCCACCCGCTCGAGCTGAGCGGCTGCCCGGAGCTCGGCTTCCTCGCGACTGATGCCCTTCACCCGACGCAGGCCGAGGGTGACGTTGTCGAGCACCGAGAGGTGCGGAAACAGGTTGAACTGCTGGAAGACCATGCCTACGGCTTGCCGCAACTCGCGCGCCCGGCCGCGCGGCAGGCCTTCTTCTTTGAACCCGGGCCCATATTCCTTTCCCCGGAACACCACCGAGCCCTCGTCGGGCTGCTCGAGCAGGTTGGTGGTGCGCAGCAGCGTCGACTTGCCGGACCCTGAGGGCCCAAACACCACGACGTGCTCGCCGCGCTCCACCCTCAGGTCCACACCCTTGAGCACGTGGTTGGACCCGAAGGACTTGTGGATGCCGCGCAGTCGAACCACCGACTCGGGGGCCGACCCGGCGCTGGGATTGGCGGCCTTCACGCCGCTGGCCCCGGATCCAACGGAGCCGGATACTCACCCTCCCTCCGACGGGCAACCGCATGCCGCCCGCCGGGGTTCGAATGCCCGGCCACACTGATACTCAGCAAAGGGCCTCCCTCCCAAGAGTCCACTCGCGCTTCCGGTACTCTAACGTACCGTCACGGAGGATGTCGCCGCAAGCAGGTGGAGATTCCTCCCAACTCCTCCAGCCGTTCCGGTCCTGAACCCCCCAACAGGGACCTCTGAGGGTCGTTGTGGCCCGTTCAGGCCTCAGCGCCGGACGGCAGAGGCTATGATGTCGCCCGGTACGCTCGGGTACTCTCAACGTGGGCGAAGCCGATCGCCGGAGGTGCAGCACAGATGGTCAAGTACCACAGAGTCGAGATCGCTCATCCCGAACTCAAGGCCCTCGCCGACGCCGTGAAGG
>VGBK01000068.1 GCA_016870535.1 Actinomycetota bacterium | reverse complement strand
CCCGCGGCGGAGGGTGTAGGGCCGGCTGTAGTCGGCGGGACGATGGGGGACCTTGGTGTAGACCCGGACCACCCCGAGGGAGGCGAAGAGCCAGGGGCCGAGGCCGTCGAGCCCCTCACCGGTGGCGACGGAGGCGGAGAGGGCCGGGTAGTCGAGGCCGGACAGCTCGCGGAACGCGGCCAGCTCGCCGGCCAGGTTGGCACTGCGGTCGGCCCCGGCGGCGACGAGGGCCGCGGGCAACCGGATGGCAAACGGGTCCTCGTCGTCGTGGAGGTCGGGGGGCACCCCGCCGGGCCACTCGGGGTGCAGGTGCACCCGACGGGTGCGCAACAGATCGTGCAGCCGGAGCACCTGGTCCACGCACTCCGGGTCGGAGAGGTCGACCACCAGGAAGGCGCCGTCGGCCGGCTGGAGGGCGTCGGCCAGCCACGGGACGGGGTGTTCGGCGGTGGCCGGGGGAAGGTCGACCAACTGGAAGGCGATGTCCTCGAAGGGGAGCATCCCCGGCTGCGGATACTGGGTGGTGAAGGGGTAAGGCCCCGCGACGGCGTGCGACCCGGTGAGGGCGTGGTGCAGGCTCGACTTGCCGGAGTTGGGCGGCCCGAGCAGGGCAATCTGGGCGGCCCCCTCGGGGCGGATCACCGTCGGCGGGCCGGTGCGCGCCGCCCCGCGCCGGGCCGCGGTCAGTTCGTCGGTCAACTCGGCGATGCGGCTCTTGATGTCGGCCTGGAGGTGGTCGGTCCCCTTGTGCTTGGGGATGGTGCGCAGCATCTCCCGCAGGCACTCGAGGCGCTCCCGCGGCTCGCGAGCGGCACGGTAGGCCGCTTCCGCGACCTTGTACTCGGGGGTGAGGTTGGCGGGCAAGGTGGTGAGGGCTGGTGGGCTCTATGTTGGTCGATCCGCCGCCGTCGCGACGAAGCGACCAGGCCGGCTGCGCCTAGTCGACTCCGGCCGGGCCGGCGTGCTCGAGGATCAGGGCCGGGGTGACTCCCGCCCGCTCGGGGGTCAGGTACGCCGCGACTTCGCCGGGATGGAAGGAGAGCGGTTCCGGTTGGGACAGCCTCCGGCCCGCGGCGTCGATCATCATCAGCGCGGGGACGGGTCGGTCCGGATCCCCGGCAGGGCGGCTGACCAGCACCGTCTCCCCTCCCCGGAGGCGAAGCAGCGAGCCCGGGGGGAACTCGCCCATGACGTCGATGAAGGCATGTACCACGTCGGGGTCGTACATGGTGCCGGCGCCGTCGAGCAGGACCCGCAGGGCCCGGGGCGGCGTCGCCGCCCGCCGGTAGGCGCGGCGGCTGGTGACGGCGTCGTAGCCGTCGGCCACTGCGGTGAGACGGGTGAAGAGATGCAGCGGGTGCGCCGCGGCACCGGGGGAGCCCGTATGTGCCGGCGGCTCCTCGAAGTAGAGGAGGTTGGGGTAGCCCGAGCCGTCGTACCGGGCATGGTGTTCGAGGGCGACCACTGCCACCACCTCCTGGCCCGGCTCTGAGGCGAGCAGGACCGCCTCAGCTCCCATCTGGGGATGCTGCTTGATCTCCTTCCACATCTCCGGGGTGAGCCGGCCCGGGTGCTGCAGCACCGAAGGCGAGATCCCCACTTTGCCGATGTCGTGGAGCAGCGCCCCCATCCCGAGCAGGATCTGGTCGTCGCGGTCGAGACCGGCCGCCTGGCCGATCATCAAGGTCAGGATGCAGGTGTTGACCGAGTGGAAGAAGGTGTACTCGTGGTGGTTCTTCATGGTGGAGAGCAGCAGGGCGGCAGCCGGGTCGTCCAGGCACAGGTCCATCAGAGTGCGCACTGCCGCCGTCGCCTCCGAGAGCGACACCTGCTCCCGCCGCACCACCGCCAGGCTCACCGCCCGCAGCAGGTCGAGCGTGGCGGTGTAGGCCATCCGGCGCTCGTCGCGGGGCTCGTCCCTCTGGGCCGGGGCCAGGTTGTCTTCGTTGAGGCGCACGGAGCCGGCGGTTGGCGGCTCGGGGGAGTCGCCGGCCAGGGTGGCCGTCAGGACGGCGAGATCCTCAACCCGAACGGGTGGCACCAGAGTCACCGATGTCACGCCGTGATCCAGGATCGTCTGCAGGAAGCCGCTGTGGCTCAGCGAGGCCATGGGGAGAAGGGCGCGGTTCACGTAGAGGGACCCATCGATGATGGTGAGCTGAGCCGGTTCGCCCTCGGCCAGGACGTCGGCGGCCCGGGCCGCCTCGGTCAGAGAGATGTCGGTGAGGGGGTGGTGGGACCCGTAGAGCCGATGGAGCGTGGCCGCCCGGCGCAGGGCGGTGAGCAGGGCTCCGGTCTCGCCTTCCCGCATCAGCTTCGCCCCGCGAGGGCTTCCCGGGCGGCGCGCCGGGTATCCCGGCGGGCGCGCCGGGCGAAGGGGCGGCGGCGGGCCAGTCGGAGAAGGAGGGTGTGAGCTTCCTGAGTGCGACGCGCCGCCAGCAGGGTCACGGCCGCCAGGCGCTCTTCCCGAGCCGGGCGTGAGGCCAGGAGGGCGGCCAGGCCTCGTTCGACATCCGGCGCGGGGGCGGTGCGAAGCAGGCCGATGGCTTGCAGGCGCAGTCCCGGCTCCCGGTCCTGGAGTCCTTCTATCGCCGCCGCCGTGCCGGCGGCTTCGTCGAGCAACGGCAGGGCGCGGCGGGCCTCGCGACGGACCCGAGAATCAGGGTGGCTGCAGGCGGCGCGGACCCCGGCTGCCGCCTCGGTGCGGCCCGAGTGGGCCAGGGCGTCCACCAGGTTGCGCACGAGGAACCACCGGGGATCGTTCAGACGGCGGATCAGGGGGCCCGGCCGCGTCCGGGCAGCGGAGGTCAGGAAAGACACCAGGGAGCGGCGGCGCCCCATGTCCTCCTCGGCGGCGAGGCACTCGATGATGGGATCCAGGCCGAAGAGGGTCAGGAGGGTGACCAGGGTGGGGGGGAGGTCGGCGGTGAGTTCGGTGGCGGTGAAGAGGCGATCGAGGATCTCGGGGCGCAGCGCGTCTTCTACTTCCCGCCGCACCACCTCTTTGCGCTCTCTCGATGGGGCTCCCGAGAGGAGGACGTGTCCCCAGGCTGCGGCGCGGCGGAGATCGCCCTCGGCAACGGCGGCAGTCGTCTTGGCGGCCACGGCGCGGGCGACCCGGATGTAACCGGCCTCGTTGGCTAGAGAGAGGATCACGTCCGCGGCGGCGGTAGCGGCGGCGAAGTTGCCCTCCGGTCCCGGGATCTGCGCCCGCAGGGCATCTCCCAACTGGCGGCGCACAGCCTCCCCGGCGGAGGGCAGCAGTCCTGAGATGCGGCCGGCGACCAGTTGCTCGACGGAGAGCATGTGGGCGGCGTCTCCGCTCTGCCCTTCCTGCTCGGCGGCGATGCGGGCGTACTCCACCAGCAGGGGGTGAGTGCCCGGGGAGAGCAACCGCCCCAGTTCGGCCAGGTCGTCCTGGGAGAACTGATCGAGCAGCAGGCGGAAGGGCTCCTCCTCGTGGCGGGCGAGGAACTGCTCGAAGAGCCGGATCTGCTGGTCGCGGGGCAGAGCGAAGAAGCAATCGGTGAAGTCATGCACCAGTTCTTGGAGCCCGGGGAGGCCGCCCGCCCGGAGGCGCTCGTAGAGGAGGCGGTACTCGTCCAGATAGCGCCGGGCGGGGTCCCCGCTCTGGGCGTCGCTCGGGTGGGCGGAATCCTCGGCGGCGTCGGCAGTGCCGTCGTGCCCGCGTTCCTCCGACACCTGCCTCAGACGGCCGTGCTCGATGATGATCACGGTGGCGGCGCCCTTCGCGGCCAGCGCGGCTGTGGGGCCGGGCGCTTCGGCCGTGGAGCCCTGCCGTTGGGAGATGACCTCGAAGAGGCAGAGGAGGTCGTCGGGAGTCGGGGGCGAGGAGAACCCGAGGGCAGCGATCCCTCGGGCAAAGGCGGCACGAGTCAGAGTCGACGCGGCCTGACGGCGGGTGGGGATCGGCCGTCCGTCGAAGCGGAAGCCGCTGCTGTGGACCGCGGCGATCCAGGGGAATCCCGGCGGGGTGCCCAGCGTGGCTACCGCCCGTCTGAAGGCGTCCTGGGGCCGCGGGTCGGCGTACACCCGGTAGGTGGTCCAGGCGACCGCCAGGGCATCGACCATGGCGGCGGCCAGGGTGTCGACCGCGGCGGGAGAAGCGACCTCCGGCCCCGAGTTCGACCGGGACTCGGGAGGTGCCGGGGTCGCCGCGCGCCGCGTGGTCATGGCAGTGGCGTCGGACATGCCTTGCCGGGGAGTTGCTGGGCTCTGCATCGGCGTGTCTCCAGGCCGGGTTGAGCGCTCGCCCGGAACCCCAGCGCCGTCAGGGGGAAGCGGGGCCGCCACGGCGCCGGGCGCGCCGGGTGGCGCGATTCATGTAGAAGCGGGTGAAGCCGGGGGCGGTGCCGGCCAGGCGGGCCAGACTGCGGGTCGTGGCGTCGGGGAAGATCACCGCCCGGCGTCGGGCGACGCCGCGCAGGATGGCGTCGGCCACCTGCTCCGGCGGGATGGGCTTGACCGTCCCGGCGATGCGCTTCAGTTCCTCGGGCTTGTAGGGTTCCTCCCCGGCCAGTTGCGGGGTATCCACGTCGGAGGGGTACACGCAGGCGATGTGGATGCCGTGGGGGCGCAACTCGATGCGGAGGATGTCGGTGAGGCCGCGCACGGCGTACTTGGAGGGCCCGTAGGCGGTGTAGCCGAACACCGGGATCAGCCCGGCCGCCGAGGAGATGGCCGCGATGGTCCCCCGGCGGCGGGTGAGCATGGCGGGCACCACCGCCCGGATGCAGTACAGGGTGCCGAAGTAGTTCACCGCCATGTGCTGCTCGAACACCTCGTCGGGGATCTCGTGGAAGTGGCCCGGCCGGGCGATGCCCGCCGAGGTGACCAGCAGGTCGCAGGGACCGAGGGCGGCGACGCAGCGGGCCACCGCCGCCTCGGCCTCCGTTCGCCGGGAGACGTCGGCCGCCTCCAGGTGCACGGTGGCGCGGGGCGGCGGATCGGCCCGCAGCGCCGCCAGGTAGGGATCGTCGAGGGCGATGACCGAGACCCGGGCCCCTCGGGCGGCGAGGCGCCGTACCGTGGCCAGACCGATGCCGCTCGACCCTCCGGTCACCAGGGCGTGGATGTCGCGAAAGGGGTTCATGGTCACCTCAGGCGAACCGCACGACCAGGAAGATGCCCCCGGCCAGGACGGCCAGGACTATGGCCAGGTTGGCGTACCCCTCGCGCTCCGGGGAGAACATCCCGGTGCGCCAGAAGTAGGCGGCGTCCAGGATTCCCAGGAAGAGCAGCATGCCTCCGGCCACGAGGGCCAGGGACTCGCCCAGGGGCTCTTCGAGCACCAGGAGCACGGCGGCGGCCACCAGCAGCAGGGCGAGGACGGAGTCGGCGAACACGAACGGCGTCTCGTGCTCCCGGTAGCCGGCGGGCAGCCACGATTGGTCGTGCTTCTGGCGGAACCAGGTGATCCAGAAGACGGCGAAGACCAGGGCCCCCAGGACCATCAGCCCGGCGGTGACCCAGGTGGCGGCGTCGCCGGTCACGGCCGGCCCCCTGAGCCCGGCGCCCGCAGCCGGTCCGGGATGTGGTCGCGGCCGTAGATGTCATCCACCGACTCGGTGCGCTTGATCATCTCGGCCTGGTCGTCCCGCACCAGCACCGTGGCCGGCCGGGGCATGGCGTTGAAGTTGGAGGCGCTGCTCTCCTGGTAGGCGCCCGCCTCCAGGATGGCCACCACGTCTCCCATCTCGACCTCGGGGAGGTGCGCCCCGAGGATGATCTGGTCGGCGTAGCAGGAGTGACCCACGATGTCGGCCTTCATCGTGTGGGGCGCATCCGCCTTGTTGGCCACCACGAAGGGATGCCGGTTGTGCTCGAACACCCCCCCGGCCAGGAAGAAATAGCTGGTGTCCAGCAGCACCCAGGTGTAGGGGATGGGTTGGGTCTGCCGCTTGACCACCTTGACCCGGGCCAGGTGGATCCCCGTGTCGCCGTAGAGGCTGCGCCCCGGCTCGGTCTGCAGGCGCACTCCCTCCAGGTCGACTCCCTGCCGGGTCAGCTCCCGGCTGAGGGTGCGGGTGATGGTGGCGGCGTACTCCTCGATGGTGGGCACTCCCTTGGGCTGGGGGTGCTCGGTGAGCAGGTTGAGGATCTTGCCGAGCAGGCTGTGGTAGAGGCGCTCGCCCAACCCGCGCAGCCCGACCAGGAAGGGGTAGCCCAGGCAGGTGGTGAGGAACTCCCACCGGCTGAACTCCTTGTTGTGCGGGTCGCGCCGGCTGGCCATCCCCCCGCCGATGTCGATCTCCTGCGGCTTCCAGCCGTCCCAGGCCCGGCACAGGTCGCCGACCAGGCGGGCGAAGCGCACCATCATCCCCTCCCAGAACCAGAGGCTCGGGTGGTGCCGGCCGGCGTGGAAGTGGAGCCCCACCAGGTCCACGTTGGGGGCGGCGAACGCCTTTCGGCCCAACTCCACCAGGTACTCGGGCGGGATGCCCGACTTGTACACCTGGACGCCGAGGTCGATGGGGATCCACAGCTGGGTGAAGTCGGTGCGGCGCCAGAGGTTGGGCAGGGTGGGCTTCACGCGGAGCCGGATCTTGGCCACCAGGCCCAGTTCGGCGGCGATCTCCTGGATCCAGTCGATCTCGTGCAGGTCCTCGACGGTGAGGCGCACCCCGGCTTGCAGGCAGCGCCGCAGGTGCTCCCGGCTCTTGCCCCCGCCGTTGGCCGAGGTTCGCGCGGGATCGACTCCGGTGCGCAGCGCCCCCTCCAACTCCTCGGGGGAGTAGAGGTCGGCGCCGGCCCCTTCGTTGGTGAGGAGTTGGCGGACCGCGAGGAGGGTGTTGGCCTTCATGGCCGGCATCACGTCGACCGGGCCGTGGGCCCAGCCCCGGGCGAAGGCGTCGCGGAAGCGGCGGTAGTTGTCGACGATCTGGCCCTCCGAGAACACGAACAGCGGCGAGCCGAAGCGCTCCACCAGGCCGGCGGCGTCGCACTCCTCGATGAACAGGCGGCCGTCGCGGATCGAGAGGCAGTCCGGGGGATGGTGACCGGGAGCTTGCATGGCGAGGCTCCTTGTGGGTGGGTGGCCGGACACTCGCCCGGCGCCCTCATGCTATCCCCCGAGCAGGCTCCCGTCCCGGGGGGCGGCCCCTCAGCCGGCCGACGCGGGTGCCGCCGGGATGGCCGGTATCTCCCCGAGTGCCCACGGGACGGAGGTCACCACGACTCGGGTGTCGGCGTAGAGGGCGGCGCGGATCCACAGCGCCGACTGGTTGTGGAGCAATCGCCCGGGCCCGGAGGCGACCAGGAACTCGGGGATGACGACGTTGAGCATGGTCTCGGGCCCGGCGCGACGCGCCGCCCGGTCCAGATACCGGAGGACCGTGGTGGTGAGGTTCCGGTAGGGGCTGGGGACGATCTCGAGGGGCACCTGGATGCCGTGGCGCTGCCAGGCCGACTCGACCCGGGCCCGCTGCTCCGCTTCGATCTCCACGTGGAGGGCGTGCACCGCGCCCGGCGAAACGGTGCGGGCGTACTGCAGGGCCCGGAGAGTGGGGGCGGTGACCTCGGAAACCAGGACGACCGTCTGGATGTGCCGCAACGGGGTCGTGGCCTCCAGGCCGAAGTCCAGTGCGGTGCCGGCCAAGCGCACCAGACGCCGGCTGACCAAGAGGAAGGGGGCATCGAGGCGTCCGTGAGGAGTTCGACGCCCCGGCCGCGGGTAGCCGACGTCGGCCACCGCCACCCCCGACTCGCGGCGCAGCGCCCACAGGATGCCCAGGGCGCCTGCGCGATGCGCCAGGAGGTGGCGCCAGCGCCGGGCGCCGATCTCCTCCGCAACCACTACGGTGAGCAGGCCCTCCGGTACCTCCTCCTTCACCCGCCGCACGCGCGCCCGCAACGTTGCCGCCACGCCGCCGGGCTCGGCCTCGAGCACCGTCAGGGGGATGTCGGCATGACGCTCCTGCCAGTGCGGCCACAGGCGCCGATCACCCGACTCCCGCACGTGCCAGGTTTCGAGGGCGTCGGCGTGGAGCAGGCGGGCGTAGCCGAGGGCACGCTCCAGATGCCGGCCCGAGCGGGAGGCCAGTACCACGACCCGATGCGGCGCCGGGGCGTCGCCGTCGGCCTGGGGCGAGGCGCGCAGCCGGGAGGCCACCCACAGGTAGTGCCGGCGCACTGCCGCCATCCCGGCCACGAATAGGGGCACGGCGACCATGACGATCCAGGCACCGTGGGTGAACTTGGCGACGATGACCACGACCAGCACCACGGCGGTGGCCGCCGCCCCGACGGCGTTGAAGGCGGCGGACCGTTGCCAGCCCTTCTCCCGGGAGCGGAGCCAGTGGCGCACCATGCCGGCCTGGCTCAGGGTGAAGGAGGTGAAGACGCCGACGACGTACAACTGGATGAGCCGCGACACCGAGGCGCCGAAGGCGGTGATGAGCAGGCCGGCCAGCACCGAGACCGCCACGACGCCGTTGGAGAACACCAGACGGTCGCCGCGGTGGCGGAACTGCCGGGGCATGAGGCGGTGGGCCGAAAGGATGGCCGACAGCCGGGGGAAGCCCTGATAGGCGGTGTTGGCTGCCAGGAACAGGATGGCGGCGGTGGCGGCCTGGAGCACCACGAACCCGGCCCCGGCGCCGAACACGGCCCGGCCGATCTGCGAGAGGACGGTGCCGAACTCGTCGATGGTCGCTTCGCTCACCCGCACGTCGAACAGGCGGGCCGAAGCGGTGATACCCAGGAACATGATGATCGCCAGGCCTCCCATCATCCCCAGGGTCAGGGCGGCGTTGCGGGGCTTGGGTGGCCGGAAGGCCTGGACCCCGTTGGCGATGGCCTCCGTGCCGGTGAGGGCGCTGGCTCCCGAGGCGAAGGCCCGGAGCAAGAGGAAGGCCGACAGGCCGGAGACCAGGGGGGGCAGGTCGCTTCCGGCAGAGACGGCCTCGGGGCAACTCCCGCCCACGCAGCGGGCGAAACCTGTGGCCAGGGTGACGAGCACTATGACGATGAAGGCATAGGTGGGGGCGGCGAACAGGAGGCCGGCCTCCCGCACTCCCCGCAGGTTGGCCACGGTCATGAGGGCGATCACCGCCACGGCCAGGGTCACCCGGTGCGGCATGAGGCCGGGCACCGCCGAAGTGATTGCCGCCATGCCCGCCGAGATGGACACCGCCACCGTCAGGACGTAGTCGGTGAGCAGAGAGGCGGCGGCCACCATGGCGGGGCCACGGCCGAGGTTGTCCTGGGCGACGATGAACGCCCCGCCCCCGTCCGGGTAGGCCCGCACCGTCTGGCGGTACGAGGCCACGACGATTGCCATCAGGGCGGCAATGGCCAGGGAGATGGGAAGCATCGAACTGAGGGCAGCCGCCCCGGCCAAGGCCAGCACCAGAGCGATCTCCTCGGTGGCGTAGGCCACCGAGGAGAGGGCATCGGAGGCAAAGACGGGAAGGGCCAGGATCTTGGGGAGGAGTTGGTGTTCGTGCTCCGCCGAAGCCAGCGGCGTACCGATCAGCCGATGCTTGACCCGGGCCCATGACGCGCGCTTAGACACTCCGGTTCAGTGATGCTAGGTCGATCGCGTGGGTTCGCTGCGGGAACCGGACTTCGGGCCGGGGCCGTCGAACCGGCGAGACCCAGAGAGGAAGGCTCATGATGCATCGCATGGTGGCGGCGTGGTTCGCGCTGACGCTGGCACTGGCCGCCTGCGCCGAAGAGGAGGTGCTGGTGAACCCTCCCTCGTCCGCTTCCCTGCCCGGCTCCCGCTGGGTGGTGGCCGGCTTCACCCTCGACGGTGTCGGCGGGACTCTCCCTGCCGGCGT
>VGBK01000067.1 GCA_016870535.1 Actinomycetota bacterium | reverse complement strand
GGACCGAGTCCGAGGAGGCGGGATCAGGTGGCCGCTTCCCCGCGTGTCTCCGGCGGCTCTTCGGGATGGCCGGCGTGCCGCCGGGGGCCACGACCGGCAGCCGCGACCGGCAGCCGGGAGGCTCGCCAACGTCTTGACGGCGACGAGTCACGCACCGGGGCCATGGGGTCGCCGAAGTGGTGACCGCCGTTCTGGGGGAGATCCGGGCCGACTGGTGGGCCGGCCTGGTCCGCGCCGGCGCAGATCGACGATGCGCTGATCGCTCCGGACGGGACGGCCACCCGGAGTTGCCTCGGCGCCGGCGCCACCAGCGGCGTCTCCCCGGCCTGTGGCCGGTGGGGACAGGTCACGTCGGGCGCCCCCGCCCGCGACGAGCGAGCGGCCGAGGGCGGAAGGCCTCTGCGGGTCGTCGCGGCTGCCCCGCTCCTGCCCTACGGGCTCGCCCGAATGGCGGCAGCCGATGAGCGGAGGGACAATGATGCGGGGGGCCCTGTCTCCGATCGGGGGAGAGGCATGACGAACGACGGATCACTTGCCGGCCGGCCGCGCCTGTCGCCCTGGCGGTTCGTGGTCGCTTTCGGCGTCGTCAGCCTGCTGGTGGACGTGGTGTACGAGGGGGCCCGCTCGATTGCCGGTCCCTTCCTCGGCTCTCTGGGAGCGTCGGCGGTGATGATCGGAGCGGTGACCGGGGCGGGGGAGGCGGCCGGCCTGGTCCTGCGGATCGTCAGCGGGCCGGCTGCCGATCGGAGCCGCCGCTACTGGGCGTGGGCCATCGCCGGCTACCTGGTCACCGTGCTCGCCGTGCCCGCCCTCGCTCTGCCGGTCGGCCTGTTCGGCGCCGGCGCGTTGCTGATCACCGAGCGAGTGGGCAAGGCGGTGCGCAGCCCGGCCAAGGACGCCCTGCTGGCCAGCGCCGGCTCCAGTACGGGCCGGGGCAAGGCCTTCGCCGTTCACGAGGCGCTGGACCAGGCGGGGGCCTTCCTCGGCCCCCTGCTGATAGCGGGCGCGCTGGTGGCCACCGGGGGCTACCGGCTGGGCTTCGCTCTGCTCGCCCTGCCCGGGGCCGCCGCCACGGTAGTCCTGATCTGGCTGGCCCGCCGGGTACCGGAGCCGGCCGTCTACGAAGGGCCGGGCCCGGCCCCTGCTGCCTCGGCCGCCGGGCTGCCCGCTGCCTTCTGGCGCTACGCGCTGTTCACCGCCCTCTCGATGGCGGGCTATGCCACCTGGGGCCTGATCGGCTATCACCTGTCGGTGCGGGGTCTGGTATCCGCCGCCACGGTGCCCCTCATCTATGCCCTGGCAATGGCCACCGACGCGGTGGCCGCCCTTCTCAGCGGGCACCTGTACGACCGCTATGGGTTCCGGGTGCTGGCCCTGCTGCCGGTGCTGGCCGGAGTGGGGACGGTGCTGGCCTTCAGCAACACGACGGCACCCGCGGTGGCCGGGGCGCTCATCTGGGGCATGGCCATGGGGGTGCAGGAGAGCACCCTGCGCGCCGGCGTGGCCGACCTGGTGCCCGCGGCCCGGCGTGCCGGCGCTTACGGGGTGTTCTCCGCTTCGTTCGGCACTGCCTGGTTCGTCGGCGCCTCCCTGCTCGGGTACCTGTACGACCGAACGACCGCCGGTCTCATCGTCGTCTGCGTCGCGGCGCAGGTGCTGGCGCTCGTCGCACTCGGCTACGCCAGGCAGGCGACCCGCTAGATGCGGACGCGGGCCGGGGGGAGGGAAGCGAAGAGCGCGCGTGAAGCTTGCTTGCTGTGCTTCCCCCTCCGGCCCTGGCGGGCCACCTCCCCCGCTGCCGCAGGGGAGGAGACGAGGCTGCCCCCTCCCGCTCCAGCGGGAGGGGCGGGGGGAGGGAAGCGAAGAGCGCGCGTGAAGCTTGCTTGCTGTGCTTCCCCCTCCGGCCCTGGCGGGCCACCTCCCCCGCTGCCGCAGGGGAGGAGACGAGGCTGCCCCCTCCCGCTCCGGCGGGCCACATTCCCCGTCCCCACGGGGGAGATAGAGGAGGGGGTGCCTGGCAGGCAGCACCTCAAGGTGCCGCCCTCTCAGCCGCAGCGTTCGGTCGTCGCCACGAACCACCCGCCTGCCGTCCGAGCGATGACGACGCGGCCGAGCCTGTGGCCCCCGGCGTCGATGAACAGGTACCTCACTACATCAGGAGCGTCCGACTCCACCTGCGGGGTACCGGGCGGCAGCCCCAGATCCGGGGTCAGGAGCGCCAGAGCAGCCTCGGCCGTCGGGGAGCCGGGGGCGTTGTGATCCCAGTCGCCGGTGGAGTGCTGGAACTGCTCTGCGGGGCAGTCCATGGTCCCTTGAAGGCCTGCAACCTCAATGAGGTCCGCTCCGGCAGAGTCGCCGCATCCGCCCACAGCCGCCAGCAACACCAGGGCGACGATTGCGTACATCCACCGTCGCATCAGACCCCCTTCTGCGGCCAATCGTACGCCGGCAGTTTAGACCTCGAGGGGGCCGGGCTCAGCAAGCACCATCCCGCCCTGAAGCGAACCCACCCGCTTCCCGGGCGACGGGGACGCATGGCGCTCCGGGGAGCCCTGCCGCGCTCCTCTCCCGCATGCCGGGGGGCGGGGGGGGAGGTCACCCGGCGCCCACTCCCGGGGGGAGGGCACGAAAGCCCCCGGGTCAGGTGCGCCGCTCCGGCCCCGCGTCGAGGTCGTAGCCGTACCGCCGGGCATACGCTCCCCAGCGCTCGGCGATGGCCCGGCGAAGCAGGGGTGAGGGGTCGTGGCGGCTCATCGGGTAGGGGCCGACTTCGGCCCGGTAGGCCTGCACCAATGGGCGGATACGCTCGGAGTGGGGAAGCCCGAAGGAGCCGTAGACCCCCTCGACCTCCCCGGCCGGGTCGGCGGCCAGGTCCTCGTAGCGGAGCTCAACGATGCGGCCGGGGTCGAGACCCTCGCGGTCGGCGTCGAACCGCCGGTAGAGGGCCGATCCCAGGTCCAGGAGTGCCTCCTCCAGGTCTTCCCGACAGCGAGATTGGAGCCCGACGGCGTCCGCCATGCGCCGCCAGGCCGCCACGAACGACGGAACCATCTGGTGCGGGTGCCGCACCAGATGGATGAAGCGTGCCCCCGGGAACATCTCGACCAGCAGGCCGAGCCGGGCGGTGTGCGGCGGGGACTTCAGAACCAGGCGGCCGGGCCCGGAGAGGGTCAGGGCCCGCAGGAAGGTGAGGAGGGCGCGCCGCCAGTGGTCTCGCGCGGCGGGAGGGAACGAACGCGGGTCGAGGTTCTCCTCCCAGGCCCCTCCGCGGCGGGGGAAGGCCCAGGCCAGGTAGGGACTGAGGGCGCCGAGGTTGGCCAGGGCGAACTCGTCTTCCTGGGGCAGTCCCCAGCCCAGGCGCATTCCGTCGAGCGGGCGGTGCGGGGGGAGCAGGAAGCCGAGGCGACGGGTCACGAAGCCTTCGGTCAGCAGGAAGTGGGCGGGGGCCATGCACTGGTAGGTGGTGGGACAACGGAACTGCGGATCCAGGGCGAGCAGTTCGTGCAGCAGGGTGGTGCCGCTGCGCCAGTGGCCGATGATGAACAGCGGCGGGGGGTCGATGGCGGCGACGGCGACGACCTTCCCGTAGCGGGACCGCTGCCATCTCCCGGCAGCGGCGTTCAGCGGTGCCAGGGCGGTCACCGCCAGGGCCATGGGCCAGCGGCCGGGCGAGACGGCGAACCGGTTGCGGGCCCACAGGCGCCACCACACTGCCGGCGTCATCCCGTGCCAGGGGCGCGGGGTGCGGCGCCACAGGCCCGGCCACCTCGTCTGGGCCATCTGGTGCCCTCCGGGCTGCTCGGTGCTTCCGTCCGCAGGGGAACCTAGACGATCGGAAGCGTCCAGGGCTTCCGGCAGCGCAGAGCACCCGCCGGGGTAGAGTCCCAGCGTGCTTCGGCTCGCGGCCGCTTGTGCTCTGGGGCGCCTCGCCGGGCGCGTCAGCCGTCTGCTGGGCAGGGGCGGTTCGGCTCTCCCCGGCCTGGTGGCCGAGAAGGTGGATCCTCGTCTCATCGAGCGTCTGGTAGCACCGGTCCGGCGCGGGGTGGTCGTGGTGACCGGCACCAACGGCAAGACCACCACCACCAAGATGCTGGTGGCCATGCTCGAGGCCGAAGGGCTCGAGGTCGTCACCAACCCCACGGGGTCGAACCTGGCTCGGGGCATCGCCGCCCGGCTCATCGAAGTGGCCTCGTGGCGGGGGCGGGTGGATGCCGACCTGGCGGTCTTCGAAGTCGATGAGGCCGCGGTCCGGCCCCTGGCCCCCCGGCTGCGGCCGCAGGTGCTGGTGGTCACCAACATGGCCCGGGACCAGTTGGACCGGTTCGGGGAACTGGCCACCACCGCCTCTCACGCCGCGGCGGCGGTTCGCCGGGCGGCGGTGGCGGTGCTCAACGCCGACGACCCCCTGGTGGCGGGGATGGCGGCCGCGGCGGGCGCGACACGGTTCTTCGGGTCGGCCGAGCCGGTCCGGCAGGCCATGCCGCCCGACTCGTCGCTGTACGGGGCGGCGAGTGCCGCAGCGCCCGCCATCCCTCTGGACCTCTGCCTCGAGCGGTCCGATGCCGACGGTGAGGGGCAGGTGATTACTTTGGTGCGGGCTTCGGGGGAGAGGGCGACGGCGCGCCTTCAGGTCCCCGGTCCCTACAACGGCTACAACGCGGCCGCGGCCGCCCTGGCCGCGGCCGAGTTCGGGGTGCCCCTCGCCCGGGCGGCGGCCGCCCTCGAGGCCACCCGCCCGGCGTTCGGGCGGGGCCAGGTGATCGAGTACCGGGGCCGCCGGGTGAGGCTGCTCCTGGTGAAGAACCCGGCCGGGCTCAATCAGGTCATCCGGCTGCTGGCCGCCCTGCCCCCGGGGGCCGAGATCCTCGTCGCCATCAACGACCTCGACGCCGACGGGCGGGATGTGTCCTGGCTCTGGGATGCCCGGGTGGAGGACCTGGCCGGCGGCGGGCACCGCTTCGGCACCGGCGGGATCCGGGCCTACGACATTGCCCTGCGCCTGAAGTACGCCGGCCTGGAAGCCTGGGCCGAGACCGACTTCGGTGCCGCCCTGGAGCGCTTTGTCGGCGGCATCCCGGAGGGCGAGACGGGATACCTGGTCCCCACCTACACCGCCATGCTGCGCTTCCTGGAGTTGCTCCGGCCCGGCACCAGCAAGCGGGAGGCGTGGGCGTGAGCGATCTGGTCATCGCCCACCTCTACCCGTACGAGATGAACATCTACGGGGACACCGGCAACGTGATCGCCCTGCGCCGCCGCCTGGAGTGGCGGGGCCTGGAGGCCCGGGTGGACCCGGTGCCGGTGGGAGCCGACTACGACCTGTCGGGGGCCGACATCGTCTTCGGCGGGGGCGGGCAGGACCGCTCGCAGCTCGAGGTGGCCGACGACCTGCAGCGGCGGCGCGACGCCGTCCACGAGGCGGTGGCGGCGGGCACGGTGTTCCTGACCATCTGCGGCACCTACCAGTTGTTCGGCCGCCGCTTCTTGACCCAGGAGGGCCGGGAGATCCCGGGGATCGGGGTGTTCGCCATGGACACCATCGGCGGGCGCCGCCGGATGATCGGCAACGTGGTGGTGGTCACCCCGTGGGGTGATCTGGTGGGCTTCGAGAACCATTCGGGACGCACCCTTCTGGACCCGGGCCAGGCGCCTCTAGGCCGGGTGAAGAAGGGCTACGGCAACAACGAGACCAGGCGGGACGAGGGGGCGGTCACCGCCAACTGCTTCGGCACCTACCTGCACGGGTCGCTCCTGCCCAAGAACCCGGGTTTCGCCGACGAGTTGCTGGGGCGGGCGCTGCGGCGGCGGCACGGGGCGGCGGCGGATCTGCCGCCTCTCGACGACACGCTGGAGCACCGCGCGGCGCGGGTGGCGGCCCGCCGGCCCTAGTCGCAACCGCCGGCGGCGGCGATGCGGGGGCGGGCGGCGTCGGGATCGTCCACCGCCAGGGCGAACTCCATCCCCTCGGCCGAGCAGCGCAGCAGGTACATGGCCTCGATGTTCACCCCGGCGTCGGCCAGGCCGCGAGCCATGGCCGCCACCGCTCCGGGCCGATGGGGCAGGGTGGTCACCAGCACTTCCCTCTCGTCGAAGGAGAGGCCGGCGCGGCGCAGGACCGAGCGAGCCGTGAGGGCGTCGTCGACCATTAGCCGAGCGTGGCCTTCTTCGCCGATGCCGTAGGCGGCGAGGGCCTCCAGGTTGACCCCGGCCGCGGCGATGCGCTCGGCGAGCATGGCCAGCATCCCCGGGCGGTTGGCCAGGCGCACGGTGAACTCGGTCATGCCCGAACTCTACGCTCTCTGCCGCCCTCACCGCTAGCGTCCGGGCAGGTACTGAGCCCCGCCGAGGTGGAGGTGAAGCGTGAGCCCGGGCTGGGTCACCGTCTGGTCGGGCCGGGAGTGGGTGGAGGCGCCGGTGGCCAGCATGGGGGAGGAGACCCTCGTGGTGCCCAACGTCGCCGCCATCGTCCTGCGCGACGCGGCGGGGTCGGCACTCCTGCTCCAGCGGCGCGACAAGCCCGAGGTGGTGCGGGGCCTGTTCGAGATCCCTACCGGGCGCTGGCGGGCGGGCGAGACCCCGGGTGGGGCCCTGCGACGCGAGGTGGCGGAGGAGACCGGACTGGAGGTGCGCTTCATTCGCGGCGAGGGCCGCCGCCGGGAGGTTCACCCCCGCTGGCCGGTGTGGGAGGTGGAGCCGGCGGCGGTGGTGGTGGGGGCCGAGGGCGCCTACCCGGCGCTGCTGGTGGTATTCGTGTGCGTCGCCGACGGCGAGCCGCGCTCCTTGCCGGGGGAGACCGCCGATCCGGGTTGGTATTCCACCGATGAGGTGCGGGCCATGCTGCGCGACTCCCCCCGCGAGTTCACGGCGGTGGCGCAGGCCGCGCTGGCCGCCTGGCTGGGGATGTGAGCCGGGTCAGTCGGTGCGCTGCAGGAAGGCGGTGAGGCGCCGTCCCACCTCTTCTCCCCGGTCCTCCTGGAGGAAGTGCCCGGCCCCGTCGAGGGTCTCCAGAGGCCCGGCTCCCGGGATGGCGGCGGCGAAGCGCCGTCCGACCTCGAGCGAGAAGATCGGGTCCTGCGTGGAGAAGAGGACCAGAGCCGGGTGGGTCCAGGCTGTCAGGCCGGCCTCTACCCGCCGCATCTCCCCGGCGCCCGGGTCGCCGGGGGAGGTGGGCACGATGCGGGGGAAGGCGAGGACTCCGGCCTGGTACTCGGGATCGGGGTAGGGCGCTTCGTAGGCGGCGACGACGGCATCGCTCCACGGGGCCACCATCGAGCGCCGCATCACCAGGCCGATGGGGAGTGCGTCGCGGCGGGAGGCGAAGGCCCGCCAGCGCAGGAAGCCCTCCGACGGTGGGCCGCTGAACAGGGAGGTGTTGAGCACTGCCAGGCGGGTGAAGCGGCCGGGCAGACTGGTAGCCAGGCGGAGGCCTATCGGCCCGCCCCAGTCCTGCACCACGGCGGCCGCCCCTTGCAGTTCGAGGTGCTCCACGACGGCGGCCATCGCCGTGGTGTGCCGATCGTAGGTGTAGAAGGCCGGATCCACCGGCTTGTCGGATCGGCCGAAGCCGGGATAGTCGGGGGCGATCACCCGGTACCCCGCGTCCACCAATGCCCGCGTCACCTTGCGGTACAGGAAGCACCAGGTGGGCTCACCGTGGAACAGCACCACCGGCGGGCCGGCGCCCTCATCCAGGTAGTGGAGGCGCAGGCCCTCCCAGTCCAGGTAGTGCGGCGCGAAGTCGAACCCGGGGAGACCGGCGAAGCGGGCGTCGGGGGTGCGGCGGGCCTCCGCCGTCATTCGGTCAACTCGTCGACCGGCCGGGGGGTGGCCGGGATCACCAGCACCGGTCTCCGGGTGTCGCGCAGCACCCGGGCCGAAACGCTCTCCCACTCGGCGAAGAGGTGCTTGGTGGCGCCGAGCACGATGACGTCGGCTCGCATGTCCTCGGCGGCGGAGAGGATCGTCTCCGCCGGGTCCTCTCCCTCCAGGTAGGTGACGGTCGCCTCGATGCCTCGAACCCGCAGGGCGGCGAGGAGGGGATCGGTGAGGCGGTGGCCGCGCTCATCGACGTAGCGGGCGATGAGGGCATCCTCTTCGGTGCTCCACGAGGGACGGTCGCTCAAGGGGTGCCACACCTCGCCGCGGATCTGGTCGAGGAAGGAGCGGGGCACCTCGATGACGGTGATGACGCGGACGGAGCCCTCGGCGCCTACGAGGCGCTCGGCGAAGCCGGCGACCGAGTCGGGGCTGAGCACCCCGGCGGTGGCGATGAGCATGCGCATCGCCCAGAGACTATCCGGTGGTGGCCGGGTACGCTCGGTCCGAGGAAGGAGCCAGATGCCCGAGGGTGTCCCCGTTGAGGTGGCGAACAAGGTCCTGTGGAGGATCCCCAACGTCCTGTGCCTGATCGGAGCCGCTTCCGGCGAGGAGTGGAACGGGATGACCGCCAGTTGGGTCACCCAGGTGGCCATGGAGCCGGTGCTGGTGGCGGTGGCGGTGGACCGCAGCGCGCTGACCCACCGGCTCATCCGGGAGGGAGGGTGCTTCAGCGTGAACCTCTGGTCGCGAGAGGACACCCGTCCGTTCGTCAAGTTCTCCAAACCGGCGCGCCGTGAAGGCTCCACGCTGAACGGGCGCCCGGTCCGCCTGGGGATGACCGGCGCCCCCATCTTCGAGGAGGCCATCGCCTTCCTGGACTGCCGCCTGTGGAAGGAAGTGGACTGCGGCACCCACACCGTCTTCCTGGGCGAGGTGGCGGACTGCGGCTTCCAAGGAGACGGCGAAGCCCACGCTGTGGCCCGCGTGGAAGACACCCGCATGAAGTACGGCGGGGTGAAGCGGCGCGGCGCCGGACACGGCGCCGGGCGGGACCAGAGCGAGGGGTGAGGCGTCACCCGCGGGGATGGTGCTGATCACCCCCGGGCCGGCGGCCGTGAGGCGCCGGCGTCGCCGGCATCGAGACGCGCGGCGGGCGTATCCTGGGAGCGGCTTCGAAGGGAGGGTTATGCGTTCTGCCGGTGAGGTGGTGTGCCCGGACTTTCCCTGTCTCGACGTGGACCCCGGCCGTCATGAGATCCCCGCTCTCCCGGCCGATGCGGCGGAGGTGCGGATGGTCGTCGTGGCGGAGGCCCCGGCGCCGGACCCCGGCGACTCGCTCTTCGCTCCCGGGGTGCCGTTCTTCCTGGAGACCACCCTGGATGCCTTTCGCGCGGCGGGGCTGGAGGCCATGTCTCTACGGGATCTGACCGAGGCCGGCATCTACCCGACCACTGCGGTCAAGTGCGCCAAGCAGGGATACGGCGTGTCCCGGCCCACGGTGGAGGCGTGCTCGCGGCTGCTCGAGACCGAACTCGACCTCTTCCCCCGGGCCCGGGTGATCATGCTCATGGGAGACGTGGCCATCGGGGCCCTCAACTCCATCGCCCGGCGCCGCACCGGGAAGCGGCTCACCCCCTCAGGCCCCACCTGGAAGGTGCGGCAGGGCGAGTACTGGTTCGAGGGGAAGCGGGTGTTCCCCTCCTACCTCCAGACGGGGAGGAGCTACCTGATCGAGCGCTCCAAGAGGGAGATGATCGCCGCCGACCTGAAGGCGGCGCTGGCGCTGATAGGGGGGTGAGAGGGGCCTGCCTGCCGGACGGCGCGGGTCGTCCCGAACTGCGTCCCTCTACTGCCTGAGGGGGTGGGGTTGGTGGTGGTGTGCCTGGCGGTGGTGTTGTCGGCATAGGAGTTGGAGGTTGGCCAGGATGGTTTCCCCGCCTTGGGCCCAGTGGGTGATGTGATGGGCGTCGCAGAAGCGGGCGGGCATGCGGCAGCCGGGATGA
>VGBK01000066.1 GCA_016870535.1 Actinomycetota bacterium | reverse complement strand
CCCCCTGCGGCCCTGGCGGGCCACCTCCCCCGCTGGGGCGGGGGAGGAGAAGAGCCCGGCTCCCCCTCCCGCTCCGGCGGGAGGGGGTTGGGGGGAGGGGAGCTAAGGGCGCGGCGTAGGTCTGCTGGTTCTGCTTCCCCCTCCGGCGGCTCGCAGAGCCTCACCGCCACCTCCCCCGTTGCCACGGGGGAGGAGACAAGGCTTCCCCCTCCGGCGGCTCGCAGAGCCTCACCGCCTCCTCCCCCGTTGGGGCGGGGGAGGCCGGGCCGGCCCTATGGGGCGGCCAGCTCGTCGGCGATGCGCGCCGCCGCCTCCGCCGCCCCGGCGGCGACGGCCTCGCTCAACCCGGCGCCCACTGCGAAGACATCGCCCTCCACCCCGTAGACCGCCAGGGCGTCCGGCAGCCGGCCCAGGACCCGGGCCATCTCGATGGCGGCCCCGGCCCCGAGGGCATGGGTGGAGACCAGTTGCACCTCGGCGGGAAGGGGAGCGCCGGCGGCGTCGAAGCGGCGCACCGTGCCCGGCGGGGCCCCCGAGACCATGGCGTCGACCACGATCGCCCGGGCCGCCCCGGCCCAGGCTTCCATGACCTCGGCCGGGTCGGCGCCGCTGAGGCGCACCAGGCGGACCCCGGGGGGAACCCGGCCTTCGAGACGGCCGAGAGCCTCGGCTCCCACCCCGTCGTCCCCGCGATCTGAATTGCCGACGCCGATGACTACGGCGTCGTCACCCACGATCGATCTCGACCTTGAGGAAGTGGGTGGCGCAGGAGATGCAGGGGTCGTAGTTGCGCACCGTCTGCTCCAGGCGCCACTGCAGGTCGTCGTCGGGCAGGTCCAGGGAGGCCTCGAGCACCACCCGCAGGTCGTCCTCGATGCTCATCTGGCTCTGGGCGGTGGGCGGGGCGATCTGGGCGTCGAGGATGTAGCCCTCGTCGTCGAGGCGGTAGCGGTGGTAGAGCATCCCGCGGGGGGCTTCGGTGGCGCCGTGGCCCTCTCCCGCCTTCACCACGAGCGGCACATCCGGACGCGTCGGCCTCTCGTAGGTGTCGATGAGGCGCAGGGCTTCCTCGACGGCATGGACCGTCTCCAGGCAGCGCACCACGATGCTCTTGAACGGGTTGAAGCAGGTCGGGCCGAGGCCCACCGCCGCCGCCAGGCGCTGCACCCGAGGGCTCAGCTTCTCGAAGTTGAGGCTGTAGCGGGCCAGCGGCCCCACGTGGTACGAGCCGCGGTCCCGCACCTTCGACTGCAGAGCGTTGGAGCGGGCGACGTGCACCTCTTCGAACACCTGGTTCCACTCGGAGGCGGGCACGTCGATGCCCTTGTTGGAGACCAGGCGCCCCTCGTTGTAGGGGTACTCGTCGGGGTGGCACACCGAGACGTACTCGTAGTCCTGCTCGACCTCGGGGAAGGGCAGGCCGGCGGTGAACTCCACCGCCCAGGTGGCGGCGTCGAGGGCCCACTCCAGGTTGGGGACCATCTCCTCCAACTGCTTCTTGGTGGGGACCTTGTACCAGCCCCCCACCTTGACGTTGACCGGATGGATCTCCCGGCCCCCGAGCAGGGCGACGATGTCGTTGCCGATCTTCTTGAGGCGCAGGGCCTTCTCCACGGCGTCGCGGTGGTCGGCCGCCATGTGGATGGCGCTCTGGTAGCCCAGGAAGTCGGGGAGGTGGAGCATGAAGGCGTGGAGCACGTGGCTCTCGATCCACTCTCCGCAGTAGATGAGACGGCGCAGTTCCCGCAACGCCCCGTCCATCCTCACCCCGAGGATGTCCTCCATGGCATGCACCGAAGACATCTGGTAGGCGATGGGGCAGATGCCGCAGATGCGGGCGGTGATGTCGGGGGCGTCGCCGAAGCGGCGGCCGCGCAGGAAAGCCTCGTAGAAGCGCGGCGGCTCGAATATGCCGAACTCGGTGATCTCCACCTTGCCGTCCCGGACGCGGGCCTTCAGGCTCCCCTCGCCCTCGACGCGGGCGAGGTAGTCGACGCTGATGGTCCGCGTCTCAGGCTTGCTGGGCGTAGACATCACTGGCCTCCCGGAAGGGCTCGGCATAAGCGTTGAAACCGCGCAAGGCGTTGACCAGGGTGCGGTCGTCCACCCCCACGGAGCGCCACCACTCGGCCAGGGCCGTCACATTGGGCGACTCCATGGGACCGAAGCAGCCGTAGCAGCCGCGGTCGTAAGCGGGGCAGATGGCGTCGCACCCGGCCTGGGTCACCGGGCCCAGGCAGGGGATGCCCTGGGCCACCATCACACATGAAGTGCCCCGGCGCTTGCATTCCACGCAGACGCTGTAGGTGGGGATGTTCGGCTTGCGGGCATGGAGCAGGGCATTCACCAACTCCACCAGTTGCCACTTGTTGATGGGGCAGCCGCGCAACTCGAAGTCCACCGGGATGTGATCGGAGACCGGGGTGGAGGTCTCCAGGGTGGAGATGTACTCGGGGTGGGCGTACACGTACGAGGTGAACTCGGTGACGTCCTTCCAGTTGCGCAGCGCCTGGATGCCCCCGGCGGTGGCGCAAGCCCCGATGGTGACCAGGAACTTGGAGTCGGCCCGGATCTTCTTGATGGCCTCGAGGTCGTGGGGCGTGGTGATGGAGCCCTCCACCAGGGTGAGGTCGTAGGGCCCTTCGATGTACTCCCGCGAGGCTTCGGGGAAGAAGGCGATGTGCACCGCGTCGGCGACGGCGAGGAGCTCGTCCTCGCAGTCGAGCAGGCTCAGCTGGCAGCCGTCGCAGGATGCGAACTTGAACACGCCGAGCTTGGGCTTGGCCATCACACCTCCCGGACCTGGAACAGCGTCTCGGCTTCGTCGTAGCCCAGGACGGCGCCGTCACGGCAGACGAACTTGGCTCCCGCCTGGCAGTGGCCGCACAGGCCGATGCCGCACTTCATGTTGCGCTCCATGGAAACGAAGAGCCGGCTGGGCGACATCCCCCGGTTGAGCAACTCCGAAGCGGCGAAGCGCATCATGATCTCGGGGCCCACCACCATGCCCACCGCCTGATCGGCGTCGAACTCGGCGCGCGGGATCAGGGTGGTCACCACCCCCACCCGGCCCCGCCAGCCGCCGGTAGCGGTGTCGAGGGTGACCTGCAGGTCGACGTCGAAGCGCCCCCGCCACTCCTGGATCTCCTGGGGATACAGGAGGTCGTCGGAGGAGCGGGCCCCGATGAGGATGAGCACCCGGTTGTAGCGATCGCGGTTGGCGAGGAGTTCGTGGATGGCCGGGCGGAGGGGGGCCAGGCCGATGCCGCCGGCCACCACCACCACGTCCCGTCCCGCCGAGTACCCCAGCGGCCAGGGCGTCCCGAAGGGACCGCGCACCCCCAGCACGTCGCCGCGCTGGAGACCGGCCAGCGACTCGGTGACCCGGCCCACCTTGCGGATGGTGTGGAGCAGGCGCCCGGAGTCGGCGGGGTCGCCGCTGATGGAGATGGCCGACTCGCCGATGCCGAACGAGTAGAGCATGTTGAACTGGCCCGGCCGGAAGCCGGACCAACCCGGGGGCGGATCGAGCGCCAGGCTCACCGTGTCGTAGGTCTCGTCCCAGCGGCCCAGCACCCGGCAGGGGATGGGGGCCATGGGCCCGGCCTCCGCGCCGGGGTGAGGGCCGGGGCTCTCGGCGGCGGCGCGCTCCCGGGCCTGAGCCAGGACCTCTACCCGGCGCTCCAGGCCGCGGCGCACCATCTCGCGGAACTCGTCGGGGGTGAACGGCTTGGGGAGGAAGTCGAAGGCTCCCCGCTTCATGGCTTCGACGGCGAGGCTCACCGTGGCGTAGCCGGTGATGACGACGGCGACCGCGGTGGGGTCGGCGGCTCGCAGGCGCTCGAGCACCTCCATGCCGGGGACACCGGGCATCTTGACGTCGACGAAGATCAGGTCGGGGGAGAGCTCGGCGGCCAGGCGAAGGCCCTCCTCGCCGCTGGTGGCGGTGGTGGTGTCGTAGTCCCCGCTCGCCAGGATGGCAAGGCAGGAGTCGAGCACCACTTCTTCGTCGTCTATGACGAGGATCTTCTGCCTGGGCTGCACCTCTACCCCATTTCCTCCTGCGGCGCTGCTTGAGCCCGGGTGCCGAGGCGCCGGGTCACCGCCGCTCTGTGTAGACATCGAGCATCTGAAGCCGGGTCGCCTGGAGACGGTCGGCCATCTCCCGCGCTACCCGCCACACCACGTGGAAACCGAGTTCCCGGTCTTCGGTGGCGCACCGGCGCAGGGCCTCCCCGTCGAGGACGATCGCCTCGGTGGGCGCCAGGGCCCGGGCGTCGAAGGCCCAGCGGTAGGGGGGGAACAGCCAGGACCAGCCGAGGGCGTCGCCGCCGTGGAGGGTGGCCACGATGCGGGTTCCCATGCCCGGAGCCGCCACCTCGAGGGCCACGTCGCCGCCGCGAATCAGGTACAGCGCCCGGGCTACCCCGCCGGCATGGAAGATCACCTGATCGGTGTCGAAGTGCGTCAGCGTGGTGACGCACTCCGACATGCGGCGCAGCTGGGCCTCCTCCATACCCACCACGAAGGGGTGGACGGCCAGCAGTGCCGCCGGGTTGGGCGACTGAGCATCGGACCCGGCCATCACAGCACCTCCCGGTTGTCCCTGATGGCGGCGGCCTCGGCGGTGATGTCGATGCCGACGGGGCACCAGGTGATGCACCGGCCGCATCCCACACAACCCGACGTGCCGAACTGGTCGAACCACCAGGCCAGCTTGTGGGTCATCCATTGGCGGTAGCGGGCCGCCGGGCTGGCCCGGTGGGGCCCCCCATGGATGAGTGAGAACTCGAAGTTGAAGCAGGAGTCCCAGCGACGGACGCGTTCGGCGCGGCGGCCGGAGAGGTCGGTGGTGTCCTCCACGTTGGAACAGAAGCAGGTGGGGCACACCAGGGTGCAGTTGGCGCAGGTGAGGCAGCGCTTGGCCACTTCCTGCCAGTGGGGGTGCTCCAGGGCCTGCCGGAGCAGGTCGGCCAGGCCGGTGGTGTCGAGGGAGCGGCCCATGCGCCCGGCGGCGGCCTCCAGCAGGCCGGCGGCGGCCTTCGCCTGGCCCTTCTTGGCCTCGGTGGCGCCCGCCTCGACGAGGAGCTCGGCCCCGCGCTCGGAGCCGGCGGCGGCGGTGAAGTAGTGGTCCCTGCCGTCGACTACCTCGGTGAGCACCACGTCGAACCCGTCGACCGCGGCCGGACCGGTGCCCATTGAGGAGCAGAAGCAGGTGCCCCCCGGCTCGGTGCAGTTCACCGCCACCAGGAACAGGCCCTCGCGCCGCCTGCCGTAGACGGCGTCGCGCTCGTGCCCCAGGAACACCCGGTCCTGCACGGCGATGGCGGCCAGTTCGCAGGGGCGAACCCCGACGAAGGCGTAGCGGGGCGGTTCGGCGGGGGGAGCCATGGCGAAGCCCTGGGCGGTCTTCTCGCCGGACCAGACCACCACCTCGGCGGGGTGGAGGCGAGTCTTGGGGGACTGCGGGCCCACCACGTAGCCGAATAGGGCTTCGTCGTCGCGGCGCTCCAGGCGGTACTGCGCGGGTTCCTGGCGATCCGTCCAGCCCACGGGCAGGTCGGAGGTGGAGGCCAGGTCTCCGTAGACGATGGCGCCGTCGCTGACGGTGGGCCCGAGAACCCGGTACCCGCGGGCCGACAGGGCCTCGATCAGGCGGTCGAGGCCGGCCCGGTCGAGCACTTGTGCTGGGGTCATGATTCCTCCGGGCGCCATGGTTGGGCTTCGGTCCTCGGCAGGCAATAGGGACAATGACCGCGGCCGCCGGGACGAACGGCCCCGCCGGCCCGTTTGCTCCGATACTGACACTAGCCGAGCGAACGACCGGCAAATCGCGGCTGGGGCGGAGGCGGGGTGGCCCTCAGCGTCCGGGCGGCGTCGGGGCCGGGGGAGGCCGATGCGGCCGGTAGGCGGCGATCACTTCCAGCAGAGCGTCGTGGATGAGGCCGTTGCTGGCGACGATGTCCTCGGGGCGGGGCGGGCCCCCGTAGGAGTCGGTGACCCGGCCGCCGGCTTCCACCACGAGGAGGATGCCGGCGGTGACGTCCCAGGGCTTCAGCCCGAACTCCCAGTGGCCGTCGTAGCGGCCGGCGGCTACCCAGGCCAGGTCGAGGCAGGCGGAGCCGGAGCGGCGCACCCCCTGTGCGACCCCCAGCACCGCCGCCACGACGTCGGTGTAGGCCGTGCCCGCCTCACGCCGGTCGTAGGGGAACCCCGTGGAGAGCAGGGCCCGGCCCAGATCGGCGGTAGCCGACACCGACAATCGGGAGCCGTCGGGCGGAGCAGACCATGCTCCCTCGGCGCGCCCGGCCCAGAAGGTCTCCCCGGCGGGCCCGTGGACCGTCTCGGTGACCGCAACCAGGGGGCCGGCGGGGTCCTCCAGGGCCACCGACACGGCGCACAGGGGCACCCCGTGCACGAAGTTCACCGTGCCGTCGAGGGGGTCGACCACCCATCTCCGGCCGGCGGCGGCCCCGGCCCGGGCCCCCGCCTCCTCGCTGAGGACGGCGTCGTGGGGCCGGTGGCGGCTGAGGACGGCGAGGATCGCCGCCTCGGCGGCCCGGTCGGCGGCGGTTACGGGGTCGACGACGCCCTTGAACTCGGGCGTCAGGGAGCGCCCCAGGTAGCCGCGCAGGGCTTCGGCCCCGGCGCGGGCGGCGCGTCTGGCTACTTCGAGGTCGTTCACCGCCGGCACTGTAGGGACGCCGACCGGCCCGGCGGCAGGACCGCCGCGCCGCTCCTGTCCTCCGGCCCGGCGAGCCTCACTCCGGGAGAGGGGCACTACCCTCCTGCGCCATGCAACTGGCCGCCGGCGCCCTCGTCTCGGCAGTCCTCATGTGGCTGTCCTTCCCCCCGGTGAACCTGGGGTTCTTCGTGTTCGTGGCGCCGGTCCCGCTGCTCTGGGCGCTGCGACGGGTGACCACCAAGCGGGAGGCGGTGCTGGTGGGGATCATCTACGGCACCGCCTTCTTCGGGGCGATGCTGTGGTGGATCTTCACCATCGGGGCGGTGGCCTGGTTCCCGCTGGTGGGGGTGATGACCCTGTACGTGGTCGCCTACGCCCTGCTCATGTACGCGGTGCGTCTCTGGTCGCCGCTGCTGTGGTGGGCGGTCGCCGTCGGGGGATGGGCCCTGTTCGAGTTCACCCGGTCGCGCTGGCCCCTGGGCGGCTTCCCCTGGGGAGCGGTCGGTTTCCCGGTAGGGACCATCCCGGGAGCGCGCGGCGCGGCCCAGTGGATCGGCCCCACGGGATGGGGGGTGCTGGTGGTGGCTCTCGCCGCCGGCCTGGTGTTGCTGGCCGAAGAGGAGCCCGATCGGCGGCCTCTGGAACTGGTGGCCGCCGTCATGGTCATCCTGTCGGCCCTCGGGCTGGTGCTCTCCCCGCACGCCGACGGCCAGGCGGTGCGGGTCGCCATCGTCCAGGGGAACTCGCCGTGCCCCCGGGTGCACTGCGCCGACGAGAAGCAGCTCATCTACGAGTCGCACCTGAGCCTCACCCGCACCCTCGTCCCCGGGACGGTGGACCTGGTGGTCTGGCCGGAGGACTCTTTCGGCGGGAACTTCAACCCGACTTTCAACCCGGAGGTGGCGTCGCAGATGGGCGCCGAGGCCCTGCGGCTCGGCGCCTACCTGATGGCCGGGGGCAGCCGCTCGGCGGGAGCCACGCAGTGGGACAACTACAACGTCCTGTTCGCCCCGAACGGGGCCATCATCGGCGAGTACCTCAAGCGACATCCCGTGCCGTTCGGGGAGTTCGTGCCGCTGCGCGAACTGCTCAAGTTCATCCCCCAGTTGGCCCAGGTGCCCCGCGACCTGCGGCGCGGGGAAGGGCCGGTGGCGTTCCCCATGGTGGTGGGGGAGTCGTCGTTTCGCCTCGGCTCGGTGATCTCCTTCGAGGGCGCCTTCCCGCGGTACCTGCGCAGCGCCGCCAAGGCCGGCGCCCAGGTGCTGGTGGTGGCCACCAACGAGGGCTCGTTCGGAAACGGCCCGGCCTCCGATCAGCTCATCGAACTGGTGCGGTTGAACGCCGCCGCGGTGGGCCTGGACGTGGTCCATGCCGCGGTCACCGGGCACTCCACCTTCGTCGGAGCGGACGGCTCGCGCGGCCCAGCCCAGACGGGGCTCTTCACCGCCGAGGTGCTGAAGGGAACGGTGCGGGTGCAGGAGAGCCGGCGGACCCTGTACACGGTGACCGGCGACTGGCTGGAACTCCTCGCCATCGCCGGAGCAGCGGCAGCCCTGGTAGTGGGCTGGCGCAACCCGCGGGACTTCCGGATCCGGCCGCGGGCCCGGCGCTGAGGCCCTCCGGCGGCGGCAGGCGGGTTAACGCCATCTAACATATCCCGGACATCCCGGTGGCCGAACAGGAGGCACACGCGTGACCGACGAGCAACAGCAGGCGATCTCCGCCCTTTCCTGGGAGGAGCGTCTGTTCCCGCCGTCCGAGGACTTCGTAGCGAAGGCGAATGCCCGCCCTTCCATCTACGACGAAGCCGAGGCCGACTGGCAAGGCTTCTGGATGAAGCAGGCCCTGGAGCGCATCACCTGGTTCACGGAACCCACCCAGGTGCTCGACGACTCGAACCCCCCCTTCTTCAAGTGGTTCTCCGACGGTGAACTGAACCTGGCCTACAACTGCCTCGATCGCCATCTGGCGACCGGGGGCGACAAGGTGGCCTTCTACTGGGAGGGCGAGCCGGTAGGCGACGAGCGGGTCATCACCTTCAAGCAGTTGCACGAGGAGGTGTGCCGCTTCGCCAACGCCCTCGCCGGCCTGGGAGTCGAGAAGGGCGACCGGGTGGCCATCTACCTGGGCATGGTGCCCGAACTCCCCGTGGCCATGCTGGCCTGTGCCCGGCTCGGGGCGATCCACTCCGTCGTGTTCGGCGGGTTCTCCGCCGACGCCCTGTCGCAGCGCATCCAGGACCAGGAAGCCAAGGTGCTGGTCACCGGCGACGGCGCCTACCGGCGCGGCAGCGTCTTCCCCTTGAAGCAGAACGCCGACACCGCCGTGGAGACCTGCCCCTCGATCGAGAAGGTCGTGGTGGTCAGGCGCTGCCACAACGAGATCGCCTGGACCGAAGGCCGGGACTTCTGGTACGAGGACCTGGTAGGGGCGGCTTCCCCGCAGCACGAGGCGGCGCCGATCAACGCCGAGGACATGCTGTTCATCCTCTACACCTCGGGCACCACGGCGCGGCCCAAGGGTGTGGTGCACACCACGGGCGGCTACCTGACCAACGCGATGACGACCCACAGCCTGGTGTTCGACATCAAGCCCGACGATATCTACTGGTGCGCCGCCGACATCGGCTGGGTGACCGGGCACACCTACATCGTGTTCGGGCCCCTGGCCAACCACACCACCGGAGTGCTCTACGAAGGCACGCCCGACTTCCCGGACAAGGACCGGTTCTGGCGGATCATCGAGAAGTACAAGGTCACCAAGTTCTACACGGCCCCGACCGCCATCCGCTCCTTCATGAAGTGGGGCGACAACTACCCGCAGGGGTGTGACCTCTCGTCGCTGAAGCTGCTCGGATCGGTGGGCGAGCCCATCAACCCCGAAGCCTGGATGTGGTACCACACCGTCATCGGCGGGGAGCGCTGCCCCATCGTCGACACCTGGTGGCAGACCGAGACCGGGTCGATCATGATCACCCCGCTGCCGGGGGCCGTGGCCACCAAGCCGGGGTCGGCCACCCGGCCCTTCCCCGGAGTGGGGGCCGACGTGGTCGACGACCAGGGCAACTCGGTGCCGCTGGGCGGCGGCGGCTACCTGGTGCTGACTCGCCCCTGGCCGGGGATTCTCCGGACCCTGTACAAGGACCCCGACCGCTTCGTCGAGACCTACTGGTCGCAGGTGCCGGGCAAGTACTTCGC
>VGBK01000065.1 GCA_016870535.1 Actinomycetota bacterium | reverse complement strand
AGACGACCGAGTCATCGTGGGCCAGAGGAGCCGTCACCCGGTGGCCGAAGGGCCACTCGTAGGGCTGATGGCCCTGTTCCCAGTTGGAGCGCAGGTCCACCACGGTGCGGATGCCCGCCCCCTCCAGAGCGCGGCGGTCGGCGTCGGTCATCTCGTGCAGCGACCCCGAGCGGAAGATGCGCCCGCGGGCCACCCGCCGCCCGTCGCCGGCGGGCCATCCGCCCAGGTCGCGCAGGTTGGGCACCTTCTCCAGGCGCAGGTCCGGTTCGGTCACGGGCCGGAGTCTGGCAGGGTGGCGGGGGCCGCCCGCCATCTCTCAGATCTACACTCGCCGCGGCCGGGAGAGCGGATGAGGGCGGGCGGCATGCGGCTGCGGAGACGGGCCACGACGGGGGAGACCAGAGCACCCGTCTCGGCCGAGCCCCGGGCCCTGCTGGAGGACATCACCTCGGGCCGCGACCGTTACGCCGACCTGCTGCGGGTGGGGTCCATCCTCTTGGTGGTGCTGGGGCACTGGCTCCTGGCGGTCATCCTCGTGCGCGAAGGGGCCCTGGTCACCGGCCAACTGCTGGCCATGGTTCCCCGCACCCGGCCGCTCACCTGGCTCTTCCAGGTGATGCCCGTGTTCTTCCTCGTGGGCGGCTTCGCCAACCTGGGCTCCTGGGAGCGGTCCCGCGCCGACGGGGAGCCGTTCGCCGTGTGGTTGCGCCGTAGGGCGGGGCGCCTGCTGGGCCCTCTGGTGCCCCTCCTCCTCCTGTGGGCGGTGCTGGCCGTGGCCCTGGGCGCCCTCGGCCTGCCCGGCGACCTGGTGGCGACCGTGGCCGAGACGGCGCTGCTGCCGGCCTGGTTCCTGGTGGTCTACGGGGGCATCATCGCGCTGGTTCCCGTGACCGCGGCCCTGCACCGGCGCTTCGGGGCGGGGGTGTTGCTGGTGATGCTTCTCCTGATTGCGGCCATCGATGTGGCGCACCACCGGCAGGTCCCGGGCGTCGGGTATGCCAACTACCTGGTGGCCTGGGCCGGCATCCATCAACTGGGTTACTTCTGGGATCACCCGCGTCTCCGGCGCGGTCCGTTGATGCCCCTGGCCGTCGCCGCCGCTGGGATCGTCGCCACCGGACTGCTGATTCGCCTGGCCGGGTACCCGGTGAGCATGGTGGGCGTCCCCGGCCTGGAGCGGCAGAACACCAGTCCGCCGACCGTGGCCCTGGTGATGTTCGCCCTGGCCCAGATCGGCCTGCTGCTGGCGGCTCGGCCGGCGGTGGAACGGTGGCTGCGCCGGGACCGCGTCTACGGCGTGGTGGCCCGGATGGGGAGCGTGGTGCTCACCGTGTTCCTCTGGCACATGACCGCCCTGATAGCGGTGGCCGCCCTGCTGCACCCCATCGGGTTCTGGCCCCGCTTCGAGCGCGTCGACGGCGGCTGGTGGGCCCTGCGCCCGCTGTGGATCCTGCTCTGCGCCCTGGCCCTCATCGGACTGGTGGCGTTGTTCCGGCGCTTCGAGATGCTCGACGAGCCCTTGCCTCACCACGGCCGGCTCCGAGCGCTCGCCGGTCTGGCCGCGGCCCTCATCGGCTTGGCCATGGTGATGGTCGACGGGATCTACCGGCCGTACCGCACCTGGAAGCTGCCTCTGGGCGCTCTGGGCTTGCTGCTCCTGGGCCTGGGGAGCCTGGGAGTGCTGCGTCGGGGGCGGGCCGCCGCGGCCATCGGCGGCGGCGATGCCCCGGCCTCAGGCGGGCGCTGACGGGCGTCGCCTGGTGCTCCCCGGCGGGCTCGGGCCGCTACATGTGGCGCCAGACGATCCGGCCCCGGGTCGGGTCGTAGAGCGACACCTCGATTTCGACGGCGTCACCCGGGAGGATTCGGATCTTGCGACCGCGGCGCATGCGGCCGGCCGCCCGGGCGATCACTTCCAGCCCCTGCTCCGTCTCGACCAGGAACTTGGCATCGCGCAGCACGGTCTTGATCGTCCCGCTGGTCCGGTAGGTCTGCGGGGCTCTCTCCGGCGCCGGCTCCCGAACCGGGGCGGGCTTGCGCCGGGCCCCACCGGAACGCGGCCTGGGCCGCGGCGCGGGGCTCAACTGGGGCGAGCCTTGGCCAGGCTGACCCTGAGCTGGCGGCCGTCGAGGGTCTTGCCGTCGGTGGCGGCGATGGCCTTCTGCGCCTCCTCGGCCGAGCTCATCTCGACGAAGCCGAAGCCGCGCGACCGGCCGGAGTCGCGGTCCTCGACCACCTGGGCGCTGGTCACCTCTCCGTGAGGGGCGAACAGGGCCCGGAGAGCGGCGGAGTCGGTGGAGAAGGCGAGGTTGCCTACGTAGATCTTGGTGGGCAAGGCGATTCTCCTTCAGAGGTGCACCGTCGTGGGGGATACGCCCCGCAACCCCTTCGCCGGGAGGCCGCCTCGGGTGGGGACGGCAGCGGCGGGGCTGCGGCGACTTCGCTCGACGGAACCGAAGGAGCAAAGACCGGCGCCGCACACCGGTCGGTGTGCGCAGGCTTCACGGTAGCCCATCTCCGAGCCAAGGCCGGGCTTGTCGCCCCCTGCGGCGCTGCCGCCGGGCGACCTCCCTGCGGCCCTAAGATCGCCCGCGCCGGCCGCCCAGCAGGGGTCTCCTCCGTTGCATGAGTTCGCTCTCGCCGATGCCGTGGTGAAGGCTGCGGTGCGTGCCGCCCGCGAGGCCGGCATCGACCGGGTGGAGGCGGTTGTGGTGCGGGTCGGGGAGTTGCAGCAGATTGCCACCGACTTGTTCGAGTTCTCCCTCACCCAGGTGCTCCCACCCTCCGATCCCTTGCTCGAAGGGGCCCGCTTCGTGGTGGAACGGGAGGCGGTGGTGTTCCGGTGCCGGGTGTGCGGGCGGGAGTTCGGGACCGGCGACCTCGGGGAAGCGCCCGGTGCCGATGAGGCGGAGGCGGTGCACTTCATCCCCGAGTTGGCTCACGCTTTCGTGCGCTGCCCCGGGTGCGGCAGCCCGGACTTCGACATCCTCGCCGGCCGCGGGGTCACCCTTGAGCGTATCGAGGGACGCGGCGGCGACCTGCCGGGATCCCCCTAGCGCCGTGGACCCCCGAGCCGCCGCCATCGAGGATCGCCTCGCCGGGGTGCGGCGCATCGTGGCCGTGGGAGGAAGCAAGGGGGGCATCGGCAAGAGCGTCGTCGCCGCCGCTCTGTCCCTCGCCTGGGCCGACGGGGGCCGGCGGGTGGGCCTGTTCGACCTCGACTTCACCTCGCCCACCGGCCACGTGATCCTGGGAGCGGGGACGCGGTTCCCGTCGGAGGAGTTCGGCATCGACCCTCACGTCGTCGCGGGGGTGGCGATGATGTCGGTGGCTTTCTTCTCGGGGGAGGCACCGGCGCCGCTGCGCGGGGGGGAGGCCACCAACGCCTTGCTCGAGCTCCTGGCCATCACCCGGTGGGGCAACCTCGACGTCCTCGTCGTCGACCTGCCGCCCGGCCTCGGGGACACCACGCTCGACGTGGTGCGCTTCCTGCCCGGCACGGGGTTCATGCTGTTGGGGACCGCCTCCATCGTGGTGCTGGAGAGCGTGCGACGGGCCCTCCGCCTCCTTGGGGAAGTGGGGGTACCCATCGTCGGGGTGGTGGAGAACATGCGGCGCGACGGGGGCGACCTGGTGGAGGGACTGGCCCGCTCCGCCGGGGTGCCCTTCCTCGGGAGCGTGCCCTACGACGCCGGGCTGGAGAGCGCCCTGGGAAATCCCGGCCGGCTGCGCCGCACCGGCTTCTTCGACGCCGTGCGCCGCCTGGCCGGCCGGCTGGACGGCTGATGCGGGAGTACGGCCGGGGGCGTCACCGCAGCGCGCTACTTCGGGGGTCCCCAGTTGAGGCTGGGCATACGCAGCTCGTTCTCGCCGGGTATGCCGAAGCGGGCCAGGAGCAGACCGAGCAGGACGACGGGAAGGGGCACGGGGGAGTGGCAGACCCCGCCGAACGGCCGCCGGGTGAAGCGAGCGACTACCTGCTCCCCGTCGAAGAGGTGCCAGAGGCGGGCGCGCCCTAGTCCGCCCTCTGCCGGGTTCAGGGTGTAGGCGTAGTCGCGACCGTTGACCCCGTAGTTGCCGGCCGCCGCTCCGGGAGCGGCCATGGCCAGCCGCCGGCCCTCCTCATTGGCCACCACCGCGACCAGGCTCGGGCCGCGAGGAAGGGAGGTGAGACGCCAGCAGATTCCCCAGGGCAAGGCGATCTTCTGGCCGGGCCCGAAGAAGTAGATGTTGAGGGCGGAATAGCGGGCCAGGCCGACTTCGAGATCAGGTGCGGCGGTCAGCCGGTACGAGGGAAAGCACACCAGGCGGGCCCGGCCCACCGTGACCCGTCCCGAGACCAGGGGAGTGGGCGGAGGGGCGGCCACGGCGGGTACCGTCGCCGCTTTTCGCCGTCGCATGGTGGGACCTCCGCCTACAGGCTACCGGCGCCGGCCGCCGCCACCTCCAGGCTTCCGGAGGACTCTCAGGACCGCTTCAGACCGCCGCGGCAGATGTCTCGCACCCGGACCGGGCCTTGGGCCGAGGAGGTGGGCCCGTGTCCCCTCCTCCACCGGAAGGACTGAGGAGAGGAAGCAGCAATGAACGCCCTGAGGGTCTCCGCCCGCGCCCGGTGGGCGGCACCCGGACGAGCCCCGTCACGCCGAAGCCGGCCTTCCGCGGCCTCAGCCCCGGGCCTGGTCGACGCGGGCGATCAGGTAGTCGCCCAGGGAGTGGAGCACCCGGTTGATGGGCCCCGGCGGCAGCGCCTCCAGGGCGGCGGCGGCCGCCGCGGTGTGGCGGCGAGCCACCTCCAGCGCCCGTTCGGCGTGTCCTCCCGAGCGGGCGCGGGCGATGACCTGCGCCACCGACTCCGGCGGGTAGGGGCGGCCTCCGGCCAGCAGGAGTCGCACCTCAGCGCCGTCGGGGCCTTCCAGCGCGTAGAGGACGGGGAGGGTAAGGGTGCCCTCCTTCACGTCGGAGCCGGCCGGCTTGCCCAGGAACTCCTCGGTGGCCACCAGGTCGAGCACGTCGTCGGCAATCTGGAAAGCCATGCCCACCTCGTGCGCCCAGCGGCTCACCGCTTCGACTTCGGCCGGCCCGGCCCCGCCTGCCATCGCTCCCAGCCGCGCTGAGGTGCGGATCAGGCTGGCCGTCTTGAGGGCGACGACCCGGAAGTACCCGTCGGTGCCCTGCTCGGTGTCGCCCATCAACTGCAGCTCCAGGATCTGGCCCCGGCAGAGGTCGGCGTAGGTGCGGGCCAGCAGGGTCACCGCCTCGATGCCGAGGGGCGCCGCGGTCTCGCTCGCCCGGGCGAGCAGGAAGTCCCCCGCCAGGATGGCCACGGTGTTCGACCAGTTGGCGTTCACCGAAACCGTCCCTCGCCGGCTCGAGGCCTCGTCGATCACATCGTCGTGGTACAGGCTGCCCAGGTGGACCAGTTCCACCGCCACCCCGGCGGCCACCGGCCCCTCGCCGGGGGCGGCCCCGAGTTCGGCGGCCACCTGGGCCAGGAGGGGGCGATAGCGCTTGCCGCCGGCTTCGAGGAGGTGCTGGGCGATGCGGGTCAGGAAGGGATCTTCGGAGGTGGTGGCCCGCCGCAACCCGGCTTCCACCGCCTCAAGGCGGACCCAAACCCGTTCGATAGGGATGAGGTCGCGAACGACGGGGCGATCCATGAAGGGCCTCTGCGCCGGGTGGCCGGGGATGGTAGCGGCGGGCTGCCGCCAAGCCCCTTCCTGCCGCGGAAGCGGGGTGGGAAGATGACCCCCGGCCCGAGTCGTGCCGGGCGCGCCGAGGGCCCGGCGAGCCACGGTTGGGTTCGACGGACCCACCGCTATGATCGACGAGGCGCCTCCGCATCCGGAAGCGCCGTTGCTGCATCAGGAGACTGAGAGCCTTGTTCGAGAGGTTCACCGACCGAGCCCGCCGGGTGGTAGTCCTGGCCCAGGAAGAGGCCAGGCTGCTCAACCACAACTACATCGGCACCGAGCACATCCTCCTCGGCCTCATCCACGAGGGCGAGGGGGTGGCCGCCCGGGCCCTGGAGGGCATGGGCATCAGCCTGGAGTCGGTGCGCTCCCAGGTGGTGGAGATCATCGGCCAGGGAGCGCAGGCTCCCAGCGGCCACATCCCCTTCACCCCGCGGGCCAAGAAGGTCCTGGAACTCTCCCTGCGCGAAGCCCTGCAACTGGGACACAACTACATCGGCACCGAGCACATCCTCCTGGGACTCATCCGCGAAGGTGAGGGAGTGGCCGCCCAGGTCCTCCAGAAGCTGGGCGCCGAACTGCACAAGGTGCGCCAGACGGTCATCCAACTGCTCTCCGGGTCCCAGTCCGAAGAGGGGTCGGGCCGTGAGGCCCCTTCCGGAGGCCGGCGCGGCGGCCACGGCTCGGGCGCCCCGGAGGCGTCGGGCTCCGGGTCCACCGTGCTCGACCAGTTCGGGCGCAACCTCACCCAGTACGCCCGGGAGCGCAAGCTGGACCCGGTGATCGGCCGGGAGCGGGAGATCGACCGGGTGATGCAGATCCTCTCCCGCCGCACCAAGAACAACCCGGTGCTGGTGGGGGAGCCCGGGGTGGGCAAGACCGCCATCGTCGAGGGCCTGGCGCAGCGCATCATCGTCGGTGAGGTCCCCGAGACGCTCAAAGGCAAGCAGATCTACACCCTCGACCTGGGAGCCCTGGTGGCCGGCTCCCGCTACCGCGGCGACTTCGAGGAGCGCCTCAAGAAGGTGCTCAAAGAGATCCGCACCCGCGGCGACATCGTGCTCTTCATCGACGAGATCCACACCCTGGTGGGCGCCGGGGCCGCCGAAGGCGCCATCGACGCCGCCAGCATCCTCAAGCCCATGCTGGCCCGGGGCGAGCTGCAGACGGTGGGGGCCACCACCGTCGAGGAGTACCGCAAGCACCTCGAGAAGGACTCGGCCCTGGAGAGGCGCTTCCAGCCGGTGCAGGTCGACGAGCCCTCGGTGGCCGAGACCATCGAGATCCTCAAAGGGCTGCGGGAGAAATACGAGACCCACCACGGCGCCCGCTACACCGACGCCGCCCTGGTCTCCTCGGCCAACCTGGCCGACCGCTACATCTCCGACCGGCATCTGCCCGACAAGGCCATCGACCTCATCGACGAGGCGGGGAGCCGCATGCGCATCCACCGCCGCCCCTCCTCGCCCGAGCTCGACGACCTCGACCGGCGGATAGCCGCGCTGCGCGGCGAGAAGGAAGAGGCGGTGCAGGCCCAGCAGTTCGAGCGGGCCGCCCAGGTGCGCGACCAGGAGCGGGCCCTGATCTCCGAGAGGCTTCGCCTGGAGGGCGAGATCTCACCGGGAGAGCCCTTCTCGGTGATCGACGAGGAGCAGATCGCCGAAGTGCTGGCCCAGTGGACCGGCATCCCGGTGCAGAGCCTCACCGAGGAGGAGACCTCGAAGCTGCTCCGCATGGAAGACGAGATGCACCGCCGTATCGTGGGCCAGCACGAGGCCATCGTGGCGGTGAGCCGGGCCATCCGGCGCACCCGCGCCGGGCTCAAGGACCCCAGGCGCCCCGCCGGCTCCTTCATCTTCCTGGGCCCCTCCGGGGTGGGGAAGACCGAGACGGCCAAGGCCCTGGCCGAGTTCCTGTTCGGCAACGACAGCGCCCTCATCCAGCTCGACATGTCCGAGTACATGGAGAAGCACACGGTGAGCCGGCTGGTGGGCTCGCCCCCCGGCTACGTCGGCTACGACGAGGGCGGCCAGCTGACCGAGGCGGTGCGCCGCAAGCCCTTCTCGGTGGTGCTCTTCGACGAGATCGAGAAGGCGCACCCCGACGTCTTCAACACCCTGCTGCAGATCCTCGAGGACGGGCGCCTCACCGACTCCCAGGGCCGCACGGTGGACTTCAAGAACACCGTGATCATCATGACCTCCAACCTGGGCACGGCCGACCTGCGTCGCAAGTCGATCGGCTTCGTGGCCGACGGGGCCGAGGTCGGCTACCAGCAGATCAAGGACAAGGTGACCGAGGCCCTGAAGCGCTCGTTCCGGCCCGAGTTCCTCAACCGCATCGACGAGGTCATCGTCTTCCACGAGCTGACCATGGAAGAGGTGGGCCAGATCGTGGACCTGATGATGGCCCGGGTGCGCCGCCAGTTGGAGTCCCGGGCTCTGGAGCTGATGCTCACCGACGCCGCCAAGGACCTGCTGGCCCGCAAGGGCTACGACCCCCAGTTGGGGGCCCGGCCGCTGCGGCGGGCCATTCAGCGGTTCCTCGAGGATCCTCTCTCCGAGAAGGTCCTCTTCCACGAGTTCCCCGCCGGCTCCACCATCCTGGTGGATGTCGACGAGGAGGGCTCCGGCCTCACCTTCGTCCCGGTGTCGGCGCCCGATCGGCCGCCGGTCGAGATGGCGCAGTCGCCCGAGGGTTAGGGCTCCTCCGCTCGGCGAAGCAGCCTCCACTTGGTATAGACTCCGGCCAAGGCCTCTGCAGGCCTGGAAGTGGGACGGAGCGAAGAGGAGCCAGATTCCATGACGAGAAGAAGGCTTGCCCTGGTCGCGCTGTTGGCAGTGTTCGGGCTCGTAGTCGCCGCCTGCGGCGACGACGCGGCCACCACGACTGCTGCCCCGACGACGACCGCGGCCCCAACGACAACCGAGGCGCCGACGACCACCGAGGCGCCGACGACTACGGCCGTTGTCACCACGACTACGGCCGCGCCCGTGGCGTACAAGATCTGCCAGGTCACCGACGTCGGCGGCATCGACGACAAGTCGTTCAACGAGACCGCTTGGAACGGGATGCTGCTGGCCCGCGACCAGTTGGGCGTGGAGATCGCCTTCCTGGAGTCCCAGGCGGCCACCGATTACCGGCCGAACATCGAGTCGTTCGTGAACGGGGGCTGCGACCTGATCATCACGGTCGGGTTCCTGCTCGCCGCCGACACGGCGCTGGCGGCCTGCGACTTCTCCCCGCAGATGTTCGCCATCATCGACCAGGCCCCCTACCCGGGCGCTCCCTGGGCGAATGATGCCGGTGAGTACAACTGCGACTACTCGCACTTGCGCGGCCTGACCTTCGCCACCGACGAGGCGGCCTTCCTGGCCGGGTACCTGTCGGCCGGCATGTCGACCTCCGGCGTAGTGGGCACCTTCGGCGGCATCAACATCCCGCCGGTGACCGTCTTCATGGATGGGTTCGTCAAGGGCGTGCGCTACTACAACGAGATGAACGGCACCGCGGTGCAGGCGCTCGGCTGGAACCCCGACGACGGCACCGGGCTATTCACGGGCAACTTCGAGAGCCTCGACGACGGCCGGGCCTTCGCCGAGAACCTCAACGACGAGGGCGCCGACATCATCCTGCCGGTGGCCGGCCCGGTCGGCCTGGGCAGCGCGGCGGCCTGCGTCGACCGCGGCTGCCTGATCATCGGCGTCGACGCCGACTGGTACGACACCGCCCCCGAGTTCGGCGGCATCCTGCTGACCTCCATCCTCAAGAACATGGATGTCGCCGTGCTCAACACCGTCACCAACGTGGTGAACCTGGGCGCGGTGGGCAACCTGTACGTGGGGACCCTGGCCAACGATGGCGTCGGCCTGGCCCCGTACCACGACCTGGCGGCGAGCGTGCCGGCCGAACTGGCCGCCGCCGTCGAGCAGCTGAAGGCGGACATCATCGCCGCCGGCGGCCTGGCGGCCTTCCTGACTCCGTCGGAGTAGCAGGGCTGCCACCGTCGCATCGACTGAGGATCCCCCCGGCCCCGCCGGGGGGATCCCCTTTGCGCCGCCCCCGCTCCTTTTGAGAGGGTCCGGTTCGGTGGTGTAGTGTGCGGCCTGCCCAAGAGGGAATGAGGGAGCCGGGTTGGAACTCCAGCTGCGAGGGATCACCAAACGGTTCCCCGGCGTGCTCGCCAACGACCAGGTCGACCTGTCGGTGCGAGCCGGCGAGATCGTCGGCCTCCTGGGCGAGAACGGCGCCGGC
>VGBK01000064.1 GCA_016870535.1 Actinomycetota bacterium | reverse complement strand
GATCACCGCGGTGTAGTAGGCCCAGCCGTCCTCGCCGCACCAGACGCTGGTCAGGTCGGTCTGCCACAGCACGTTGGGGGCGGTCACCTCAAACGGCCGCCCCTGTGCTTTCGGATGGGGCTTAGGGGCCGCGCGGATTGGGCGAGCGGAGCGAGCCCCATCCGCCGGGCCCCCGCCCGAAGGCGCAGCTTCTTCGGGCGGAACAGACCAGACAGCGGGCGAAGCCCACCGCCTATCCGCTAGGCCCCTTAGGCGCTCGCCGGGTGACACCCCATTCCCGCAGCAGCCGGGCCACCTCCTTACGGTTGACCACGAACCCGGCGACGGCGACGCCCCTGATCATCCCCTTGCGTCGGGGAACCAGCGCATGCCGACGGCGATCGGGACCACGTAGCCGAGGCCGATGCCGGCGCCCCCGATGAACCCCACGCCGATGAGCACCACCCAGAGGTTGGTGCCGCCGCCGATGCGCCGATGGCGTAGCCGGCGCCCAGCAGGACTCCACCCAGGACGGCCAGGCGCTGCGGCCCCCAGGTGGCCAGTTTGCGGCCGGCGAAGACCATGATCAGGGCAAACATGGCCAGGCCGACGAAGAAGACGATGTGGGTCTGCGCATTGCTCCAGCCACCGCCTCCAGCCTCCTCGGCCTCCTTCAACTTGGAGGCGAATACCGACCAGGCGTAGATGGCCCCCAGGCACAACTGGATGAGGACGGCGCCGACCACCCCGGGCCAGCGGCGCATCTTGGCATTCTCGGGCATGATTCCCCCGGCTCGACTCGACGATACGGGCCGCGACACCAGTCGGCCCCGCCGGGCCTTCCGGCGGGTGGGCGGCCGGCCCGGCGAACACGAGCGGGCAGGCAGGGGCGGGCGTGTTTCGGGGCCCCCACCCGCGCCTCCCCATCTTGCGGTCCGGAACGGGGTTGCCGGTCACAGCTCGACCCGGGTGATCGAGGGCACCCGGTCGAGAGTGCGATCGAACGAGGCAACCAGGCTCACCCCGGCCACTTCCGCAGATGCCGCCAGATAGGCCTCGGCGAAATCGATGCCGTACGTCTCGTAGATCTCGACCGAGCGGAGCAGTAGAGCGAGGTCCACCGTGCGCATCGCCGGGAAGGCGACGACGGCGCGGATCAGGCCGGCCACTTCGGTTCGCGGGACCTCATAGAACGACTCCAGCACGTAGACGGTCTCGGCGACGATGAGGTCCGTGAGCAGCAGGTCATCCGAAGCGGCGAGGAACGCCGTGGCCCGGGCGGCGAGATCGGGAGGGTCACCGGTCAGGTGCCGGATGATGATGTTGGTGTCGACGAACGCCGTCACCGGCTTGCTCGGGCTCGACGCGTGGTACGGCGAACCTCGTCCCAGGTGACGCCTCGACGGGCGGCGGGCACGCTTACGGCGCCGGCGAGATCGAGCAGGTTCGGCGTCCGGGCGAGCACGGCGCGGTGCTGCTCGACTCGGAAGACGATCTGGTCACCTTCGACGATGCCGAGGGCATCGCGCACGGCCTTCGGAATCGTGATCTGACCTTTCGACGTCACCCTCGCGGCCACATCCATGGAGCATGACTCCTTACTACTGGTCCAAAGTAAGGTACCCCAACAGGGACCCTGTAGCAACCCCCTTCACCGCCGGAACCGGATGCGGGACGAGGTCGAGCCCCTCGGGGCCTGTACCCGTGCCCACCGCCGAAACACAACGTTCACCGTCCGGCAACCACCGGGTAACGGCCGCCGGGTACCAATATCGGGTTGCCTTGACCCGGAGGAGAAATGGCCACGCCCGCTGAGGTGCTGGAACTGATCAAGGACGGCGGTTTCGAGTTCATCGACCTGCGCTTCTGCGACCTGCCCGGCCAGGTGCAGCACACCACGATCCCGTCTTCGCGTCTCACCGCCGACTCCTTCGAGGACGGCTTCGGGTTCGACGGGTCTTCCATCAGGGGCTTCCAGCAGATCCAGGAGTCGGACATGCTCCTGGTGCCGGATCCCGACACCGCCGTGGCCGACCCCTTCCGTGACGCCCCGACATTGATCCTCTACTGCTTCGTGAAAGAGCCGTTGACCCAACAGCCCTACGACAAAGACCCGCGCTACGTGGCCAAGAAGGCGGAGGCCTACCTGGCCGGAAGCGGCATCGCCGACGTCTCCTACTTCGGGCCCGAGGCCGAGTTCTACATCTTCGACTCGGCTCGCTTCGACCAGAACCAGCACTCCGGGTACTACTTCGTGGACTCGGTCGAGGGGGCGTGGAACTCCGGCGCCGACGAACCCGGAGGCAACAAGGCCTACAAGCCGGGGTACAAGGAGGGCTACTTCCCCGTCCCGCCCACGGACCACTACGCCGACCTCCGCTCCGAGATGACCCGGAGGCTGGTGGAGGCGGGGGTGCCGGCGGAGGTGCACCACCACGAGGTGGGCACCGCCGGCCAGTCGGAGATCGGCATCCGCTTCGGCACCCTGCTGCGCACCGCCGACAACGTGACCCTCTTCAAGTACATCGTGAAGAACACGGCCTGGGCCCACGGCAAGACCGTCACCTTCATGCCCAAGCCGGTCTTCCAGGACAACGGGTCGGGCATGCACGTCCATCTGAGCCTGTGGACTGGGAGCAAGCCGCTCTTCTACGACGAGAAGGGCTATGCCGGGCTCTCCGACACGGCGCGCTACTTCATCGGGGGCCTGCTGGCGCACGCCCCGGCGATCCTGGCCTTCGCCGCTCCGACCACCAACTCCTACCGGAGGCTGGTGCCGGGGTACGAGGCGCCGGTGAACCTGGTCTACAGCCAGCGGAACCGCTCGGCGGCAGTGCGCATCCCGGTGTACTCGCTGAAGCCGGCGGCGAAACGGGTCGAGTTCCGCTGCCCGGACCCGTCGGCCAACCCCTACCTGGCCTTCGCCGCCCTGCTCCTGGCCGGCCTCGACGGCATCGCCAAGCGGTTGGACCCCGGGGCCCCGGTGGACAAGGACCTCTACGACCTGCCGCCCGAGGAACTCGCCAAGGTGCCCTCGGTGCCCGGGTCGCTGGAGGAAGCGCTGGATGCCCTGGAGGAAGACCACGACTTCCTGCTCGCCGGTGGGGTCTTCACCGAGGAACTCATCGAGGACTGGATCTCCTACAAGCGGCGGCAGGAAGTCGACGCGGTGCGCCTGCGCCCCCATCCCTGGGAGTTCCGGCTGTACTACGACCTCTGATCGTCCCTCCCACGAAGGCGGGGAGGGGGAGCAGGGGGCTCTCAGGCGTTGGTCCCGGGCACCGTGGTCTCGGTGGTGGGGGGGATGCTGGTGGTCGGCTCCTCGCCGCCGCCATCGGTGGTGTCGGTACCGCTCGTCGTGGTGGTGGAATCCCCGTCGGGGGACCCGGTCTGCCGGGCCCGCGCCCGCAGGTTCTCGATGGCGTCGAGGACCACGTCCACCTGGTCTTCGAAGTCGGCCAGCGCGGCGCGGCGCAGCGTGCCGTCGTCGGGGGCCTCCAGGCCGGCGATGATGTCCTCCACCGCCGGAGCCAGCCTCTCCACCTCGAGCACCAGTTGCACGTGGGCCTCGGCCAGCGCCGCAGGCACGTCGGTGGCCTGGGCCACCCCGGCCTCCCACTCGGCGACCTGGGCCAGCACCTGCTCGAAGGAGGCTCGCGTCTGGGTCTGGGTGATCCGGCGGCCCTCCCAGTCGTTGTTGATCCCGCGGATGTCGCCCAGGAACGCCTCCACCTGGGTCTTGTAGACGTCGAGCGTTACCAGGAAGGCGGCCACATCGAGAGGAAGCGTGGTGGTCGTCGTGGTCGGAGGAGGCGCTGCGGTGGTGGTGGTGCCCGCCTCGCTCTCGGCCGGTTCGAGGCTGTTCACGAAGGTGATGGTGAGCACCACCATCGCCAGGATGATCAGTGGCAGGATCCAGCGTCCGTGCTTCGGGTCCGCGTTCCGGGGCACGCCCAAACGGTAGTCGCTTCCGCGCCTTCTTCTCGTCACTGCGGCTACCCTCGCCGGTCGTGGAACGGCTGGAAGCCACCGCGCTCGTCACCGGCGGAGCCCACCGGGTGGGGCGGGCCATCGCAATCGGCCTGGCGGAGACCGGCTGCGACCTGGTGCTCCACTACGGGTCCTCGGAGGAGCAGGCGAAGGCCACCGCGACCGAAGCCCGGGCCTGCGGCGTCCGGGTGACGATCGTCGGTGCCGACCTGGCCGACCCCGACGCGCCGACGCGCCTCCTGGCGGCAGCCGAGGGCTTGAACCCGGTGCAGTACCTCGTCAACAGCGCGGCCGTCTTCCCTCACGACGACCTGGCCGGGGTCACCCCGGAGCAGTGGGACCACACCCTGGCGGTGAACCTGCGGGCGCCGGTCCTGCTCACCCGGGCCTTCGCCGCCGCCCTGCCCGAGGACCTCGAGGGAGCGGTGGTGAACGTCACCGACTGGCGAACCGAGCGGCCCTACCCCGACCACTTCTCGTACACCGTCGCCAAGGGCGGCCTCGACACCTTCACCCGGGCCGCCGCCGAGGCCCTCGCCCCCCGCATCCGGGTGAACACCGTCGCCCTGGGCGCCATCCTCCCGCCCCCCGGCCGGGACTCCGCTTACCTGAAGGCGCTGGCCCGCCAGATCCCAGCGGGACGCCCCGGCGGCACCGCCCCGGTAGTGGCCGCGGTCCTGTTCCTGCTGCGCACCCCCTTCATCACCGGCGAGATCCTCCGGGTCGACGGCGGCGCCCACCTGCGGTAGGCGGCCTCGCCGGGTACATTCGAGGCCGTGGACCGCATCATCATCAAGGACCTGCTGGTGCGGGGCATCGTGGGCATCAACCCCGACGAGCGCGAGCACGAGCAGGACATCCTGGTGAACGCCACCCTCTGGGCCGACACTCGCCCGGCGGCGGGCACCGACTCCATCGGGGATGCGGTCAACTACCGCTCGGTGGCCAAGGCGATGATCGCCCACATTCGCGGCGGCCGGCCCCAGCTGGTCGAACGCCTGGCCGAGGAACTCGCCGGCATCTGCCTGGCGGCCGACCGCCGCATCGCCGAAGTGGAGATCGCAGTCGAGAAGCCGGGGGCCCTGCGCTACGCCCGCTCCGCGGGGGTGGTGATCCGCCGGCGCCGGGAGGGCGATTCGGGATGAGACCGGTCCGCCGGGCCCTGGTGGCGCTCGGCAGCAACATCGACCCGGAAGCCAACCTCCCCCGGGCGGTGGCCTTGCTGGCGGAGTGCCCCGCCCTCGAAGTGATCGCGGTGAGCGGGGCATACGAGAGCCCGTCGCTTGACCGGCCCGGCGATCCCCGCTTCCGCAACGCCGCTCTGCTATTGCAGACCCGCCTCTCCCCCGGGGCGCTGCGGGTGGAGTTCCGGCGCGTGGAGGCCGCCATGGGCCGGGTGCGAGGCGCCGACCGCTACGCCCCGCGCCTCATCGACATCGACCTGGCCGCCTACGAGGGCTTCGCAGGCACCGTCGGCGACAACCCGGTCCCGCATCCCGACATCCCCCGCCGCGCCTTCCTCGCCCTGCCCCTCGCCGAGGTGGCCCCGGGCTGGCACCTCCTGCCGGCGGGCCGGACTCTGCGGGAGATCGCCGCCGGGTTCGATCTCGAAGCGGAGCAGGTGCGGCGCCTGCCCGGCCCGGCGCTCGGGCTGGCCCCCAGAGCCGCCGATCCCGAGCATCCGGGAACCCCGCCCCAAACCGTGGCGCCACCCGGCCTCGGTGATGCCGAGAAGGTCGACCTCGGCGAGATCTTCCAGGCCGCGGCGGTGGAGGCGGAGTTCGCCTCGGGCCGCCGCGAGGCCACGGTGGCCCAGGCCAAGCGGAGCATCCTGGTGCGCATCGTCACCGTGGCGGCGGGCACGCTGGTCCTGATGGCCGGCATCGCCATGCTGGCTCTGCCCGGCCCGGGATGGATCACCATCGCCGCCGGCCTGGCCATCCTCTCCGTCGACGTCCCCTTCGCCCGCCGCCTGCTCCAGGCCGTGCGCCGCCGCCTCCCCGCCTCCTTCGACGGCAAACTGCCCCTGCGGGTCACCGTAGGCATGATCCTCGTAGGGGTGCTCTTCACTGCGGCCGGCATCTGGCTGGCGCTGATCCGCTGAGCCCCGGGGCCGGCCGCCGTCCCGGCGCCGACGGTATTGAGGCGCCGCCCCGCCTGCGATACATTCCCCTCGTGGATCGTGCCCTCCCGGCGGTCCGTCTTCCCCCGGTAGCCCGCCTCGCTTGCATCCTGCTCGGCGCCCTCGCCGCCGCCTTCCCGGCCGCCCCGGCGGGGGCCCGAGCCCTCGCCCCGCCTCCGGTGCGCCTCGCCGTCGTCTGGGACCGCCCCACCTGGGCGGCGGTCGAGGCCGTGCGCCTCCCTCCTCCGCCCGGCAGGTGGGAGGCGAGATGGGCCGCCGCTCCTTCCCCGACCCGCTTGCCCAACCTCCCGAGGAGCCTCGATGGATGAACCTGAGGAATTCGAGCAGATCCCCTGGTCCGAACTCACCGCTCGGCCACCCGACGGGCGCCGGCGCACCCTCTACCTGGTGGCCGGGGGCCTGGGTGCCCTGGTCCTCACGGTGCTGGTCGCCCGCGCCTTCCTGACCCCTTCACCCACCGTCCCCACCGCCCCCGCCGTCACCGTGTCCCAGGAGGCGACCACCTCCAGCACGGACGCCGGCAGCCCTCCCACCAGTGCGGCCGCCGCAGTTGCCACCGCGCCCGCCCTCCTCTACCGCGAGGCCGACCTCATGGCCTTCCCGGCCACCCCCGGCGAGAGAGCCGCCGTGGCCCGCGCCGAGTGGTTCGTCACCGACTACTTCACCGCCGACCTGGAACCCACCGGTTCGTCGGACCTGCGAGCCGCCCTGCCCGCCGGCGCCGATCTGCCCGACATGCCGCAGGACTCCGCCGGCGGGCTCTCCTACGTGGAGTGGGCCCGGGCCTTCCGGATCGAAGAGGTAGCCCCCGGGCGGTTTCGCGTCGGGGTTGCCTTCCGTGCCCTGGGGGCTCCGCCCGATCGGGGTTTCTACCGCCTGTCGGTGCGAGCCGTGGAGGTCACCGTGCAGGTCACCCCCGACGGGGGCTCGACTGTGATGGACCTCCCCGCCCCCGTCGCCTTCCCCGCCGGGCCGGAGCCTCCCCCCTGGCCGCAGGAGTCCGGCGAGGCGCCCTCCTGGGTGGCCCAGCAGGCCCTGGCGACGGTCGCCGGCTGGGGCACCGAGCCCCGCCTCCTCGCCGCCCAGGCCGACGGCGACGGCTGGCGGGTGGTGCTCACCCTGGCCGACGAGGTGGGCAACCGCTGGCCGGTGACCGTCCGCGTGGACGGGGAGACCGGATAGACCCGAGCGACGCCATCCCAGCCGGCGAAGGGACTCCGCCGTCCGCCTGCCGTTCGTCACCCGCCGCAGCCCCGCCCCCGTCGGGGGTCGTGGCATACTCGTCGGGTGGACCGGTCGTGCTTCGTGGTGGCGCGCAACCCCGATGTCGATTCCACCCTGCCCTACCTGATACGGCTTCCCCTCGGCGGCGGCCTCGTCCTCAAGACCGGCGACGACTGGCCGCACACTGCCCGGGTCTACTGCCACCGAGCCGAGGAGTGGCCCGACGCCGTCGACATCCTGCAGCAGGTGCCGGTCCGGTCTTGCTCCCGCCGGGGCGCCGCCGTCGATCTGATCCTCGAGCGCGGCCGCAACAGCCGTAGCCAGTTCGTGTTCACCCGTCTGAAGAACGGACGCGAGGCGATCTTCTGGCAGACGCCCAGGACCACTCGATCCCTCCGGCCGGGTATTCGCCTGCCCGGGCGCCGTGCCTCCGGCATAGGGAGGCTGGAGATCGTGGCGGACACCCGCGAGCGCTACCCCTACCGGTTCGCCCACCAGAAGGCGGTGGTGGGCCGGGAGGCGCTGCCCGTAGGCGACTACGGCGTGAAGCACGAAGGCCGGATCGTGGCCCTGGTGGAGCGCAAGAGCCTCGCAGACTTCGCCCAGGCACTGATCGAGGGCTCCCTCGCCTTCCAGATGGCTCACCTGGCCACCTACCCGCGGGCTGCCGTCGTAGTGGAGGCCCCCTATGCCGCGGTCTTCAAGCACGAGCACGTCTCCGCCGGATGGCTCGCCGACCTCGTGGGCCGGCATCAAGCTCGCTACCCCGCGGTTCCCCTCGTCTTCTGCGGAACGCGCCCCCTCGCCGAGGAGTGGGTCTTCCGCTTTCTCGGTGCGGCTCTCGCCCTGGCGCTGGAGGGAGAGGCCGACGACACCGTCGACCCGGAATCCGGCAGCGGGTGACGACGGCCGCCGGCGTGTCAGCCGGCGAAGTGCTCCTCGAGGATGCGCCGCGCCGCCGGGGTGATCTCGTCCCAGAACGCTTCCGCGGCCTTGGAGATCGTGACGAAATCGGCCGACATGAAGACGCTGGTCACCCCGGCGAGGGCGAGCAAGGCGTCGGCGGCGGGGTGGTCGGCCGGTCTGCCCGCCACATAACTGACCGGCGTCGGGAAGTGGCCGCCGACCACGAACTTGAGGGCATTGGGGTTCGGGGTGGGCTGGATCACTACCGCCATGTCCCTCCCTGGGGTGCCGGCCCCGATGGTAGCCGCCCGGCCCCTGGTCCCCGGCCGGGGAGCGAGGCCACAAGACCGGGCCCCGCCTCAGCCGAGGCGGGGCCCGGGTAGCGGAGTGGGACCCCTTCGGCGGGGTACCTGAGACCCGGGCACCGGCCCGTCGTGCCGCTGCCGGGTCGTTTCCATCGCCGGCGCCTCTGGTCGCCGGCGAGTCCTCCTCAGACCTCAGTGGCCCGGGCGCAGGATCGCCAGGGCGGGCGCGACATGCAGCGCCAGGAAGGTGGCCGCACCGATGGCAATGAAGGCGATCCGTCTACGCACGCGTCCTCCTCGCTACACCGTCGATCGACGGCGTGCAGGATCAGCCCGCGGTGTCTCCCCGGTGTCTCAGTGGGAAGCCCGACCTTGCGCTCACTGCGCCTGGCGGCCGCGCGTTCCCCTGGTGAGCACGGTCCGGCCCGAGCGGCGGAGGGCCGCCAGGTCGCGCCTCACGGTGGCCACGCTGGCCTGCAGCGCCCCGGCCAGGTCGTGCACCGTGGGCGCGCCCCTTTGCTCGCTCGCCTCCAGGAGGAGGCGGGTGAGGCGGGCCCGCCGACGCTCCACCGCGTCCGGTATCTCGTCGTCGGACGGAAGGTGCAGCGTCCAGGTGACCGAGACCCGCTCGTCGGGTTCCAGAGGCCGGCCTATCGGCGCCCCGATCCGGGCGAGGTCCTGCTGCACCAGACGCGGACGCCGGCGAGACCACGCGTCTACCACTTCCCTGTGAGCTGGCACCACGGACAAGGCTGCGGCGCGGTCTTCTTCGGTCAGATCGCCCAGGAGAGCAATCAGGGAATCGTGGGCTTGCGCATAGCACCTGTCTGCCTCCGGCTGCTGGCCGCATGCGGAAAGCGCCTCGCCATGAGCGAAGGGCACCAGGTACGCCAGTTCAATCCCAGGGTGAAGGTCCGCCATAGCGCCGGCGGTCACTCCAACCGCTTCCTCGACACGCCCGCAAGCCAGAAGCAAGCGGCCGCGTAGAGCCCTGATGCCTACCTTCAGGTCATTCATGCCGATCCGTTCGCACAACGCCTCGGCTTGAGCGGCGTGATCAGCGCCGGACTCGGCCAGACCGGCAGCGAGTTCCACAGACGCCAGTTCTCGTAGCGCCTGGGCCGCCAGCCACGAGTCCTCTGCCTGCAACGTCAGACCAACCCCTTCTTCAAGAAGGCGACGCCCCTCATCAACCATCCCACCACCCGCCTTGATGCTCCCGAGGATCACTAGGCACTGAGCCTGACCGCGAACGTCCCCGATCTGTTCATACACCGCGGCTGCCTCTAGTGTCTCCGCCTCGGCTCGCTCGTTGTCCCCCAAATTGGCGTGCCGAATCCAGGCCGAATTGGCCAGAACGAGGGCTCGCCCACGTCGGTTGCCGATATCCGAGTACGTCGCCGCAGCACGGCTGAAAGCGTCCAGGGCCGCGCCGAGTCGATTCCTGATCACAAGCAGAATCCCCAGGTTCATCTGGTAGACCGCCTCACCGTGGCGGTAGCCGATGGTCCGGCTCATCTCGATGGCCCGGTTGAAGTCGGCCTCGGCCAGGTCCGACTCCCCGCGCTCCATGCGCAG
>VGBK01000063.1 GCA_016870535.1 Actinomycetota bacterium | reverse complement strand
ACCGTCGAAGCCGGGATCTGCGGCTTGCGGCCCCGCCCCGCAGCGATGACCCCCACCGCTTGGACACCACCGGCCCGAAACCGGTCCCGCCAACACATCACCGTCTTCGGCCACGTCCCCACCTGGCGGGCCGTCCCCCGAATCGACACCCCATCCGCCAGCAGCAGCAGGGCACGAGCCTGCACAACCTTGCGATGCGGCTCCACCTGAGACCGGGCCAACCGCTCCAGCACGGCCCGATCCTCAGCGGTCACCTCCATGATGTGAAGCATGCCACATCATACGCGTAGTTGCTAAATCAGCGACGGACCACTAGCCTCGCCCGCTATGCCGGGCCGCCGCCCCCTCGTTAGCGTTGTGCTGGGTGTGGCCCTCCTGTTCGGCGGGTGCGGCGGCGAGGGAAGGGGGATGGCCGGCACTTCGGCCGGCACCACCGTGAGCCCCGAGACCACCGCCGCAGGAGTCGTCCTCTTCGGCCTGCCGGGCCCCTCCACCGGCCTGGACCAGAGCCGCTGCCGTCCCGAGCGCATCCTGCCCGGCGAGGAGACCTGGGCTCCCCCCACCTACGACGATGCCGAGATCGAGGCCCTGCGGGCCCGCACCCTGGTGAACCCGCCGGCGCTGCTGCCGTTCAGCCCCTACGAAGATGCCTCGCTAGTTCCCACCGACACCGGCGGCGTCTGCGCCGTGCTGGCCGAGCCTGCCGTGCCCGGGGGCTACCGCCTCGCCACCTTCTCCGACCTCGCGGCGGCAGAAGCCGCCGGTGGGGTGATGACCCACGCCGGTACCTGCGGCGCCTGCTCGTCCCTGCAGGACCTGGCGGTCTACCTGGCCAACCCGGACCTGAGCGAACCGGTGCGGAGGTGCGCCCTGCTCTCCCTGACCCAGGGCGATCAGGCGACCCTGGACTGCATCACCGCCCTTGGCTTCAGCCCCCCGTGCGCCCAGATCTGGGCCTTCAACGGGGCCAACACTCGGGAGGCGTGCCTCGAGGTGTGCCTGGCGGCAATGGGCGATCCTCACCATCTGCCCGACGGCTCCCTGAATCCCTGCCTGGCCTGCGATGAAGAGCAGAGCGGGCCGGTGTTCAAGGCGGTGGCCGGGCGCATCCGGCGCAACTCGGGGATCCCGGTGGCCATCTGCCGGCCGCCGGAGGAAGTCACCGCCGTGGTGCACCGGGCCTACCCCTGAGGGAGCCGACGGCGTCGGCGGTACCGCCCATCCGGCGGGAGTGCTCCGACGGCCGGGCGTAGAGGTGGGACTTCTGGGGGTTGGGCCTCCTTCCGAGGGTGTGGTGCAGGTCCGAGCCTCGCGGGCTGTGCAGGTTCAGCCGATCGGGGTGGCGGACTCCGGCTGTGGCCGTGAGCACGGTCGGGTTGGCTGGGGAAAAGGGCGGCCGTGTTCGACCCCCGGGCCCCGGCACCCGGGCAGCGCCCAATACCGCTGAGGGGATGGGGTTCTTGCGAGGCTTTGGTACATTCGCCGGGCTCTTCCCGCGCCACCAGGAGCACTGCCGACGTGGATGACGTCTCCGCCCAGATCATGAAGCCTCCGGTGGACCTCCCCGGCTTCCGGCGCACCGGCTGGTTCGACGTGCCCGCAGATCACCGGGTGGTCGCCCACATCTGCGATCACGTCTGGGATGGGACCGCCCCGCCGGGCCGCTGGGAGGCTGCCCGGCTCTCGAAGGCGGTGTACCTGTACCGGGAGACGGCGACCCGGTGGACTGTGGTGGCCAAGCACTACGGTGAGAAGACCGATTCGGCGGCGTCGGCGGCGCGCTACGCCGCCAACGAGGTGGGCGCTATCCGCCGGGCACAGGCCTTCGGCCTGGGCGACGGGCCGCTGCGGGCGCTGCGCGCCCTCGACTGCGTGGGGGATACCCTCTTCCTGGAGCACGTCGATGGCCTCACTCTGGAAGACGCCATCGCCGTGCGGCGCAATCGCCCGGGGAGCCTGCCGCTCGTGCTCGAGATGACCGCTCGTCTGCTCTCCACTCTCCACGACCGCGGCCGGCAACCCGACCGCCGGCCGGCTCTCCGCCACGGGGTCTCCAACGCCAACAAGATGATCCGCGACCTCGCCGCCGGAGGGGTGCTGCAGGAAGCCCCCCGGGTGGTGGACGCCCTGGAGCGCCTGGTGGGGCGGTGGGCCCAGGATCCCGCCATGAGCCGCTACTTGCCCACCTACGTCCACGGCGATGCCACCACGGCCAACTTCGTCTCCCCGCCGGAGGGAGGCCTGGTGGCCATCGACTGGGAGCGGATGTGGGTCACCGACCCTGCCGCCGAACTGGGCCGGTTGGCCGCGGAGGTGGCTCACGCGGTGGCTCGCTACGGGGGAGACGGCGCCGAGGCCGAGGAGGTGGGGGAGTTCCTCGAACAGGCGTACCTCGGGTGCCTGCCTGCGGACTGGGACGCCGAGGAGTTGGCGAACCGGGCTCGCTTCTACCAGGCGGCGAGCACGCTGCGCATCGCCCGTAACGGGTGGCTGCCGCGCCTGGAGCGCAGCCAACTGGTTACCCGGGCTGTGGCGCTGCTCACCTGAGGCGGGCGGCCGAGGCCCGGTCACGCTCGGCGGTCCGTAGCGTCTCCGGTGGGCGACGAGACCCCGCTCCCCCGGGTGGTCCGGGGGAGCGGTGCTTCAGGGTTCGGGTGCTAGCGGATGAGGGCGGCCACCTTCAGGTCGCCGTTGGTGGCGTCGTAGTAGGAGATGACCGGGTTGCCGTCGGCGTCCAACACCAAGGAGGTGTGCTGGCCTACGGTTCCGGTGGCGTCGACGGTGGTGAAGGCGTTGCCCGAACTGCAGGTGGGGTTGCCGCAGCGGGCCACCTTCAGATCCCCGTTGGTCCAGTCGTTGTAGGAGATCACGGGCCAGCCGTTGGCGTTCAGTACCAACGAGGTGAAGTGGCCGACGTCCCCGCTGCTGTCGACGATGGTGAGGGTGTTGCCTAAGTCGCAGGTGGTGTGGCCGCAGCGGGCCAGCCTCAGATCCCCGTTGGCCGCGTCGTAGTGGGAGATGACGGGGTAGTCGCCGGCGTCGAGAGCCAGGGAGGTGTACCAGCCGGAGGCTCCGGTGTCGTCCACCGTTCTGAGGGTGTTGCCCGAGGTGCAGGTGGCGTCGCCGCAGCGGGCCAGCCTCAGATCCCCGTTGTCCCAGTCGTAGTAGGAGATGACGGGGTAACCGGCGGCGTCGAGCACCAGGGAGGTGTAGAGGCCGATGACCCCGGTGGCGTCCACGGTGGTGAGGGCGTTGCCCGAGGTGCAGGTGGCGTCGCCGCAGCGGGCCAGCCTCAGATCCTGGTTGCTGTTGTGGTAGTAGGAGATGACCGGGTAGCCGTTGGCGTCCAACGCCAGCGAGGTATGCTGGCCGACGTTCCCGGTGGCGTCCACGGTGGTGAGGGTATTGCCCGAACTGCAGGTGGCGTTGCCGCAGCGGGCCAGCTTCAGGTCACCATTGGTCTGGTCGTAGTAGGAGATCACGGGCCAGCCGCTGGCGTCCAGCACCAGAGAGGTGAAGCGGCCGGTGTCCCCGGTGGAATCGACGGTACTGACCGTGTTTCCCGAACTGCACGCCGCGTTGCCGCAGCGCAGCAGTTTCAGGTCCCCGTTGGTGGCGTCGTAGTAGGAGATCACGGGCCAGCCGCTGGCGTCCAGCACCATAGAGGTCTCGCGGCCCACGACCCCGGTGGAGTCGACGGCGGCCGATCCTACGGGGCGGGAGCACAAGGGCCCCTGACGGCCGTAGCCCACCAGCGTCTGCCCCGGAGGGCACACCACTCCCCGACGAGCGAAGACGGCTGAGTCGTGTCCATCCAGCAGGTCGGCGTCGGCGGCTTTGCCGGCTACCGGCAGGTAGGTGCCGGTGTGGTCATGGCCGGTGAGGGAGAAAGCGGTGGAGTCGAACCCGTCCAACTTGTCCGCGTCCGCAGCCTTGCCGGCCACCGGCAGGTAGGCGCCTGTGTGGTTGTGGCCGGCGGCGGCGAAGGCGGAGGAGTCCTGGCCGTCGAGGAGGTCGGCGTCGGCGGCTTTGCCGGCCACCGGCAGGTAGACCCCGGCGTGATCATGCCCCAGCGGCGAGTAGGTGCCGGCGTGATCATGCCCGAGCGGCGAGTAGGTGCCGTCATGGTGGTGGCCGAGCGGCGAGTAGGTGCCGTCATGGTCGTGGCCGACCAGGGAGAAAGCGGCGGCGTGTTTGCCGTCGAGACGGTCGGCGTTGAGGAACCGTATCCAGCCGGCGGAGTTCACTTGCAGGGGTGGGGATCCGGCCTGCACTCGCAGGTCGAGGGCGGGGGCGCCGGCTTGGCTGTTGATGATCCGCAGGTTGGAGTTGGGGGCGGCGCCGGTGAGGAAAGTGGTGGCGTCCGCGGTGTTGGGCTTGCCCAGAATCAGGTTGTCGCCCACTGCGGCGATCACCGGGAAAGCGGCCAGCACCACCACCGCGATCACGGTGACGACCAGGACGGCGCGGGGCAGGCTGTGGTGACGGTTGCGGGTCGGCATCAGACACCTCCTGAAGGGCTGGGGGGCGACCGTGAGCCGTGCGCCCCGGGTTTCTTGGTCGGGGGTTCCGTCAGGGGACGGGGAAACGGTCGCGGGATGAAGCATCCCGCCGACGGGCGGGGGGGCATGTGCCGGTTGGCCGTCATCGGCTCACCGCCCCCTTGGTGCAGTTGGGCCGCGTCGGTGCGCATTCGCGCCGACACGGGCTCACCCCCATACATAGCACACGCCGCCCGAACGTGACGGACTGACCCAGCCGGGTCGCCTCTCAGCCCGAACCGGGCCCCACCGGGCCGCTCCAAACCACGACGTCGCGATAGTCGTCGAAGTAAGTGACCAGGCCGCCCACCAGCACCGTGCCGGCGTGCACCCCCACGGCGGTGAGGCGGGAACGCCGGGTGCCTTCGACCTCGAAGGCACCCTCCGCCTCCTGGTACCAGTTGCGCCCGTCGCCGGAGAGGAGCACCAGGGGTGAGGTGCGGCCTTCCGGGCGGAAGAACCCCACTGCGATGAACCCGAAGTCGGTGGCGGCCACGCTCACCAGTTCGCCCTCGAAGGCGACTCCGGGGTCGGGGCGTTCCCACTGGATGCCGTCGGGGGAGAACCAGATGGCCGGGAAGCGGCCGTCGTTGCCGAACTCGTTGCCCACCACCACGAAGCCCAGCGGGGACCGGGCGGCATCGGCGACCACCAGATCGCGGGCGCCGGTCGCTCGTTCGCCGTCGAGTTCCAGGCGCTCCCACGTGGTGCCGTCGGGCGTGGACCACACGGCCAGGTCGTCGCGCCGGGCGCTGTCGTCGATCCCGAAGGCCCACACGGTGCCAGCGTCTCCGACGGCGGCCTTCATCCGGGTGCTATTGCCGGGCCCGGAGAAGACCCCGGCGTCGTCGGGGACCCGGTCCCAGGCGCGTCCGTCGGCCGACGTCCACACCGCAGCGCCGTATTCGGCGCGGCCGGGCTCGCCCAGTTCTGGGACGAAGTCGGACTTGCCCACCGCCACCAGGAGGCCGTCGAGCACCACCACGTCGAGCATCTCCTCTTTGCGGTCCCCGCCCAGGTTGGCCGGGTCGGCCTGCACCCAGGTTGGGGGGAAACCGCTACCCACCCAGGCGGCACCGTCGGGGTCGTCGGTGGGGAAGGTCCAGAAGCCCTGGACCTGGGCGGGGTTGGTGCCCGACTCGCGCCACGCCCCCACCACGGCCAACTCGTCACCGAAGGGGACGGCGCCGTAGGCCCACTCGTCGAAGGAGCCGGGGAAGGGGAGACCGGCGCCCTCCGTCCAGTCCGCCCCATCGGGCGACGACCAGACGCGCACGTCGGAGTAGTGGTCGGTCTGCGTCACCCCGCCCAGGTCGTGGACCCGGCCGCTGAGGTCCGCGCCGACGAACAGGTAGGCGGCGTCTCCCCAAGAGGCGATCACTCGCACCTGGGCGTCGATGACCTGGCCGCGCTGGACGAAGAAGTCGGGTTGCAGGGTGAGCACGGTCTGGGGATCGCCCCAGGCAACCTGGGGAGGGGGCAAGGTGGTAGTGGTCGTGGTCGGCGGCAGAGTGGTAGTGGTGGTTGTGGTGGTGGTCGGCGCCGCCGTGGTGGACGGCGCCGCGGTAGTGGTCGGCGCCAAGGTGGTGGTCGTGGTCGAGGCGCTCCCGCTTCCGCCACAGGCCGCCGCCAGCAGAGCCAGCACCGTCAAAGCCGGGACGATCCTCATACCCCGCATGTCCCTCTCCCGTGGTAGTTGCCTTCATCCTGGCACAGCGATGACCCGGCATTGCGCCGGCGGCGGCCGGGGCCCGGGCGGCCGGCACGGCAGGGGTTCGCCGACGATCCCCGAAACCCGGCCCCCGCGTGGCTACCCTGAGCGCGCCGCGGAGGTGCGATGACGCTCGCCAAGCTGGACAAGCGGGTGGGAGACCTCGGCGCTCGAGCCGACGAGTTGGCCGAGCGCATGGAGGGGGTGGCCGGGCGCTACCTGGAGGCCGTTGCCCCCTGGGTGGCGGGGCGCTTTGAGGCCGATGCGTCCGCCGTCGTGGTTGCCCATCCGGAGACCGCCCAGGAGCTGGGCGGAGAAGGGCTGAGCCTCTTACGCGCCGGGCTCAGGGAGTTGTGCGCCGGCGCCCCCGATCTGGTGCGCCGGCGCCTCGACTCGAGCGGAGCCTGGCCGCATCGTTGGGGTCGCGATCGCGCCAAGGTGGTCACCGGCCTCTACGGCACGGAGGCCGAGACGGTGCCGCCCTCGTTCCTCGAGTCGCGTCTTCGCCTGCTGCTCGGCACCTCGGGCCGGCTCCTGGCGCGGCACGGCTTCGAGCGGCAGGTACGACGCATCTACGACCGGGCCTACCTGCGCTCCGACTACCACCCGCCCGAGTACCTGGCGCGCTCCCTGGAAGGGCACGAGGAGTTCCATCCTCTCCTGGCCGGGTATGGCACCTTGTGCGACGAGTACGCCGGGGTGCTGGGGGAACTGCAGCGGGCGGGCCGCGATCGTGCCGGGCGCGCCGCCCAGGATCTCTGGGCGCGGGCGTAGGCCGGCGTCGCCCTTCCCGGCCTAATCGGTGGCCAGCACCAGCAGCAACTCCAGAGCCTCCCCTCCCTTGCCGGCCGCCCGGCAGGTGGCGCCGGCCGGCACCCGCACCGCGTCGCCGGGGCCCAGGGACCGGGTGGCCTGTCCGACGGTGAGGCGGGCCCGGCCGCGGCCCACGATGCAGTGCAGGTCGGCCGGGGCGCCGAAAGTGGCCTCCGCCCCGGCGTCCACGCTGAGCCGGCGCACCGTCATCCCCCCGTCGCGCAACAGCGTGGCCGAGGCGCCCCAGGTGTGCCAGTCGGTGCCGTCGGACTCGAACTCGGGCCGCCCCTCCGACTGCAGGCGCTCCACCAAGGATTTCACCTCCTGGGCGCGGTCGCGAGCGACCACCAGCACGGCGTCGCCCGCTTCCACCACGATCACGTCGTCGAGGCCGATCACCCCCACCAGACGGCCCGAGGAGCGCAGCAGGGAGCGCCGCACGTCGAGGGCGATGACGTCGCCGGCCAGGGCGTTCCCCCGGGCGTCGTGGTCGGCCAGGTCCCAGAGGGCGGCCCAGTCGCCCACGTCGCTCCAGCCGGCATCGAGAGGCACCACCGCCGCCCGCTTGGTCTTCTCCATGACGGCGTAGTCGACGGAGATGGAAGGGGCCGCGGCGAAGGCGGCCTCATCGAGGCGGATCAGGCCGTTGCGACGCTCCGCCCCTGCCAGAGCCCCGCGGCAGGCGGCGAGCACCGCGGGGGAGTGGCGGCCCAGTTCCTCGAGGAGCACCCGGGCGGAGAAGGCGAACATCCCGCTGTTCCACAGGTAGCCGCCGGAGCGGAGGAACCGGGTGGCCACCGCCTGCTTGGGCTTCTCCACGAAGCGGGCCACGGCCCGCACCGAAGGCGTCAGCCGGTCCCCGGTACGGATGTAGCCGTAGCCGGTGGCGGCGTAGGCGGGCGCCACCCCGAAGGTGACCAGGTACCCCTGCTCGGCCTGGGCGACGGCCACGCTGACGGCGCGGGCGAAGGACTCCTCGTCGGTGATGACGTGGTCGGCGGGGAGCACCAGCAGCAAAGCCTCGCCGTAGCGTTCGGCGAGGTGCAGGGCGGCGGTCCCCACCGCCGGGGCGGTGTTGCGCCCCACCGGTTCGAGGATGATGGTGGCGTCGTCGTAGCCGGCCCGGTGCAGGTCGCGCTGGATGCCGGGGCGGTGGTCCTCGTTGCAGGCCACCAGGGGGGTGGCCACCCCGGGGAGGCCGCGGGTGCGCTCCACGGTGAGGCGGAACATGGTCCGCTCCTCGCGCAACGGCAGCAGGTGCTTCGGCTGTCGCTTGCGGGAGGCCGGCCACAGGCGGGTCCCGAACCCGCCCGAGAGGATGACCGGGACTACGGGAGTGGGAGAGGTCATGCTGCGGGGCCACACCCTACCGCGCGGCGCGCCTCAAGGCGGGGAGCACTGGGCGGTGGCACCGGCCGGACGCCGCCTCAGCCGATCCCGGCGTCCCGCAGCGCCCGCCACACCCGCTCCGGGGTGAAGGGGGTGCGGGTGAGGCGCACGCCGGTGGCGTGGTAGATGGCGTTGGCGATGCTGGGGGCCGGCCCGTTGATGCCGATCTCGGCGATCGACTTGGCCCCCATAGGCCCGGTGGGCTCGTACGAATCCACCAGGATCACCCGGATGGGGGGCAGGTCCAGAGAGCCGGGGATCTTGTAGCGGGAGAGGTCGGCGTTGCGCACCCTGCCGCCGGCGGTGAAGCGGAACTCCTCGGTGAGGGCGTAGCCGATGCCGTTGGCCACCGCCCCCTCCACCTGGCCCTCGGCGAGGCGCGGGTTGATGGGGGTGCCGCAGTCCACCGCGGCCAGGTAGTCGAGCACCTTCACCTGCCCGGTCTCCACGTCCACCGCCACCTCGGCGAAGGAGGCCATGAAGGGCGGCGGCGACTCCTCGGGCACGCAGGAGGCGGTGGCCCCGATCTGGAACTGGTCGGCCCCGTAGTAGGCCCGGGTGCACACCTCGGCCAGGGTGACGCTGCGCCCGTCGGGGGCGATGACCCGCCCGTCGCCGACCTCCAGGCCGGCGAGATCCAGCTGCAGCATCGCCGCGCCCACCCGCCGGATCTGCTCCTTGACCTCGAGCGCCGCCCGCTCCACCGCCTTGCCGGTGACGTAGGTGGTGGACGAGGCGTAGGCGCCGGTATCGAAGGGGGTGAAGTCGGTGTCCGACGAGTAGACCACGATGCGGTCGAGGCCCACCCCCAGCACCTCGGCGGCGATCTGGCCGAGGATGGTGTCGGACCCGGTTCCCAGGTCGGTGGCTCCGACGAGTAGGTGAAAGGACCCGTCGTCGTTCATCTTGAGGGTGGCCGCCCCCATGTCGATGAGGGGGATCCCCGATCCCTGCATGTGCAGCGACATGCCCACCCCGCGCCGGACGGGCCCGGTGTCGGGGGGCCGGGCCCGCTTCTCGTCCCAGCCGAAGGACTCCATGCCGAGGCGAAGGCAGTCCTCGATGGCGCACGACTTGATGGTCATGGGCACGCCTTCGCGTCCCTCGCCGAGTTCGGCGAAGATCGGCGAGGTCTCCCCGGAGCGGATGTGGTTGCGCCGCCGCAGTTCCACCGGGTCCAGGCCCAGGCGCTCCGCCAACCGGTCCAGTGCGGTCTCCAGGGGGAAGGAGGCCTGGGTGCCGCCGTAGCCGCGGTAGGCGCCTCCCACCGGGAGGTTGGTGTACACCGAGCGCCCGGTGAAGCGGACGTGGGCCGCCTTGTTGTACAGGGGCAGGGTCTTGGAACCGGCGTTGGAGAGCACGGTCAGGGAGTGGGTCCCGTAGGCGCCGGTGTTCTGGGTGGCGTCCATCTCCACCGCCCGCAGCACTCCGTCCTCCCCGGCCCCCACCCGGACCGAGATGCGGAAGGGGTGGCGGGTGCGGGCCGAGACGAACTCCTCGGGCCGGGTGTACTCCCAGCGGGCGGGGCGGCCCGTGCGCATGGTGACCAGGGCGCAGGCGTCCTCGAGCAGCACCTCCTGCTTCACCCCGAAGCCCCCGCCGATGCGGGGCTTGACCACCCGGATGCGGTGGATGGGCAGGTCGAGGATGCGGGCGATGATGCGCCGCAGGTGGAAGGGCACCTGGGTGCTGGTGTGGAGGACGAGGCGCCCGTTGTCGTCCAGGTACGACTGGCAGACGT
>VGBK01000062.1 GCA_016870535.1 Actinomycetota bacterium | reverse complement strand
ACCTCCAGTGCGCCTGAGATGGTCTCCGCCCCGGCGCCCCCGCCGACGTCCAGGAAGTTGGCCGCCGCCCCGCCCACCAGCGAGACCACGTCCAGGGTGGACATCACCAGGCCGGCCCCGTTGCCGATGATCCCCACCGACCCGTCGAGTTTGATGAAGCCCAGGCCCTTCTCCCGGGCCAGACGTTCGATGGGGTCTTCCTGGAAGGCCTCCCGGAACGCCTCGAAGTCCCGGTGGCGGAAGAAGGCATTGGAGTCGAGGGTCACCTTGGCGTCGAGGGCGATCACCTCGCCGCCCGCCGTGAGCACCAGGGGGTTCACCTCGACCAGGTCACAGTCCAGGTCCACGAACGCCCGGTAGAGGCGGCCCAGGGTGGCCGCCGCCGAGCGGGCCGCCGCCCGGTCGAGGCCGGCCCGATACACGAGGTCGGTGGCCTGCCAGTCGGCCAGGCCGACCACCGGGTCGATGTGCCGCCGCACCACCGCCTCCGGCGCGGAGGCCGCCACCGCTTCGATGTCCATGCCGCCCCGGGCCGACACCATGGCCAGGTGCTGGCCGGCCCCCCGGTCCAGCGTGAACGAGACGTACCACTCGACGGCGATCTCGGTGGCCCGCTCCACCCACACCAGGTTCACCCGGTGCCCCCGGATGTCCATGCCCAGAATGGCGGCCGCCGCCTCCTCGGCAGCCTCGGGACCGTCGGCCACCTTGATGCCCCCCGCCTTGCCCCGGCCCCCCACCCGGACCTGGGCCTTCACCACCACCCGGCCGCCCAACTCCTCGGCGCCGCGGCGCGCCTCCCCCGGGGTGGCGGCCACCCGCCCCTCCGGCACCGGGACGCCCACCCGGGCGAACAGTTGCTTCCCCTGGAATTCGAGGAGGTCCACGCGGCTTACTCCGGGATGTGGGCTTCCACCCAGCGCACGATGTCGCCCAGGGAGGCCCCCGGGGTGAAGATCTCGGCCAGGCCCTTTGCCTTGAGGGCGACGATGTCGTCCTGGGGAACGATGCCCCCGCCGAAGACCACGATGTCGGCGGCATCGCGCTCTCGCAGGAGCTCCACCACCCGGGGGAAGAGGGTCATGTGCGAGCCCGACAGCAGCGACAGGCCGATGCCGCCCACGTCCTCCTGCAAAGCGGTCTCCACGATCTGCTCGGGAGTCTGGAACAGCCCCGAGTAGATGACCTCGCAGCCGGCGTCACGCAGCGCTCGGGCGATCACCTTGGCGCCGCGGTCGTGCCCGTCGAGTCCGGGCTTGGCGATGAGGATGCGCCGGGGCATGACGGCGCCGAGGTTAGCCGGGGGCCGCGGCGTGGGGTGGGGCCGAGCGCCCCCGACCCGTCCAGCCCGGCCTAAGCCGCGCCGGCCCGGCCCCCGCTACTCCAGGGCCCAGATCTCCTCGCTGCTCGGGCGGCGGCCCGGAATCGGGTAACCGATGCGGGTGACGTTCATCAGGTGCTTGTACGTGAGGTTCTCCGAGAGGAGCGTGTTGCCCCAGAAACCGCACCCCAGCGTCGTGGTGGGGGTGAAGGCGATGTTGAAAGCCCCGCCGGTCGTGAAGTTGCACGCCTGGTTCACGATCACCCGGGAGACGGGGAGGGTCCGCCCGACCTGCTCGATGTGCTGGGCATCCGAGGAGTGGATGACCGCCGAGTGGCCCTTTCCGATGAGGTTCAGGTTGGCGTGGGCGATCTCGAGGGCATCCTCGAAGCGCTCGTAGGCGTAGATGATCCCGACGGGGCTCAGCTTCTCCTTGCGCAGGACGGCGTCCTGGTGCTCGAAGTCGCCCTTCAGGAGCAGCATCCGCGTCTCGGGCGCCACGGTCAGGCCGGCGACCGCCGCGATCTGGGCGGCGGTGATGCCGATCGTGTCTCCGCGCATGGCCCCCTTCTCGTCGAAGAGGGCCTGTTGGATGCGGAGGACGTCGGCCGGGGCGTCGAAGTAGGCGGCCCCGTGCTCGACGAACAGGGCCACGATCTCCTCGAAGTGCTCCTGCGGCACGTGGGTGGCCTGCTCGCTGCCGCAGGGGAGGCCCAGGTTGAAAGTCCGGCTGGAGATGATCTTCTCGACGGCATCCTCGAAGTCCGCGCCCCGGTCGATGATGGCCTGCACGTTCCCCGGGCCGACCCCGTAGGCCGGCTTGCCGCTGGAGTACGCGGATTTGACCATCCCTACGCCTCCGGTGGCCACGGTCACGTCCACCAGACTCATCAGCTGGCGGGTGAGCTCAATGGAGGGCTCCTCCAGCATCTGCAGAAGGTTCGCCGGGACCCCCAGGGGGCCCAGGCGCTCGAGGACGAGGTCGAGGGTGCGGCGCACGGTGTTCTTGGCCCGCGGGTGCGGGGCGAAGATGACGGCGTTGCCGCATTTCAGGGAGAACATCCCGTTCGACATGGTGTTGGTCACCGGGATGGTCAAGGGCAGGACGGCGCCCACCACACCGATGGGCTTGGCGATCTCGACGAGACCCAATGCCTCGTCGCGGTTGATGATGCCGACCGACTTCTTGCCCCTGAGGTCGTTCCAGATGATCTCCGCCTTGCGACGGTCCTGCTCGAGGTTGAACTCGTAGCCTCCGAGTTTCGTCTCCTCGACGGTGAGCCGGGCCAGTTCTTCTGCGTTGTCGTAGACCGTACGGGCGATCTCCCGCACCGCGCGGTCGAGAGTGCGCTGGTCCGCCTGCGCCCACTCCGCCTGCGCCGCCCTCGATTTCTCCAGCAAACGCAGCAGCCCCGCGTCGGCCCCTTCCTGGCCCATTCATGCCTCCGTTCTGACGTCCATGTCCACCCGGCGGCAGAGCAGCCTCCGGGCAGCCTCGTACACCGGGATGTCGACCATCGTGCCCTCGAGCGGAACGGCGCCCAGCCCCTGCGGCATCGCCACCTGCTCGAACACCTCGACGACCTGGCGCGCCCACTCGATCTCCTCATCGGAAGGGGCGTACAGCCGATGCGTCGGGGCGAGCTGAGCGGGATGGATGACGATCCGGCCCTCGTAGCCCAGCTCCCGGCTCAGGAGGGTGTCGGCCTCGAATCCCTCGGGATCCTGGTATCCCGGGAAGACCGAGTCGATGGCGGTGCGGCGGGCCGCTCGGGCGGCCACGGCGACCTGCGCCCGGGGATAGGCCACCACCGCCGCCCGGGGCTCTGGATGCACCCCCATGTCGCGGGCGAAGTCCAGGGCACCGAACAGAAGTGCCTCCACGCGCGGCGAGGCCTGCGCGGCGTCGTAGCAGTGCATCAGCCCCCGGGCCGTCTCGATGAGCAGCTGGATCTGGGTGGATCCCTCGGGCACCCCGCGCTCGAGCTCCAGCCGGCTCAGGGCCTCTGCCAGGCGGACCACCTCGTCGGGGTGATCGGCCTTCGGCAGGCAGACCCCGTCCAGGTCCGGGCCGACGATGGCCTGGAGGTCCACCTCGGTCTGCCCGCTGGCCCACGGGTTTATCCGGCAGTAGACCTGGGCGCCGCTGCTGCCCGCGGGAACCAGGTGGGCCCGGGTGAGCTCCCGGGCTCGCGGCTTCTCGCTCATCGGGACCGAATCCTCGAGGTCCAGAGTGATGACATCTGCCCGGATGCCCTCGGCCTTGCCGAGCAGCTTCGGGTTGTTCCCCGGGATGTAGAACACCGAGCGTCGCGGCCTCATGAAGGCACCTTCCGGCGCCCGGTCCACACCCCGGGACCGGGGACGATTCGCAGAGGCCGCATCCGTGGAGAGAACGGGTACATGAGCGCTAGATGAGGTCGCTGAGGTCGTCACCCAGGTTCGTCGCGTCCCACTCGCCCTTGCGCTGGCACACGGCGATGTTGATGAACTCCACCGGCTCGGAGCCGCCGTTGATCAGCCCGTGGGACCCGCCGAGGCGGTTGGGCACGCAATCCCCGGGGATCACCCTCCCCACTTCGCCGTCGACCTTCATGACCCCTTCGCCCCGGATGATCAGGTAGCACTCCTGGACGGTGTCGTGGCGGTGGTAGCCGACCGAGGTGCCGGGCGGCACCACGCAGTGGTCGACGAACCCGAACCTGGTCGAGAAGTCCTCCAGGCCCCATAGCCGCCGGTACGTGATCATCCCGAGGCCCTCATGGGCCCAGAACTCCTCCACCAGGCTGACGTCGAGTTCCTGAGTCGCCGCACCCCGCCCGGTATCGCCCGGCACCACGGCCGGCTCGGCGCCCTCCGGGCCCACCATGACCCGCAGGTAGCGGAGGGGCGCAGCGCTCCGGTTGGCGAATCCATGGCAGCAGCCGCCGAACGTCGCCGTCGCCGCCGGCCGCGGTAGGGGCCGCTCCGGACCCCCTCCCAGGAGGACCGCCGACCCCAGGAAGAGGTGAGCCTCTTCGACCTCGGGACCGAGGCTGCGGACGGGCACAGTCCCCCCCGCCCCCAGCACCCCGGCATAGATGCGCTCCGTCTCGTCGTCGAACTCAGCAGCACCGAGCACCGGCCACTCCCCCTCGGCTGGGAGGTCGGCCCCGAAGAGCGCCGCATTCCTTCTCAGCAGGGCCATCTCCCTCTCCCTCCTAGCCGGCGCCGGTCTCACGAGCCATGGCACGCCGCAGACGCCGCAAGCGAATCCGGTCGCGCAGCTCGGGCCGATCCAGCACCAGTTCCAGCAGCACGACGACAATGAGCAGGGTCCCGGTGGCCAGCGTGATTACGTAGTACGGCGAGCCCCGCAGGCTCAGCCCGCTGTTCAGAAACCGGATGGTCAGGGCACCGACGGCGATGCCGGGCGCCGTCCCCTTGCCTCCGAACAGGCTCACCCCGCCGATCAGCGCCGCGGTGACCGCCGGCAGCAGCAGCTGCTCGAAACCGAAAGGCGAAGCGCTGCCCGACTTGATGGTGCTCAGCGCGCCCGTCAGGGCGGCGCAAGTCCCCGACAGGGCGAATGCCGTGATCAGCGGGCGCGCCAGGGGCACGCCGGCCGCGATGGCCTCGTTGCGGCCGCCGCCGACCGCGAAAACCTCCCTCCCGTAGCGGTGGTAGCGGAGGAACAGGCCGATGACCACGAAGATGGCGATGGTGGTGAGGCTGAAGGGGGAGAAGATGAAGAGCTGCCGCTTCACCGCCTTGGCCACCTCGAGATCCTGCATGACGACCGTTCTCTCGTTCGAGATCATGTACGCCAGGCCGCGCAATGCGATCAACGAGCCCAGGGTGAACACCAGCGAGGCGATGCGCAGGCGGTAGATGAGCCATCCCTGCATCGCCCCGAAGGCCATGCCGATGAGGCCCACCAGGATCACGGTGGGAAGGAGTCCCAGCCCTCCGATGAACTTCACCGACAGGATGCCCGCCACCGCCGCGGCGGAGCCCACGGACAGGTCGAACTCCCCGGCGATGATGGTGATACCCACCGCCATGGCGCCCAGTCCCAGCCAGGCGAAGCCCTCGAAGATCGTGTAGACGTTGTTGACCGTGGCGAAGCGGCCGTCGATCAGAGCGAAGGCCAGGAAGACGCCGACGAAGACCGCCAGCCTGGCCCAGGTGATTGGCGTGGCTCTCTTCAGTGCTTTCACGTCGTCCTCGCTCGCGACCTGAGGTAGTTGAACAGGGACACCGCGACGAGGATCGCCACCCCCACCCACAGTTTTCGAACCCCGAAGGCGTATTGGCGCAACACCATCAGGTTCTCCAGCGCAGCAATGAACACGGCGCCCAGCGCGGTGCGCAAGGGGGAGCCCTCCCCGCCCTGAAGGGCGGCACCTCCCACGAGGATGGCAGCAATGGCGTTGATGTCGTCACCGGTGAAGGAGTCCAGGCGGCCCTCGCCGAACTGCGCCGAGAGAAACAACCCGGCGATCGACGCAGCGAAGGCCGAGATGGCAAACACCTGGATCGCCACCCGGGACGGCCGGATCCCCGAGGAGGCCGCGGCGAACTTGTTGCCTCCAACGAACAGGACGTTCCGGCCGAAGCGAGTCCTGCTCAGCACGATGGCCGCGATGATGCAGAGGATGATGAACGCCCAGGTCTGGGTGGGAATCCCCAGAGGACGACCGGTGCCCATCCAGTCGGCCGCCGTGTTGCCGTGCCGTATGGTCTTGTTGTCCGTCAGCACGCTGCCTAAGCCGAACAACCCCGCCCCAACGCCGAGCGTCACCACGATCGGATTCCCGCCCAGGGCCACCAGCCCGCCCTGAGCGGCACCTACCAGAAGTGCGCCGGCGAGGACGGCCAGGAGGGCAAGGGGCAGAGGCCATCCCCACGACATCATGAAGGCGAAGGCGATGGCGGAGAAAGCCCCCGTCTGGGCAACCGACAGCGAGAAGAAGTTCCCGCTGAGGGTTATGAAGGTCATCCCCAGCGCGATCATCCCGATCATCGCCGCCGACCGGACGACGTTGCGCAGGTTGGGCCACTGCAGGAACTGGGGAGTGGTCAGCCACCCCACGACGAACAGCACCACAACCGCCCCGCCGACAATGGCCAGGGTGGCGATCCGGCTGGTCCGGATCCGGGCGGCATCGCGCGCCGCCGCCAGGGCCGCTTCCTCCAGGCGCTCGCCCCGGCCCCTCATGGCCCGACCTCGCCGTGGGTGGGGTGGGTGATCTCTCGCATGATGGTGGCCGTGTTCGTGTCTTGCCGTCGCCTGATGCTCACCATTTCCCCTCTGAAGAACGTGACGATCGTGTCGGCCAGCCCCAGGATCTCCTGCACATCGGACGAGGCGAACACCACCGCCATGCCCTGCTCGGCCAGATCGCGCAGGTTGCCGTAGATCTCGGCGCGAGCCCCCACATCCACCCCCCGGGTAGGTTCGTCCACCAGCAGGACGGCAGGCTCCGGCCCCAGCCACTTGCCTACCGCGACCTTCTGCTGGTTCCCCCCGCTCAGGGTGCCGGCGATCGAACGCAGGCGACCCGGGTCGATCTTGAAGAGGGCGGCGATCCGCTCGCCCATGGAACGCTCTCGAGACCTCATCACCCACCCGGTGCGCGACACCAGATGGAGAGAGGGGGCGGTCAGGTTCTCGGAAACCTTCCGCCCCAGGAACAGGCCATCCTTCTTGCGATCCGAGGAGGCGTAGCCGATTCCCATGCGGATGGCGGCGGAGATGTTGAAGGGCGGGACGGCCTTGCCGTCGACGCGCACCCGCCCACCGAAGCTGGTGACCGTGCCGGATACCACCTGCAAGAGGGCGGAGGCTCCGCTGCCCACCTGCCCGGCGAGGCCTACGATCTCCCCGCGGCGCACCTCGAGGCCGACCGGCGCCGCCAAGCCGGGTCCCCGCAGATCCTCCAGCGACAGCACTACCTCGCCGCGTGTCGTGCCGTGCGCCGGGTACATCGCCTCGAGCCGTGACCCGAGCATGCGGTGGATCAACTCGTCGACGTCGAGATCGCTCACCGCCGTCGGGGGCTGGCTGCGACCATCCCTGAAGACGGTGACCCGGTCGGCGAGGTCGAAGACCTCGTCCAGCCGGTGAGTCACGTAGATGATGGAGCCCCCCTCATCGCGCAGCTTGCGCACCACCCGTTTGACGCCATCCGTCTCCGCCTCCGACAGAGCTGCGGTGGGCTCGTCGAAGATCAGGATGCGGGCATCTCGCGCCACCAGGCGAGCCACCTCGATGAGCTGCCGCTCGGCCACCGAGAGCCGTTCGATCGAACGCAGCGGGTCGAGGCCACCGAGGCCGACCCGCTCCAGGTACGACGCCGCCTCCGCGGCCAGGCGATGCGGGCTCCGCCAGGTGCGGCCGCGTGAGCTGCCGAGGAACACATTCTCGGCAATGGTCAGCGTGGGCACCAGGCTGAGCTCCTGCTGCACGACGGCGATACGGGCGTGCTCCGCCTTCAGGACTCCCCCGAGGTCGAAGGGCTCGCCGTCGAGCAGAACCTCACCGGCGTCCGGCCGGTACAAGCCGGCGAGGATCTTGACCAGGGTGCTCTTCCCGGCCCCGTTCTCCCCGACAAGGGCCATGACCTCGCCGGCCCTCACCTCGAAGTCGGCGTGATCGAGCGCCTGGATGTGCCCGAAGCGCTTGCACATGCCCCGCATGGAGAGAGTCGGCGCCATAACGGCGGTGGGCGTGTCGGTCATCCGCGCTCTCCCTCGCTGTGCCCGGCTGCCCGCCTCAATCGCTCCATGACCCACCCGTCAGCCAAGCCTCCATCCCCGGTTTCCGGGAAGCTTCGATGAACTCCAGACGAGTCCCGTAGAGCTCACGCGGCGCGGTGTAGGCCGCAATGATGCCCCCCTCGGGAGCCCACTGGATGGCCTCCTTGGTCAGGCCCATGCCTACCAGGCGCTCCATCAGCTTCACAGGGTCGGGCTCCCAGAGGCCGACGTGGTGGAGTCCTTCCTGATGGTGCCCGTAGAGGCCTTCGTTGTCCTGGGATTCCAGCAACTCCAGGTAGGGCGGCCCCTCCTTCGACCAGGTGATCCGCAGGTCGAGGACGTTCGTGCCGGAGGCCTGCTCGAAGGCATCGACGTGGGCGACCGCCGGATCCATGAACGTCAGGCCGAGTGCCTCCGAGAACCGGTCCATCGCCTTCTCTATGTCGGGCACCAGCACGCCCACGTGGAACAGGTTGGTCGCCGTCACATCTCACCTCCAGCGCCTACCGAAGGACATGAACCCGGGGCGAGGCCACCGAAGGGGTGTCTCGCGGGGTGAGGGGCTGGTGCGGGGCGCAGGGGGGCAGCGCCCCGCACCAGCGGGGTCTGATCAGTGCAATGGCATCAGTAGCTGCAGAGCTCCTCGACCGAGAAGCCCTCCAGCGTGATGGTCTCCAGTTCGTTCTCCGCAGTGATGCCGTAGGCCGGGCTGTGGAGCGGCGGGTTCGGGATGAAGTTGTCGAACGACGCCAGCGACCCGGTGGTCAGGTACTCATGCAGGGTGTTGATGCTGAAGATCCCCTCGAGGCGGGCGGCCTGAAGCCCGGTGGCGAACTCCTTGCCGTTTTCCAGGTACTCGAGGTTTCCGTGGCAGGTGCCTGCGATGGCCATGACGGTGGGGCTGTTCGGGCCCACAACGTAGCCCTCTTCTTCGAGCGCCTGGATCACGCCCTCATTCAGGGCGCTGTTGTGCGCGTAGACCAGGTCGATGCCCGCAGCCCGGTGGGCGGCGATCAGCTCCTTGGCTCCGGCGTAGCCGGAGGCCGGGTCGAAGCCCGACTCGATCATGCCGAGTACGGTGATGCCGGCCGCCTCCATCTTCGCCGTGGCCGCGGCCGTCCGGTCGATGCCGGCCTGGTAGCCGGGCACGAACCCAACGATGATGGCGTTGCCGCCCTCACTGTGCAGTTCGATGCCGTTGTCCACCATCCAGTCGCGCGCCTCGACGATCAGCTCACCGGCCACTTCGCCATTGAAGGTGTCGTTCACGCCGGCGTAGCCGACGACGAGCCGCTCGCTGCCGGCAAAGGGGTACTGGTTGGTCTGGATGACCGGGATGCCGCTCGCCGCCAGTGCCTGCAGCGAGGCCACGCCCGCTGCGTTGTCGCTGGGCCACCAGACGTAGGCCTTCACATCACCGCCGGCACCCAACTGCTGCTGCACCTGGGTGTCCTGCTCGGCTTGATCGAAGTTGTTCTCGATCACGATCAGGTTGTAGCCGTACTGCGCGGCGGCCAGCTGGGCGCCGCGCGCCCATTCGGCGATGTAAGTGTTGGTGGTCACCGGGATGAAGGCCACGATCGTCCCGCCGGCTTCGGCCGCCGTGGTGGTCGGAGCCGCCGTGGTGGTCGGAGCCGCCGTGGTGGTGGCGGCATCGTCGCCGCAGGCGGCGGCAATCACCGCCAGCACGGCAATCAGTACGATGACGCTCAGCCTCTTGCCGAGTCGCATTCGATCCTCCTTGGTGGTTCCCTCCCGAACGCCTCCTTGCGGAGGTCCATATATCGTATATCAAACACAGGAAGGCCACAACTGGGGAGGGTCGGCAGGAAGGCGAGGGGCTCTCCACCGAACCCCGGCGGCGGACCTCAGACCACGCCGTCGCGGCGCAGCGCTTCGATCTCCTCGGCAGACATACCCAGTTCTGCCGCCAACACCTCGTTGGTGTGCTCCCCCAGATGAGCCCCGAGACCTTTGATCCGGCCCGGGGTGCCGCGGAGACGCGGCTGCACGGCCGGCACCCGCACCTCCCCCAGGTCCGGGTCGGCCATCGGCACCAGCATGCCTCGCTCCTGGAAGTGCGGGTCGTCCATCACCCCGGCCGCGTCGAGCACCGGCCCGACGGCCACTCCCTTCGCGCGCAGTGCCTCCAGCGCCTCCTCGAGGC
>VGBK01000061.1 GCA_016870535.1 Actinomycetota bacterium | reverse complement strand
CTGGGGCGGGAGGAGAAGCGGTCCGGCGGGAGATCTCGCGGAAACCTCTCATCGTTCTCCAGCGTCCAACCGATGCAGGAGGAGAGATGCTGGCCTACCAAAGACGAGCGAGATGGATCCGCCGGATGCAGGATCGGGCCGCTCGCCGCCGGGAGCGCGAGTGGGTTCGTCGGGCCGGGTACGGGGCGGCAGCATCTTGGATGGCATCGACCTCCGGGCAGCGCGCTCCGCGGGCCGCCTGACCACTGCCGCTCCCGCCCGATAGCATGCCGCGCCGATGCACTACGTCGTCACCGGCGCCACCGGCTTCATCGGCGGCTACCTGACCGCCCGCCTCCTGGCCGACGGCCACGTGGTCAGCGCGCTGGTGCGCACCCCGGAGCAGGCCCGGGCGCTGGCGCGCCACGGGGTGCGCCCTTTCATCGGCGACGTCCTCGACAAGGAGTCGGTGCGCCGGGCGATGCGCCGTGCCGACGGGGTCTTCCACCTGGCGGCGGTGGTGTGGGTCGGCTCCCGCAACCGGCGGCGGGCGGAGGCGGTGAACGTGGCCGGCACCCGTCACGTGCTGCAGGTGATGCGGGAACTGCATGTGCCCAAGGGGGTCCACACCAGCAGCCTGGCGGTGAACGGCGACACGAAAGGCCGGGTGGTGGACGAGTCGTACCACCACCACGGGCGCCTGCCCTCGCTCTACCAGCGCACCAAGTGGCAGGCCCACTACGAGGTGGCGGTCCCGATGATGCGCCAGGGGCTTCCTCTGATGATCGCCATGCCGGGAGCGGTGTACGGCCCGGGCGACCGCGGCGACCTGGCCGGGGCCATCGGCGCGCACCTGCGGGGGCGGCTGCCGGCGGCCCCCACCCGCACCGCTTTCTGCTTCGCCCACGTCGAGGACGTGGCCGCCGGCTTGCTGGCCGCCATGGAGCGGGGCCGCCCGGGGGAGACCTACATTCTCGGCGGCCCGGCGCATCCCCTGCGGGATGTCCTGCGACGGGCGGGTCGCCTGGCGGGGAGGCGGCATCCCCCCCTTCCCCTGCCCTGGTGGGCGCTGCGCCCCATCGCCTGGGGAGCACAGGGCCTCGGTTTCGCCCTGCCCCCGCTGCGCGGCGCCGCCGAGACACTGCGGCTGGGGGCGGGCACCACCCTGTTGGGTCGCGACGCCAAGGCGCGGGCCGAACTCGGCTTCGCCCCGCGATCGCTGGACGAGGGCTTGCCCGACACGGTCCGGTCCATCCTGCAGGACCTGTTCGAGGAGGGCTGAGGGGGCGCCGGGCCCCGGGTGCGCCTCCTCCCACTGCCCGGCGCAGCCACTACCCTCCCGGCGGGCGGACCCGGAGGCCGTCCCATCTCGCCCCCAAAGGAGCCGGCATGGAGCCCACCGTCGCCCCTCGCGACCGCCTGACTCTCGAGGAGGCCCGCCGCCGGGCCGAGCAGGTGTCGAACATCGCCTACGTCCTCGACCTCGACCTGCAGGCCGGCGCCAAGGTGTTCCACGGCGACGTGACCATCACCTTCGACCACGCCGGGGGCGACACCTTCCTGGAGTGGATGGGGGGGCGCATCGACCGCTTCGTGGTCAACGGGTCCGAGGCTGAAGCCGACTGGGACGGCGGGAGGATCACCCTGCCGGGGGCGGTGCTCGGCGAGCGCAACGAGATCCACGTCTCCTACGAGCGGGCCTACGACCACACCGGCGAGGGGTTCCATCAGTTCTCCGACCCCGAGGACGGCGCCGAGTACCTGTACACCCAGTTCGAGCCCTACTCGGCCCACCGCCTCTTCCCCTGCTTCGACCAGCCCGACCTGAAGGCCACCTACCGGGTGGCGGTGAGCGCCCCGGCGGAGTGGGTGGTGGTGAGCGCCGGTGCGGAGATCGACCGCCAGGCGTTGCCCGACGGGCGCACCCGCCGCCTCTTCGCCGAGACCGTGCCTTTCAGCACCTACCTGATGTCGGTGTTCGCCGGGGCCTATGCCGGGGTGCACGACCACCACGGCGACATCCCCCTGGGCATCTACTGCCGCAGGTCGCTCTTCCGCTACCTGGACGCCGAGCCCATGTTCGCCGTCACCAAGGCGGGCATCGACTTCTACCAGGACCTGTTCGACCAGCCCTACCCCTTCGGCAAGTACGACCAGATCTTCGTGCCCGAGTTCAACTGGGGGGGCATGGAGAACGTGGCCGCCATCGGCTACACCGACACCGTGGTCTTTCGCGATCCGCCCACCGAGGACCAGCTGACCCGGCGGGCCGAGTACCTGATGCACGAACTGGCCCACATGTGGTTCGGCGACCTGGTGACGATGCGCTGGTGGAACGACCTGTGGCTCAACGAGTCCTTCGCCTCGTACGTGGCCTACCTGGCTCTCGACCACATCGGGGGCTTCCCCGGCATCTGGCTGGACTTCCACACCCGCATGAAGCTGTGGGCCTACCGCGAGGATCAACGGCCCACCACCCACCGCATCGCCGACGAGGTCCCGTCGACCGACGAGACCTTCCTGAACTTCGACGGCATCACCTACGGGAAGGGGGCGGCGGTGCTGAAGCAGCTGGTGGCCGCCATCGGCCCCGACGCCTTCCGCACCGGCCTGCAGACCTACTTCCGCCGGCATCGTTTCGGTAACGCCTCGCTGGCCGATTTCCTGGCCGCCTTGCAGGAGGGCAGTGGGGTGGACCTGGTGCACTGGGCGGCCCGGTGGCTGCGCACTGCCTCGCTGAACACCCTGGCCGCCGAGTGGCAGGTCGAGGGGAACCGCCTGGCCCGCCTCGACCTGGTGCAGACGGCACCCGAGGAGCATCCGGTGCTGCGGCCCCATCACGTCGAAGTAGCGCTGGTGGCTGCCGACGGGAAGCCGAAGGTGCTTCCCGCCACCATCTCCGCCGAGCGTAGCCCGCTGACCGGCGCCGCCGGCCTGGCCGCCCCCTCCTTCGTCTACCCGAACTTCAACGACCACGGGTACGCCAAGGTGGCCCTCGACCCGGTCTCCACCGCCTGGGCCCGGGGCAACCTCGGCCGCATCGCTTCGCCATTGCTGCGCCAGCAAGTGTGGGGCTCGCTGTGGGAGATGGTGCGCGACCGCCTGCTCTCTTCTACGGACTACCTGAACCTGGTGCGCCGCTCCGGCGGGGCGGAGAAGGTGCTGCCGGTGGTGGAGTTGATCACCGAGACGGCGGCTTCGGCCATCGCCCGGTACGTGCCGGAGGAGCGCATCGACGCCGAGGCGCACCTGCTGGTCGAGGCGGCTCGCGCCGCCATCGACCTGGTGCCGCCCGGCGACCTGCGGGTGCTGTGGGGCCGGGCCCTGCTGGGCCAGGCTCGCTCGGCCGAGGACGCTCGCCTGGCCGCCACCTTGGTGGATGTGCCGCCCGACGGCCTGGCGGTGGACCAGGACATGCGCTGGGGGGTGGCGGTCACCTGGGTGGCCCTGGGCCTCGACGGCGCCGACGACCGCCTGGCCTCGGAGCGGGAGCGCGACTCCTCGGACCGGGGCGACCGGGCCATGGTCACCGCCGAAGCCTCCCGTCCCGACCCGGCGGTGAAGGAGGAGGTGTGGCAGCGCCTCCACGGCGGCGGTTACCCCTCGCTGCACCTGACCCTGGCGGCGGCGCGGGGCTTCTTCCGTCGCTCGCAGCGCGACCTGGTGGAGGGGTTCGTGCCGCGTTTCTTCGAGGGGCTGCCGGGCCTGTTCACCGAGTGGGAGGCGGAGGCCAGCCGGGCCTACTTCCGCACCCTGTTCCCCTGGCACCGCATCGAGCCTTCGACCCGGGAGATGGTGGACGGGGTGCTGGGCCGGGGTGACATCGGCCCCATGCTGCGCCGCCTGCTGGTGGAGACCGCCGACGACCTGGACCGGGCGCTCAAGTGCCGGGAGATGGCGATGGGGGAGCAGATGCCGGCGGCCACTCAGGCTTAGGTCACCCCGCCCGGCAGACCTCCTCCAGGGTCGGCAACTCCACCCCGGTGCCCGGCTCGCCGGGTTCGGCGGCCAGCACCGCCTGCACCGTCGCCCGGATGACCTCGACGTTGGGTATCGAGTAGCCGCGTTCGTCTACGCCGCTGATGAACGAGGTCCCGGTTCCGGACAACTCCGGCGCCCGGGGCATGAAGCGCACCGCCGTCACCGCTCCGGTGTCGACCTTGCCCAGCAGGTCGATGAGGTCGGGGAACCGGCCCACCGGGATGTCGGTGCGCAGGTTGGCCTGCACGATGGGGAGCAGATCCGAGAAGCGCCGCAGCAGGGTGAGGGTGTCGGCCTGGGCCACGGCGGCCTCCAGCACGCAGCGCTGGCGGTCCATGCGGTGGTAGTCCGTGTCCTGCTGGCGGACGCGGGCGTAAGCCAGGGCCCAGAGGCCGTCGAAGTGGTGCTGGCCCACGCCGATCCTCACGTCCACCTTCTGCCCGTTGGGCCACACCTGCTGGGGGTCGTTGACCGGCTTGGTGACGTAGATGTCGATGCCCCCCAGGGCGTCCACCAGATGCACGAAACCGAGCAGGTCCACGAGGGCGAAGTAGTCGATGCGGAGACCGAGGCCCTCTCCCAGGATGGCCTTGACGGCATTGCCCCCGCTGTTCGGGCCGCCGGGGAACAGGTCGGGGTGCTCCAGGCCGTAGGCGTAGATGGTGTTGGTGATCTCGGGGTAGCTGTGGCCGGCGAAGGCGCCGTGGGCCGGGATATCGGCAGGGATGGGCCACTGCACCTGGTTGCGGGGGATGGAGAACATGGCGGCCCGCCCGGAGGCGGGGGCCACCGCGACCACGATGATGGTATCGGTGCGGATGCCCCAGCGCCCGGGGCCGGCGTCGCCGCCCAGGAGAGCGATGGTGATCCACTCGGCGCCGCCGAAGGGGTCGGGCGCGGTGGTGGTCGTGGTGGTAGGGGGAGGGGCGGTGGTGGTGGTCGTCGGCGCCGTGGTGCCGTCCTCTCCCGTGGTCGTCGTGGCCGGCAGGGTGGTGGTCGTCGGCGGCACGGTGGTGGTGGTCGGCGCCTGTGCCGGGTCCCGGGTGAAGTCGGTGGTGACGAAGTCGTGGAGCGCCAGGGCCTGCTCCCCGGCCCACACGTGGGGCCAGGCCACCGCGGCCAGCAGCAAACCGAGGGCGAGAGCCACCCCGGCGGCGCGGCCCGGGCGCCACGGGCGCCGGCGGGCGGCCAGCAGGGCGTCGATGACGGCGAAGGCACGGAAGGCGAGGAGAGCCACCAGGGCGGCGAAGAGCGTCAGCAGCAGGTTGGGATGACGGAAGTAGGGCCGGATCAGATCCACCGCCAGGCCGCGGCCGCTGATCTCCCAGGGGCCGAAGAGGAGCACTACCACGATCAGCGCCGGGGTGAGGAGGGCGATGGCCACCCCGATCATCCACATCGCCCGCCGTCGCGCCCCGGCGTACCACTGGCCGGCCCCGGGGAGCAGCGCCGACAGCAACGCGGCCAGGAGGGGAGAGGGGAGACGGGCACGCCGGTTCACACCGCCAGCATAGGTAGGCACCCGATATGGGAATCGGGGTGGGAGCCAGGACGGGCAGGCGGGTAACCTGGCACCGATGCGCTACTTGCTACTCCAGATCGCCCAGACGATCCCGCCGGAGCTCCAGGAACGGGGCCAGGAGATCATCGAGCAGGTCAAGGCCAACCCGACGCTGATGTGGACCCTGGTCGGGGTGGGGGCGTTCACCGCCCTCTTCTTCGTCCTCGGGATCATCAAGCAGGCCTTCAAGACCGCCTTCCTGTTCGCCATCCTGAGCGTGGCTGCCTGGGTCTGGTACTTCAACATCCGCTAGACCGGGCTGGCGGAGAGGCGGTGGGCTTCGCCCGCCGTTTGATCTGGTCCGCCCGAAGAAGCCGCTCCATCGGGCGGGGGTCCGGCGGATGGGGCTCGCTCCGCTCGCTTTATCGGCGCGGCCCCTGAGGGGCCGGCAACGGATCAAGGCCGCCCTCCTCGGCGCCGATACCGGGTTAGCGACGGTCGGCTGCTACCGTCGCCGCGGCTGCACTCTCGATGTCTCGGGAGGGCGGGCCCGGATCGGGCCCGGCCGGCAGCCCGGCCGCACCCGCGGCCCGCATCTCGCTCCTGCGCAACAAGTGGTGTGGCAGGGCGCGAGCGAGAGCGCTCCACCCACGATTCCCCGCACCGCAGAGCCAGGAGAGACCATGACCCCCACCTTCGCCGACCTCGGCACGCCCCGAGAGGTCGTCGCCGCGTTGGCGGCGATCGGCGTGACCGAACCCCTTCCCATCCAGGTGGCCGCCATCCCCGACGCTCTGGCCGGCCGCGACATCTGCGGCAGCGCCCCAACGGGCTCGGGGAAGACGCTGGCCTTCGGCATCCCCCTCGTCACCAAGGTGGAGCGGGCCAGGCCGGGACGTCCCCGGGCTCTGGTGCTCGCCCCGACGCGCGAACTGGCCGAGCAGATCCGCAACGAACTCGACGTCATCGCTCCCGTCTGCGGGTTGCACACCGCCGCCGTCTACGGCGGGGTGGGCTACGAGGCGCAGCGGCGGGCGCTGCGCCGCGGCGTCGATGTGCTCGTCGCCTGTCCCGGCCGCCTGGCCGACCTCATCGAGCAGGGCTCGGTGCGGCTCGATGAGGTCGATCGGGTGGTCGTGGACGAGGCCGACCGCATGGCGGACATGGGTTTCCTGCCCGAGGTGCGCCGCCTGCTCGACATGACCGCCCCCGACCGCCAGACCATGCTCTTCTCGGCCACGCTCGACGGGCCCGTAGCCGCCCTCACCCGCCGCTACCAGAGCGATCCGGTGCGCCACGAGGTGGCCGGGATCGGCGAGGATGCCATCGATGCCCGCCACTTCTTCTGGCAGGTGGGGGCTCACGACCGCATCGAGCACACCGCCGGGATCGTGGCGGCGGCCGGGTCCACCATCATCTTCTGCCGGACCCGTCACGGTGTCGACCGTCTCGCCCGCCACCTGGAGCAGCGTGGCCTGAGCGTCGCCCCCATACACGGCGGGCGTTCGCAGGTGCAGCGCGACCGCGCCCTCAGCGGCTTCGCCGGCGGCCGGGTGCGGGCCCTGGTGGCCACCGATGTGGCCGCCCGCGGCATACACGTCGACGGGGTGGCCTGCGTGGTGCACTTCGACCCGCCTACGGACGCCAGGGACTACATGCACCGCTCCGGCCGCACCGCCCGGGCGGGGGCTTCCGGCGTGGTGGTGTCGCTGGTCTCGCCCGATCAGGCTCATGAGTCGCGCCGCATGCAGGGGCGTCTCGGGCTGACCGGAGTGGTAGACCCCGTCGACCTCGCCCGCCTGGCCGCCGGCGGGGAGCGCATCGACTCGGCCCGCGCCCCCGGAGGCGCCGCCCACCACCGGACGCTGATCACTCCCCAGGACGCGCGGCGGTTCGGGGGGCGGCGCTCGAACGGGGGCCGCCGCCGGCCGGTGGGGGGCAGGTCCCGGGCGCGGCGCTGAAGGGGAAGGGGCGACGGCTCGCTCAGAGCGCGAGCGTCAACAGCCACCCGGCGGCCAGGCCGTAGAGGCCGGCCACCAGGTCGTCGGCGGTGACCCCCAGCGCCCCGGGCAGCGCCTCGGCCCGGCGCACCCCCGGCAGGACCTTGAAGATGTCGGCCAGCCGGGCCACGACCAGGGCCAGCACCCAGGGCCAGCCCTGCAGGCCCACCAGGGCGACCAGGGTGCCGGCCGTCTCGTCCATGCAGACCCACCCCGGATCGGCCCGGCCCACCGCGAAGGGTACGGCCGACCAGAGGGAGGCCGCGATGGCCGCCAGGGCCAACACCAGGGTGGCCCACCACGGGGCGTCCACGGCCCAGACGACCCCGCCCACCAGGGCGGCCAGGCCGGCCCCAAAGGTGCCGGCGCCGGAGTCGCTCTTCCAGAGGCGGCGGGGGATGAGCCCCAGGCCGAAGGAGGAGGCGACGAAGCGGCGCACCGCCGGGAGGGTAGTAGGGCGGGTGAGCGCGATAGGCTGCGCGCTGCACTCACCAACGACGAGGTAACGACATGCGCCGGGTTCTGATCCCCCTCTTCTCCCTCCTGCTCCTGGCCGCCGCCTGCGGCGGCGACGGGGGCGCTTTCTCCTCGACCACCACCACGGAAGCGCCGACGACCTCGGAAGCGCCGACGACCACGGAAGCGCCGACGAGCACCGGGGCGCCCACCACCACCGAGATGCCGACGACCACCGAGGCGCCCACGACGACCGGCGGCGGGGCGATCAACAGCCCGGAGGAGTTGATCGACTTCATCGCGGGGGAGGTCGCCGGGGGCGACGGTCCCTACGACGACGAGTCCGCCCGGTGCTTCGCCGAAGGTGTCGTCGACGACGTCGGCTACGACCGCCTGGTGGACCTGGGCGCCACCACCGCGAATGCCGACCCCGAGGAGGTCTTCGCGGGGATGACCGACGCCGAGGTCGGCATCGTGGCCGATGTGGCCCTCGGGTGCCTCGACATGCATGCCCTCTTCGTCCAGCAGTTCACCAGCCAGGGTCTGCCCCAGGCGGCGGCGGTGTGCATCGCCGACGGGGTGGCCGGAGCGCCCTTCGTGCACGAGATGGTCGTGGCGGGCCTGCTCGGCCAACCCTTTGATCCCATGACCGACCCGGAGGCGTCGGCTCTCATCCTCGGCCTGGTCACCCAGTGCATGAGCGGTTGACGGCAGGCGATTCCCCTCGGTAGGCCCGCCGCCGGAGGCTGCCCCCGCCATCGGGCGGAGTAGCCTGCGCTCCCATGCGCCCCGAGGATCTGTCCCGCTTCGTCACCGTCACCGACCCCCAGATGCATCCCGACGGGGGGCGAGTGGCCTTCGTCGTCTCCCGGATGGACCTGGAGCAGGATCGCTACCACAAGCAGGTGTGGCTGTGGGACGGGTCGGAGGCCCGGGCCTTCACCCACGGGCCGGCCGACTCCCGGCCGCGCTGGTCGCCCGACGGCGCCCGCCTGGCCTTTCTGCGGGCGTCGGGGGAGGAGGGGAAGCCGGCACAGGTGGCGGTCATGCCGGCGGCAGGCGGCGAGTCGGCACTGGTTACCGGCTTCGCCCTCGGGGCCACCGAGGCGGAGTGGTCGCCCGACGGGTCGCGTCTGGCGGTGATCGGGGCGGAGTGGGCGGGGGAGTGGGCCGGCCTGGACGAAGCAGAGCGTGCGCGGCGGCCGCGCCGTATCACCGGGGCGGGCTACCGCTACGACGACCTCGGCTGGCGGCACGATCGCCGGTCCACGGTCTACCTGGTGGACCCGGCGGGCGCGGACCCGATCCGGCTCTCCGAGGGTGACTTCCACGACGGTGCGGTGGCCTGGCGGCCCGACGGCGCCGCCGTGGGGTTCCTGAGCGCCCGTCACGCGTCACGGCATGTGGACGGCGCCACCCAGGCCTGGGAGGTGGCGGCAGACGGCGGCGAGGCCCGGGCGCTGGTGGCTCCGGGGTCCTGGCAGGTCCTCTCGTACCGTCCCGACGGAGCGGCGTTCCTGGTCGGCCATCCGGACTCCTGGGACTACCCCACCCCGGCCGGCCTGTGGCAGATCGCGGGCGAGACCCCGATGCCGGTTGCGGCCCAACTGGATCGCTCCTTCGCCCCGCCCTCCCCGGCGGTGGTTCCCTCCGGGCCGCAGTGGCTGAACGACGGGTCGTGTTTGGGCGTGATCGAAGACCGCGGCCGTCAGCGGGTGGTGCGGGTGGCTCCCGACGGCGAGGTGGCCGGGGTGCTGGCGGGCGATCGCGTCGTCACCGGCCTGACCACCCGGGCCGACGGGTCCGCCTTCGCCTTCATCGCCACCACCCCCACCGACCCGGGCGAGCTGTGGTGGTGGGAGCGGGGTGAGGAGCGGCGCCTCACCGCTCTGAACGAAGCCTTCCGGGCTGAGGCCGGCCTGGTGGCGCCGGAGCCGTTCACCGTCCTCTGCGACGGGGTGGAGATCGACGCCTGGGCCTACTTGCCGCCGGGACAAGACCGAGTGCCGCTCCTCCTGAACATCCACGGCGGCCCGGCCACGCAGTACGGCTGGGGCTTCTTCGACGAGTTCCAGGTGTACGTCTCGGCCGGCTACGGCGTGGTGGCCGGCAACCCGCGCGGCTCCAGCGGCCGGGGACGCGACTTCGTGCGGGTGCCCGTGGGCCGGTGGGTGGAGGAGCGGCCCCCCGACCTGGAGGACATCCTGGCGGTCGCCGACGCCGCCCTGGAGCGCTTCCCTCGCCTCGACCCGACGCGGCAGGGAATCATGGGCGGGTCCTACGGGGGCTACATGACCGCCTGCATCCTCACCGTGGACGGTCGCTTCCGTTCGGCGGTCCCGGAGCGGGGCCTGTACTCGTTCACCTCCTTCTCGGGGGCCTCGGACATCGGGCTGCGCT
>VGBK01000060.1 GCA_016870535.1 Actinomycetota bacterium | reverse complement strand
CGTGCGCCGTTATGCCCATCTGTTCGACGACGCGGTGGCCGCGCTGGGCGCCTTCTTCGGGGACGTGGAGAGCGGGGCTTTCCCCTCGGCGGAAGAGGCGTATGCCATGCCCGCGGAAACGGCCCGGTCCCTGCTCGAGGAGGACGGCGCATCCGGCGGCTGATGGCCATGGCCCTGCTGACGGCTTCCTGTTCCGGGGGAGGCGCCCTCTCCGGCTTCACCCCGACGGAGGTGCTGGTGGGCGGTGAGCCGTGGCCGGTGCTGGTGGCCGACGAGGCCGCCGAGAGGGAGCGGGGGCTCATGGGGGTGACCGACCTGGGGGAGGCGCGCGGCATGCTCTTCGTCTTTCCCGAAGACACCACCGCCGGCTTCTGGATGAAGGACACCCCGCTGGCCCTCGATATCGCCTTCTTCGCCGCCGACGGTTCGCTGGTGGAGGTCATGGCCCTGTCCCCTTGTCGCGCCGCGCCCTGCCCCACCTACCGGCCGGCGGGGCCGTATCGGTATGCGCTGGAAGTGCCGGCCGGCGGCTTCTCCGGGGTGGAGGACCTGCGCCTCGACCCGGAGCCGCCGGGCCGGTAGGGCCGGGGTGGCGACCGCCCGGTGGGGGGGCGAGTAGACGCACTTCCGCGATCTCACCATCCCGCGGTACACTGCCGGTCTTCCCCAACCTGCCCCCGCTGGGGGCCGCCCGCCGGATGCGGGTGTCCGAAGGAGGTGGAGTGCGCCGTGCGCACCTATGAGTTGGTGGTGGTGTTCCGGCCCGAGATGGCCGAGACGGAAGTCCGCTCCGAGGTCTCCCAGGTCGAAAAGGCCCTGGTGGAACGGGGCGCCGAGATCCGTCAGGTCGACTTCTGGGGCAAGCGCCGCCTCGCCTACGAGATCAAGCATGTGAGCGAGGGCTACTACGCCGTGGTGGCCTTCAGCGGAGGGTCCCCGGCGGTCGACGACCTCGATCGGGCCCTGGCGCTGTCGGACAACGTCCTGCGGCACAAGTTCATCCGGCCGGAGTGAGGTTTCATGTCACACCCCGCCGGCATCATGAACCTGGACGACGACGCATCGAGCCCAACGAAGAGTAGGAAGCCATGGCAGCCAATCACGTGACCCTCATCGGCAACCTGGTCGAGGACCCCGAACTGCGGTTCACCCCGTCCGGGGTGGCTCTGGCGAAGGTCCGTTTTGCGGTCAATCGCCGCTACCAGGACCGCAGCGGCACCTGGCAAGAGGAGACCAGCTTCTTCGGCGGCACCCTCTGGCGAGAGGCCGCCGAGAACGCCGCCGAGTCGCTCCAGAAGGGGATGCGGGTCATCGTCGTCGGCAGCCTGGAGCAGCGTTCCTGGGAGACCGCGGAGGGCGAGAAGCGCTCGGTGGTCGAGGTACGCATCGACGAGGTCGGCCCCTCGCTGCGCTGGGCCACCGCCGCCGTGACCCGTTCCCCCCGCGCCGACTCTTTCGCCTCCGACGGCGGGCCGCGCCCGGCCGCCGGCCCCGTGGGGCGCGAGGACTACGGCCCCGACGAAGCACCTTTCTAGCCGCACCATTCAGGAGGACACACCGTCATGCCGTCCAAGGCCCGCAGCAGCAAGCGCCGGGACGAGAAACCCGGCCGGCGCCGGGAGGATCGTCCCGGGCGCCGCTTCAAGAAGAAGGTCTGCTACTTCTGCGCCGAGAGCATCGAGCACATCGACTACAAGGATGTGGCTCTCCTGCGCAAGTTCATGTCCGACCGCGCCAAGATCCGCTCCTCGCGGGTGACGGGCAACTGCGTCCAGCACCAGCGTCGGGTGGCCCGGGCCATCAAGAACGCCCGGGAGCTGGCCCTACTCCCCTACACGAACCGATGAGGGTCGTACTGATCCAGGACGTGGCGGGGGTAGGCCTCAAGGGCGATGTGCTGGAGGTGGCGCCCGGACACGCCCGCAACTACCTGCTGCCCAGGAAGCTGGCGGTGCCGTCCACGCCGGCGGCCGAGGAGCGGGCGGCGGCGATCCGCCGGGCCCGGCTCGAAGCCGAGGAGCGCGCCCGGGAGGAAGCCGAGCAGATCGCCCAGTCGCTCGCCGGCCAGGTGGTGGTGGTGGCCGCCCGGGCCGCCGACGAGGGCCGTCTCTACGGCTCCATCGGAGCGCGCGACGTGGCCGAGGCCGTCCAGAAGTACACCGGGGTCGAGGTGGCCCCGCAGCACATCGACCTGCGTTCGCCCATCAAGGCGATCGGCCTGCACGAGGTTCGGGTGCGCCCGCACCGCGAGGTCGAGTTCGAGTTCGTCCTGGACGTGATCCCGGCCTAGTTCCATGGCTACTCAAGTCGAGTCCCGAAGGGCGGCGGGAGGGGCTCCGGTCCCCCCGCACAACCTCGAAGCCGAGGAGTCGGTGCTCGGCTCGGTGATGCTGTCGCCCGACGCGGCCAACGTCGCCTTCGAGAAGCTCCACGCCGAGGACTTCTACAAGCCCGCCCACCAGGTCATCTTCGAGGCGGTGGCGGCCCTGTTCGACGGCAACCAGCCCATCGACGCGGTGACGGTGGCCGACCGGCTGCGCCGCACCGGCGAGTTGGAGCGGGTGGGCGGGGTGGCCTACCTGACCACCCTCCTCGATCGAGTCCCCACGACCTCCAACGTGGCCTATTACGCCGACATCGTCTCCGAGACCGCCGCCCGGCGACGGCTGCTGCGGGCGGGGTCGCTGCTCGGGGTGTACGCCATGCAGACCGAACGGCGCATCGAGGACGTCCTCGACGCCGCCGAAGCCGAGGTGTTCCGCGTGGCGGAGCACCAGGTGGGCGACGGCCTGGCGCCGGTGGGGCCCCTGCTCCAGACGACCCTGGAGCGCATCGAGGAACTGGGGGCGCGGGGCGGCGACATCACCGGGCTGGCCACCGGCTTCCGCGACCTCGATCGACGCCTGGCCGGCCTGCAGCCGGCCAATCTGGTGGTCATCGCCGCCCGGCCGAGCATGGGCAAGACGGCCCTGGCCCTGAACATCGCCCAGAACGTGGCGGAGCGCGATGCCACGGTGGCGGTGTTCACCCTCGAGATGAGCCGCGAGGAGGTGGTGCAGCGCCTGCTCTCCTCCATGGCGGGGGTGGACTCCCACCGGCTGCGCACCGGTCAGTTGACCCCCGACCTCTGGAACCGCGTGGTGCGCGAGACCTCCCGCCTGTACCAGATGCCCTTCTTCGTCGACGACTCCTCGGACCTCACCGTCACCTCGATCCGCGCCAAGTGCCGCCGCCTGGCCCGCAAGCGGGGGCTGGCCCTGGTGGTGGTGGACTACCTGCAGCTCATGCAGGGCCCGGGCTTCTCCGAGAACCGACAGCAGGAGATCGCCGACATCAGCCGGTCGCTGAAGAACCTGGCCCGGGAGCTGCGCATCCCGGTGATCGCGGTCTCCCAGTTGAACCGGGCTCTGGAGCAGCGCGAGAACAAGCGCCCGCGGCTGGGGGATCTGCGGGAGTCGGGCGCCATCGAGCAGGACGCCGACATCGTGATGTTCATCTACCGCGACGAGTACTACAACCCGGGCTCCGACCAGCCGGGGCTGGCGGAGATCAACATCGCCAAGCATCGCTCCGGGGCGGTGGGCACCGTGCCGATGAACTTCGCCGCCGAGTTCACCCGGTTCCGCAACCACACCGCCGACGACGAGGTGTAGGGCCGGGCGGGGGAGCGGGGTCGGCGGGCGGCGGAGCCGCGAGCGGCCGCTCGGACGCCGGGGACGGCCTCGACCCGGGCGGCGAGGGAGAACCCGGCCATGAGCGCAGCCCCCTCCCGTTCGGGAGGGGGCTGCAGCGTCTCCGGGGGCCGCTCGTAGGAGGAGTCGGAGGAAGGGGGTGCCTCCTGTCCGGTGGGGTGGACCGAGCGGGCCCCGGACCCCTCTTCTATCGGCATCCGGCCACCAACCTTGAGTGGTCGTTGGTGATACGAGTAGTAGTTGACCCGCCACAAGCCCAGACCCGGCCCGGCCGAGGCGAGCCCGCCCGGTGCGGGTCAGCCCTTCAGGAACCGCTCGATCTTGTGTTGCGCCGCCTCCATCACCTGCAGAGCCAATGCGCTGAGGGCGCGGGCGGTGGCCAGTTCTTCGCCCACGACGGGCATGGGCTTGTCTTGGGGGTTGCGCCGCGCCCGGCCGGTGGCCTCGAAGTGGTCGCCTCCCAGGTGGAGCACGGCTCGCACCAGGGTGCGGTCCTCGTCTTCTTCGAGTTGGATGTCGATGCTGATGGTCTGCTGCATGGGCGCCTCCCGGGGGAATCGTCGCGCCGCGGCGGGCCGTGGGCAAGAGGCGGCCGGGTCGCGGGTACGCTGGCGGCCGGCGAGTCGGGAGGCAGGGTGGAGCAGTTCTCCTACGGTTTCGGGGTGCGTCTGGCCCTGACGGTGCCGGATGCCGAGGCCGAGGTGCGCCGCGCCCTGGCCGCGGAGGGCTTCGGGGTGCTGACCGAGATCGACGTGGCCGCCACCATGGAGGAGAAATTGGGCGTGCGGCGGCCCCTCTACAAGATCCTCGGCGCTTGCAATCCGCCGCTGGCTCACCGGGCGCTCTGCGCCGACGAGCAGATCGGCCTGCTGCTCCCCTGCAACGTGGCGGTGTACGAGGACGGCGATACCACCGTGGTCGCCGTCATGGACCCGGAACTGATGTCCCGGCTGAGCGACGCCCCCGGCCTGGGGGAGGTCGCCGCCGAGGCCGGGGAGCGCCTCCGCCGGGCGCTGGCCCGCGTGGAGGCGGCGGGGTGACGTGAGCCCCCAAGCCGGCGACCTGTTCACCGTCGACGGCCTCGAGGTGGAAGTCCGCTTTCGCGGCGGACATCGGGTCAAGGCCGTAGACGGGGTCTCTCTCCGGGTGGGGGAGGGCGAGACCCTGGCACTGGTGGGAGAGTCGGGCTCCGGCAAGAGCCTGATCGCCCTGGGCGCCGTGGACTTGCTGCCTCCCGGGGCCGAGGTGGTAGCGGGGCGCACCGCCTTCCAGGGGAGGGTGCTGCAGGACCTGGAGGCGCCGGACTGGCGCCGCCTGGTGGGGATGGGCATCGGCGTGCTCTTCCAGGACGCCCTCGGCTCCTGGGACCCCATCGAGATGATCGGCCCTCAGTCGGGGGAGGTGCTGGAGGCCCACGAGACGCTGGGTGCCGAGGAGGTGCGCCGCCGGGTCCTCGACGCCCTGGGTCGGGTTCGTCTGCCCCGGCGCCTGAAGTACGCCTCCTATGCCCACCAGTTGTCGCGGGGCCAGGCGCAGCGGGCCATGCTGGCCGCCGCCCTGCTCAGCCTGCCCCGGCTGCTCATCGCCGACGAACCACTGAGCGGCCTCGATGTCACCGTGGGCCGCGCCGTCCTTTCCCTCATCGACGACCTGCGGCGCGAACGGGGCATGGGCCTGCTGCTGGTCACCCACGACCTGGGGGTGGTGGCCGGGGTGGCCGACCGGGTGGCGGTGGTCTACGGGGGCGTGGTGGTGGAGGAGGCTCCGGTCGCCGCCCTGTTCCGCGCCCCGCGGCACCCCTACACCGACGGGCTCCTCGGCTCGGTGCCGGCTCTAGCCCGGGGCCGGCTGCGCCCCATCCCCGGCGACCCGCCTGGACTCGGGGAACTGCCCCACGGCTGCCCCTTCGCCCCCCGATGCGCTCACGCGGTGGCGGGCTGCCGGCAGGAGCGACCCTGCCTGCGGCCGGTGGGAGATTCGCAGGTGGCTTGCGGGCGCGCTGAGGATTTGGCCCTTCCGGGCACGGGGGCGTAGCCTGCGGTTGCAGGCGACCACGGCCCGGTGCGGTCGGCGGCCTCCGGCGATGGGCGTCTTGGCCGATGATGCTGCGGAGGGCCCGGTCGGATGCGTTGGGTGACCTACCTGGGATTGGTGTTGCGCCGGGTGTGGGCCCGGCGCGGCATGCTGCTGGGGTCCTTTCTGGGCGCCACCCTGGTCATCGCCCTGCTGGCGGTGCTTCCCCTGTACGAGGCCTCGGTCTCGGCCATCGACCTGCTCTTCACCTTCCGCCAGGCGCCCGATGCCACGGTGGACCTGAACGCCGCGCTGACTCTGACCGAGTACTCCCCCGAAGAGGCCGATGCCGGACGCGACACGGTGGCGGCGGCTTCGGCAGCGGTGGCCGCCTGGTACCCCACCGTCGAGGAGCGCACCGTCAGCCGCGAACTGGTGATGATCCCGCTGGAGTACCCGGACTGGCTGGGCCTGGCCGCAGCCTGGCGCGAGGCGGGGTCGCCACCCGAGGAGGCCCCTTGGCCCCAGCCTCCCCGGGAGGCCAGCCAGACTCGTCTGTTCACCGCTCCCGATCTCGCCGCGGGGTTGGCGCTGTTGGAGGGCGGCCTGCCCGAGTTCGTGGACCCGGCCGGGAGCGCCGCCCCCATCCTCGAGGTGGTGATCGGGGAAGAGTTGGCCCGGCTGAACCGGCTGGAGATCGGTGATCGGGTGGTGCTGCGGGCGTTCGCCTCGCTGCCCCGGGAGTTCGAGATGGTGGAGGTGGTCGGGATCGCCCGGCCGGCGAACCCCGACGCGGTCATCTGGGACGGGATCGACCCGGCCCGGCTCACCTTCCTGACCCCGGAGTCCTTCGATGTGTGGACGGGGGCCTTCGCCGCCGATCCGGAGGCCGACCCCTGGCAGCGGACCGAACGCGGCTTCCGGCGTCTCACCGCCACCCGCAGCTTCACCCTGCACCTGGATCGGGAGACGGTGACCCTGGAGGCGGTGGGCGACCTGAAGCAGGCGATCCTGTACTTCCGCGGGCAGATCGCCCGGGAGGGGGGGATCATCCTCATCTCGCAACTGCCCGGCCTCATCGAGGCCTTCGGGGTGCGCACCGTGGTCTTCGGCGCCCCGATTCTCGCCATGCTGGCCCTGGTGGTGGCCGGAGCCCTGTACTTCCTCATCTACATGGCGGCTCTGGCGCTGGAGCGCGAGGCGGCGGAACTGGCTCTGCTGCGCATGCGCGGGGCCTCCACCTGGCAGACGATCGGCATCCACAGCGCCCAGTCGGCCGTGATCGCCCTCGGGGCGGCAGTGGTGGCTCCCTTCGTGGCTCGCGGCCTGGTGGCCCTCAGCGGCCGCGTCCCCCCCATGTCCACCCTGACCGGGGGCTCCCCGCTGTCGGTGTCCCAGGCTCGCTCGGTGGTTCCCTTCGTGCTGGCAGGCGGCATCCTGACCTTCACCGCCATGGGCTTGGCCATCGTGCCCCTGGCGCGGCGGGGAGTGCTGGAACTGCGGGCGCTGGCCTCCCGGCCCGCCCGCCAGTCGGTGTGGCAGCGCTACTACCTGGATGTGTTCCTGGTGGTGCTGGCGGCGGTGGTGCTGTACGAACTGCGCCAGCGCGGCCTGGTGGGCGGCACCGGGCGGGAGGTGGGACTGGACCCGTTCTCGGTGGCGGCCCCCGCCCTGTTCCTCTTCTCCGGCGCGCTGCTCCTGCTGCGGGTCCTGCCGCTGCTGCTGCGCGCCATCGGCTGGGTGATGACCCGCTTCCGCGGGATGGCCGCCGCCCTCCCCGGGTGGCACCTGGGACGCAATCCCGTGCCCTACGGGCGCCTGGCTCTCCTCGTCTGGCTCACCACCGGCTTCGGGGCCTTCGCCCTCACCTACGCCGACACCCTCGACGCTTCGTACCACGACCGGGCCGCCTTCCGCTCCGGGGGCGACGTGCGCCTGGTGGCCGAGGGTGCCGGGTTCCTGACCGTTCCCGAGGGAGCGGTGGGCACCCCGGTCTACCGCACCGTGGGAGCCGCCCGGCTCACCTCTCGCAGCCAGCAGGTGCTGGCGGTGGATCCGGCCGCCTTCGTGCGGGTGGTCCACTGGCGGGAGGACTATGGCGACCTGGCCCTGCTGGGCCCGGAGGGCCTGGGCGAGGCTGCCGACTGGGGGGTGGAGCTGCCGCCGGGGACGACCGCCCTGGAGGTCGAGGCCGTCCAGGAGCCCCGGACCTGGGCGGCGGTGGAGGCCGGGGAGGGAGCCGAGCAAGTGCGCCTGCTGCTGCGGGCGGTAGACGATCGGGGCCGGCTGCGCACCTTCGTGGCCGATGCGCCCCTGGACGACCAGGCCTGGAGCACGGTGGTCGTCGATCTCCGCGGGACGGCGGCGCGTAACGGGCCCTTCTCCGACGACGGCGGGTACCTGGTGCTGCAGGCGTTGTGGCTGGAACGCGAACCCGGGGGCACGGGGCCCGCCGTCCCCGAGACGCGGGTCTACCTGGGCGACCTCCGGGCGGTGACGGGCGCCGGGCCGGTCTCGGTCTTCGCCTCCGTGCAGGAGGAGTTCGCCGGCCTGCAGGGGCTCGAGATGGAGATGGTCGATGGGGAGGCGGCGGTCGCCCGCTTCTTCGCGGAGCGGCCCGCGGGGAGCGAAGCCCCCTCGGCGGCCGCTCTCCGGGATCACCCGTTGTGGCGATCCGGCCTGGTGGCCCGTCTGGCCGTTCCAGAGAGGGCGCGGCCGCAGGAGGTGCCGCACCTGGCCAGGCCGGCCGAGCCGCTTCCGTTCGTGCTGGACGCGGAGGCGGCGAGGGTATCCGGGCTGGCGGCCGGGCAGTCCACCCTCTTCGGGGTGGACGGCAAGCAGGTGGAGGGCTGGGTGGCGGGCCTGGTGGAGTTGATCCCCACCGCGGTGGACCCTCGCCTGGAGGGGGCCATGGTGACCCGGCGCGACGGCCTGGTGCAGTGGCTGTCGGGGGCCCCGTCGTGGAGCATCAGCGGGACGCTGGCGAAGTGGACCCAGCCCCAGGAGATGTGGCTGCGCGCCGACGACATCAACGAGGCCGCCGGCCGCCTGGCGGGCCAACTGGCCACCGAGCCCGACGAGTTGCTCACCACTGCGGGGGTGTCGGCGGAGTTCTCCAGCCGCCCCATCCAGGTGGGACTGGTCTCCATCCTGTTCATCGGCACCGGGGCGGGAGTGGTGCTGACCCTGGCCGGGGTCACCGCCTACGTGCTGATGGCGGTGCGGCGGCGCTTCCGGGAGATGGGGGTGTTGCGGGCCCTGGGCCTGCGCCGGCGCAGCGTGGCCGCCACCTTTGCCGTGGAGCAGCTGGTGGTGCTGGGGGTGGGGGCCATCGTCGGGATCGGGGCGGGGGTGGCCCTCATGCGGCTGATGCTCCCCTTCCTGCAACTGGGTGAGGGCGGCGCCGCGCTCCTCCCGCCGGCGCTCATGCAGCTGGACTGGGCGCGCCTGGCGATGTACCTGGGGGTGGTGGCCGTGGTGCTGGTAACCGCCGTCTTGTGGAGCACGCGGAACGTCTCGGCTCGTCAGCTCAGCGAGGTTCTCAGGGAGGTGGAGCGCTGATGGACGGGCCGCTGGTGCGCTGCGACAACGTCATCAAGATCCACAAGCAGGGCGCCCTGGAGGCGGTGGCGCTGCAGGGTGTCGACCTGGAGGTGCGCCCCGGGGAGTTCGTGGTGATCGTCGGCCGGTCGGGCTCGGGCAAGTCGAGCCTGCTCCACATCCTGGGAGGTATGGAGAGACCGTCGGCCGGCCGGGTGGTGGTGGCGGGCACCGATCTCACCTCGGCGATCGGCGCCGACATCCGCCATCACTTCCGGCGCAACGTGGGATTCGTGTGGCAGGAGTTCACCCGCAACCTGGTGCCCTATCTGAAGGCGGTGCAGAACATCGAACTGCCGATGCTCCTGGCCGGCGTGGCCGGGGAGCGGCGGCGCCGGCGGGCGCGGGCCCTGCTGGAGGTGACGGGTCTCCAGAACCGCGCTTACTCGCGGGTCAACGTCCTCTCCGGCGGGGAGCAACAGCGCCTCGCCCTGTGCGTGGCCCTCTCGCTGGGCCCTCGTCTCCTGCTCGCCGACGAGCCCACCGGCGAACTCGACACGCAGCGGTCGCTGCAGGTGTACGAGTTGCTGCGGAGGCTCTGCTCGGAAGGGGGCCTGACGGTGGTGGCGGTGACCCACGACGTGGCCCTGGCGCGGCGGGCCGACCGGGTCTTCCACCTGCAGGACGGCAAGTTCCGCCTCGACCGCCGGGTGCGGGTGAAGCGCGTGGTGGACATCGGTGCCGACGGCGGGGTGCACCTGCCCCCGGAGTTGCTGGCCGAGGCGATGATGACCGATCGGGCCAACGCCCAGGTCGTCGAGGAGGGGATCTTGCTGCATCGGGATGCCGGCAGTGGCTGACGCCGGCTCGCTCTCCGGGGCCGTGCCGCCGGCCGGGGCGGAGCGGGGAGAGGCCGGCGCGACGCGGGTTGAACTGCGCCGGGTGAGCAAGCGGTTCGGGGAGGGAGCCGTGGGCGCTCGCGGTGTGTCGCTGGCTTTCCCCGCCGGGCGCATGGTGGCTCTGTTCGGGCCCTCCGGGTCGGGCAAGACCACCGTGCTGCACATGGTGGGGCTGCTGATGGCGCCCGATGAGGGGGAGATCTGGCTCGAAGGCACCCGGGTGGACGGGCTGTCGGAGCGGGCGTCGGCCGCGGTGCGCCGCCGGTCGCTGGGCTTCGTCTTCCAGTCGTTCGGGCTGGTCCCGCTGCTCACCGCCGAGGAGAACGTGATGGTGGCGCTGCGACTGCTGGGCATCGGGGGGGAGCGGGCGCGAGAACGCACCCGGGAGGCTCTGGAAGTGGTCGACCTGGGTCATCGGGCGGGTCACCGCCCCGCCGAGATGTCGGGCGGGGAGCAGCAGCGGGTGGCTCTGGCCCGGGCCCTGGTACACACCCCCCGGGTGCTGCTGGCCGACGAGCCGACGGGCGAGTTGGATACCGCCACCGGGGCTTATGTGCTCGACCTGTTGCGCCGGACGGCCCGCGACGGGGCGGCGGTGGTGGTCGCCACGCACGACCCGGCGGCTCTCGAGGTGGTCGACACCGCCTACTTCATGCGGGACGGCGAGGTCCACGAACCCGACCGGGCCGAACTCGAGTTGTGGCTCACCGAGGGCGAGGGGGGTCTGGCCGATCGCTGAGCGGGGTCCCGGGCGGATGGGGGAGGGAGGCCTGGGCTCCCCCTCCCGCTCCGGCGGGAGGGGGTCGGGGGGAGGGCTGCGAAGGGCGCGACTCAGGTCTGCTTGCTGTGCTTCCCCCTCCGGCCCTGGCGGGCCACCTCCCCCGCTGGGACGGGGGAGGAGAAGGGGGCTTCCCCCTCCGGCCCTGGCGGGCCACCTCCCCCGCTGGGGCGGG
>VGBK01000059.1 GCA_016870535.1 Actinomycetota bacterium | reverse complement strand
AGCCGGGCTCTCCTCCTCCCCCGCCCCAGCGGGGGAGGTGGCCCGCCAGGGCCGGAGGGGGAGCCGGGCTCTTCTCCTCCCCCGCCCCAGCGGGGGAGGTGGCCCGCCAGGGCCGGAGGGGGAGCCGGGCTCTTCTCCTCCCCCGCCCCAGCGGGGGAGGTGGCCCGCCAGGGCCGGAGGGGGAAGCGAAGAGCGCGACCCAGCCCCCACGCGCGCCCTCCGCAACCCTCCCCCCGACCCCCTCCCGCTGGGGCGGGAGGGGGAGCCATCCTCCCCTCCCCCCGACCCCCTCCCGCTGGGGCGGGAGGGGGGACGAGTGAGAGGGGCGGCCCGCCGGGCCGCCCCTCTCGCTCGGTAGATGACTGCTCTCGGTCAGCCGCCCAGCACCGCGCAGGGAGCGGTGAACTCGTAGGCCGCCGACGTCGGGCCCACGAAGAAGGGGGCGATGACCGCCAGGCCGTCGGAGGCGTTCACGTCGATGCGATGCACCACGGAGCCGCGCTCCACCGTCTCCGCCGGGGTTCCGACGAAGCTCTTGGCGGGCAGCATGCCCTCGTAGTCCACCATCGTCAGCGAGTTGGCCGCCGCCTTGATGCCGGCACGGGTCAGGTCGCCGTTCTCGATGGCCGTCTCGAGCGCCGCCTTGATGGAGTACTCCATGGTCCAGCCGGCGATGTAGCCGAGGTTGCGCAACTGCGGGTCACGCGCCGCGGCCTCAAAGGCAGCCCGCATGGCCTCGTGTCCCGGCGTGTCGGCGTCCCAGCCCGCGGTCGGCGAGGTGTGGAAGTACACCCCGGCCTCGAGCAGCGGCCGCACCGCGGTGCCCAGCAGCGCCGGGTTCCACGACGGGCCGACGCCCACGTACAGGGCCGTCTGGTAGCCGGCCTGAGCCACGCCGCCCATGAGGGTGGCCAGCTCCATGGGGCCGGTGACCACGAAGATCACCTCCGGCTTGGCGGTGACCATGGCGACCACCGCGTCGTCCAGCGTGCCGCCGACCGACATCGGGATCTGCATGACCTCGGCCAGCGGGTCGCCGAGGCCGTAGGCCGCCGCAGCCTTCTTGACGCCGGCGGCGTAGTCCTCGCCGTAGTCGCCGGGGAACTTCACGATGCCGTAGGTGAAGCCTTCCTTCTGGAACTGCTGCGCCATGAGGCCCATCATGAAGTCGAAGCCGTTCATGGCCTCCATGCAGTAGTTGGACCCGGTCTCCATGATGACGCCGCCGTCGAACTCCGGGAAGCTCCAGCCGGAGTACCAGGTCGACACTGCCGCGATGGTGCTGTCCTCGATGTAGTCGGGCAGGGCCGCCAGGGTCTGCAGGGTGCCCAGGGTCTCGGCCAGGGCGGCGACGTTGCCCCGGATCCGCTCGTACCCGGCCACGTGCTGCTCGGCCACGTAGCCGGCGTCGATGGTGTTGTCCGCGGTGATCGCCACGTCGAACTTCTTGCCGCCGTCGGGGCCGATGCCGCCACCGGCGTTCACCCGGGCCCAGAAGTCCAGGTGCCCGGCGGCGAGCGGCGCCCCGAAGCCGGCGAAGGGGCCGGAGAAGTCCGAGATGTTGCCCAGGTAGATGCACCCGTTGTCGGCGTTGGCCGACCCGGGGCAGGGCTCCAGGGTGACGCCCACGTCGAAGGCGATCTCCGCCGGGGGCTCGGTGGTCGTCGGCGCCACAGTGGTCGTCGGCGCCACAGTGGTCGTCGGGGCCTCGGTGGTCGTCGGGGCCGCAGTGGTCGTCGGCGCCGCCGTGGTGGTGGCCGCGTCATCGCCGCAGGCGGCGGCTACCAACGAGAGCACCGCCAGCGCAGCCAGCGCCGCGAACCAGGGTCGCCGTCTCATCATGTCTCGTCTCCTCCCGTTTCCCGTTTCCCTTTTCCTCGCCCGGTGAGGGGGCCCGGGGGGCTCCCCCGCCAATCTATCGGATCGGCCCGGCCGCTGCCGGGCTCAGTAGCTGAAAGGCCACCCCTTCCAGTAGTTGCGCACCCGAATCCAGATGCCGTACAGGCCCATGGGCTCCAGGATCAGGAACCCCACGATGAACAGGCCGAAGAGGATCTGCTCGAGCTGGAAGGTGTTGATCATGCCCGACGGATCCTTCGTGATGTAGTCCGCGAGACCGGGCAGCGAAGCCAGCCACTCCACCACCTTGGGCAGGAAGGTGATGAAGAAGGCGCCCATGATGGACCCGGAGACGGTGGCCACCCCGCCGATCAGGATCATGGCCACGTACTTGATGCTCAGCAGGAAGTTGAAGCCCTCGGCGGTGAGGCGGCCCACCACCGCCCAGAAGAGGGCCCCGGCGATGCCGGCGTAGAAGGACGAGATGACGAAGGCGATCAGCTTGTACCGGGCGAGGGGGATCCCCATCATCTCGGCGGCGATGTCGCGGTCCCGGATGGCGGCCAGCGCCCGGCCCACCCGGGAGCGGAACAGGTTCTTGGCCGCCAGGCCCATGACCAGCAGCAGGATCAACGCCAGGAAGAAGAGCTTCTGCGCCTTGCTGAGGTAGAGCCCGAACACCTCGCCGCCCTCGTCGAAGCGGAACCCCAGCATCCGATGCTCGGCGGTCGGCCGGCCGTTCCCCGCGCCGCCGGTGAGGGTCTTCGCCTCGCGGAAGATGTGCTCGCCCAGGAACACCAGTCCCACGGTGACGAAAGCCAGGTAGAGGCCGCGCAGGCGGGTAGCCACCGGCGCCACGATGAGGCCGGCCAGGGCGGCGACGATCCCGGCCGCCGGAAGCCAGATGAGCATGTCCAGGCCGTAACCCCGGATGACCACTTCGGTGACGCCGCCGGCGCCGGCCCGGGTCTGCTCCACCCCGCCCAGGATGGCCGCGGTGTAGGCCCCCAGCCCCAGGAAGAAGGCGTGGCCCAGCGAGATCTGGCCCCCCATGCCGGTGATGATGTTGAGCCCGAGGGCGCCGATCGAAGCGAAGAGGGCGTAGACCAGCAGGATCATGATGTCGGGGGAGAACTTCACCGGCCCGAGCGACCCTCCTCCGCCCAGGTACACCGCCACCACGATCAGCAGGACGAACCACACCCGCTGGGTGACGCTCTTGAAGATGCCGGCGTCGGAGCGGTAGTCGGTCACCAGGCCGGGGCGCAGCCTCATACCCGCTCCACCTCCCGGGTGCCGAACAGGCCGTAGGGGCGCACCAGCAGCACCACGAACATGACCAGGTAGGGCACCACCTGCGAGAAGTTCTGCCCCACATAGGGAGTCAGGTGGCTCTGATAGGTGCCGGTGAGGGCTTCGGCGATGCCCACCAGCAGAGCCGCCACCAGGGCGCCGCCGATGGAGTCGAGGCCCCCGATGACCACCACCGGCAGCGCCTTGAGGGCCAGCACGTAGTTGGTGGGCGCCAGCGACCCCAGGTCGGGGTTGATGAACAGGCTGGCCAGGGTGGCCAGCACCGAGGCCAGGGCCCAGGAGATGGCGAACACTGCCGCCACCGACACCCCCTGGATCAGCGCCACCTCCTGGTCGAAGGCGGCAGCCCGCATCGCCAGTCCCATGCGCGAGTAGCGGAAGAAGGCCAGCAGGCCCAGGAGCACCGCCACCGCCACCACGATGGCCGCCACCCGGCGGTGGTTGATCACCAACCGCCCGAAGAACACGAAGGTGTTCAGGCCCCAGGGGTCTCCGGTGGAACGCGGGCTGACGTCGTAGAAGTTGCCGGCGAAGACCCGGATGGAGAGATCGAGGCCGATGGTCATGATGGCCACGGCGAAGACGGGCTTGCCCACCATGGGCCGCAGGAACACCCGCTCGATCACCAGCCCGGTCGCCGCGGCGATGACCACGGCGATGAGCACCGCCAGGTAGAAGTTGAGGCTGACGGTGGTGGCGAAGTACACCACCCACCAGCCGCCGAACAGCATCAGGGCCGGCTGGGCGAAGCTGAGCACCTGCATCGACTTGTAGATGATCACGAAGCCCATGGCCAGCAGGGAGTACACCGCCGCCAGGGCGATCCCGTTGAGCAGGGCCTGGAGAAGGCTCATCGGTACATCGCCTCGATCAGGTCGCCGAAGCGCTTCTCGATCTCGGAGCGCTTCACCTTCTGGGTGGCGGTCAGTTCGCCGGTCTCGTGGTCGAGCTCCTTCGGGATGAGGGTGAACTTCTTGATCTGCTCGACCGAGGCGAACTTGGCGTTGGTCTCGTCGACCACCCTCTGGATGAGCTTCACCACCTCGGGCTTCTCGGACAGGTCGCGGTAGGTGGTGTGAGCCAGTTTGTGCCGCTGGGCCCACTCGCTCACCACCTCGAACTCGATGCCGATGAGGGCGGCGAGGTACTTGCGCCGGTCGCCGATGACGATCGCCTCCTTGACGAAGGGCGAGGTCTTCAGACTGTTCTCGATCTCCGACGGAGAGATGTTCTTGCCGCCGGAGGTGATGATGATGTCCTTGATGCGGTCGACGATGCGAATGTGGGTGCCGTCGACCCACTCCCCCACGTCCCCGGTATGGAGCCAGCCTTCTTCATCCAGGGTGCGGGCGGTGGCCTCTGGCATCTCCCAGTAGCCCACGAAGGAGCCGGGGTGGCGGGTGAGGATCTCCCCGGTCACCTCGTCGATGCGCACCTCGATCTGGGGGTAGGGCTCCCCCACCGTCCCCAGCCGCACCCGCCCCGGACGGTTGGTGGTGGCGATGGCGGCGTTCTCGGTCATGCCGTAGGCCTCGTGGATGGGCACTCCGAGCGACATGAAGTACTGCAGGATCTCCGGGGCGATGGGGGCGGCCGCCGACACCCCGAAGCGGCAGCGGCGCAAGCCCACCCGCTCCTTGAGCGCCCGGTAGAGGAAGAGGTTGCCGAACCAGTAGGCCACCCCGCTCAGCGGGGTGTGCCGCCCGCCGGTGCGGGCCAGCGTCTTGCCCAGCCATCGGGCCACCAGCAGCCAGATCCCCGCGTTCAGCTTCTTGAGCCGGGAGGCCGAGGCCAGCTTCACCTGGATGCCGGCGTGGATGCGCTCCCAGATGCGAGGCACCCCCTGGAACACCGTGGGCTGGATCTCCCGGATGTCGGTCATCAAGGTTTCCAGCGACTCCCCGAAGTTGACCACCGCCCCGGTCCACAGGGGCAGCCAGACCGCGATCGCCTTCTCGTACACATGGCACAGGGGCAGGTAGGAGAGGACGAAGTCCCTGGGCCCGGGGGGCGGGTTGATGAGGCCGTCGGCCGAGGCCAGCATGCTCCCGGCGAAATCGCAGTTGCCCACGGTGAGCATCGACCCCTTGGGCGGCCCCGTGGTCCCCGAGGTGTAGATGAGATAGGCCAGGTCGTCGGGGGTGGCGGCGGCCATGCGCTCCTCCACCGCCCCCGGATGGGCGCGGCGGTGCGCCCCACCCTCGGCGATGAAGTCGTCCCAGGACACGAGGCGCGGGTCGGTGTAGCGGTCCACCCCCCGCTGTTCGATGTAGACGATGCGCTCGAGTGCCGGGAGTTCCCCGGCGGGGATGTCGAGCACCTTGTCGGCCTGCTCCTGGTCCTCGACCACCAGCAGGCGCGACCCCGAGTTCTGCAGCAGGTAGCGCACCTCGGCGGTGGGGTTGGTCGGGTAGAGGCCCATGCATACCGCCCGCACCGCGATGGTGCCCACGTCGGTGACCAGCCACTCCGGCCGGTTCTCGGAATGGATGGCGATACGGTCGCGGGGCCGGACCCCCATGGCCAGCAGGGCGTGGCCGAAGGCTTCCACCTGATCCCAGTACTCCGCCCAGGAGATCTCTCGCCAGACGCCCCGGTTCTTCACCCGCAGGGCGGCCTCCCCGGGCCGCTCCCGGGCCACCTGGCGGAGCCGGGAAGCGGCGGTGACCGCGGGGGTGACGGCCGCGGGGGCGTCGGCGAGTATGGTCACGCGGCTCCTCCTCCCGCGGGGGCGGTGCCGTGCTCCTCGCCCAGGTAGGCGCGGATCACGTCGGGGTTGTTCTGGATCTCAGAGGGGGTGCCCACCGCGATCGGCCTGCCGAAGTCGAGGGCGAACACGGTGTCGGCCAGGTCCATGACCATCCGCATCTCGTGCTCCACCAGGATGATCCCGATGCCCAGCTCCCAGCGGATGTCGTGGATGAAGCGGGCCATGTCCTCGGTCTCCTCGAGGTTCATGCCCGCCACCGGCTCGTCGAGCATCAGCAGCTGCGGGGCCATGGCCAGCGCCCGGCCCAGCTCCACCCGCTTCTGCAGGCCGTAGGGCAGCATCGACACGTAGGACTTGCGCACCGGCTGCAGGCCCAGGAACTCCACGATGCCTTCGACCACCTCGCGGTTCCGAGCCTCCTCGCGGCTGGCCTTGCCCACCCGGGCGATGGCCGCCAGGGTCCCGTAGTTCAGATGCTGGTGCCGGCCCAGCATCAGGTTGTCGAGCACCGTCATCTGGGGGAACAACTCGATGTTCTGAAAGGTGCGGGCGATGCCCAGGCCGGCGATGCGGTCGGGGCGCACGCCCAGCAGATCCCGGCCCTGGAAGCGGATCGACCCCTGCTGGGGGCGGTAGACGCCGGAGATGCAGTTGAAGATGGAGGTCTTGCCGGCGCCGTTGGGGCCGATGATGGCGAACAACTCGTTGGTGTGAACCCGGAAGGAGACGCCGTCGACTGCCTTGACCCCGGCGAAGGAGAGGTGGACATCCTCCACTTCGAGGATCACCCGCCCCGACTCGCCTCCGGCAGGGAGCACCTCGTGCAAGCGGAGCGCCCTCACGAGAGCCACCTCTTCTTCCGCCGGTACTGCTTGACCTCGGCGAAGGACCGGATCTGGTCGCCTCCCGAATGCAGGCCCAGGTAGAACTCCCGCACGTCCTCGTCTTTCAGCAGCTCCGCCGAGGCCTTGTCCATGACCATCTTCCCGGTCTCCAGGATGTATCCGTGCGACGAGACGGTCAGAGCCATGCCGGCGTTCTGCTCCACCAGGAGCACCCCCGTGCCCTGGCGGTTGATCTCCACGATGATGTCCCGGATCTCCTGCACCAGCATGGGCGCCAGGCCCAGGCTGGGCTCGTCGAGCAGCAGGTAGCGGGGTGCCGACATGAGGGCCCGACCGATGGCCAGCATCTGCTGCTGGCCCCCCGACAGGTACCCGGCGATGAACTTGGGGCGCTGCTTGAGGTCGGGGAAGAGGCCGTACACCCGATCCATGTTCTCGCCGAGGCGCCGGCGGTTGGTGTGGGCCCCGAGGCGAAGGTTCTCCTCGACCGTCAGTTCGGCCAGAACGCGCCGGCCCTCCAGGGCCTGGCTCACCCCGAGCTTCACGATCTTGGACGCGGAGAGGTGGTCGATGCGCTGGCCGTCGAGGGTGACCTCCCCTTTGGTCATCTTCCCGTTCTGCACGTCGAGGATGCCGCTGATCGCCCGCAGGGTGGTGGTCTTGCCGGCGCCGTTGGCGCCGAGGAGAGCGACGATGGCGCCGTCGGGTACCTGGAGCGAGATGCCGCGCAGCACCAGGATCACATCGTGGTACACGACCTCGACGTTCTTCAGTGCGAGCACCGAACCGGGCCCTCCCCGACCTTCACTCCGTACCTGGCCGGCGCCAGGCTAATAACTACTAACCCAACCTGTCGAGCGATTCCGCTCTGCAATCGCGCCCGGGGGCACGCCGGCCTGGACCGCGGCGCCCACCCGGTGTCTCGCGCCCGCCCGCCCGACCCGCTCCGGGGCCGGTTTGGCGGCTCCCCTCCATAGAATCCATCACATGGAGGACAAAACCCGGGAGCCGCACGACCTGCCGATCGAAGGCGGCGCCGAGCCGGAACGCGCCCCGGAGGCCCTCCCCGCCGCCCCGCCGGGCGACCCGGCCGTCCCGGCTCCGGTTCCCGATCCCGCCCCCGGGATGGTCGGACCGCTGCCCGCGGAACCCTTCGCCGCGGTGCCGCCCGACCCCCCGAGGCCGTCGGTCCCCAGGCAGGGTCGGCGCTACGCCCTGGTGGGGTTGACCGCCGGGGCCCTGGGGGCGGCCCTCACCGCGGGGGCCTTCCTGCTCTGGTTCGACCGCGGCCGGCCGGTCGAGGTGGTGCAGCGCGTCGAGACCCGCATCGTGCGCACCGAGGCGGCAGCCGTCGGGGCCGCCGCCGTGGCCCAGGCGGTGCTCCCTTCGATCGTGACCGTCGAGGTGTCCTCCGCGGCCGCGGGCGACTTCATCGCCGACGGCTCCGGTTCGGGGGTGGTGCTCCGCGCCGACGGGCTCCTGGTGACCAACGAGCACGTCGTCGCCGGCGCCGCCCGGGTGCGGGTCATCTTCGCCGGGGGACGCGCCTACCCGGCAGAGGTGGTGGGTGAAGATGCCGCCACCGACCTCGCCGTGCTGCGCATCGCCGCCTCCGGCCTCACCCCCGTCACTCTCGGGTCGTCGGTCGATCTCGAGATCGGAGACCCGGCCATCGCCATCGGCAGCCCGCTGGGCCTGGCCGGAGGGCCCTCGGTGACGGTGGGGGTGGTCTCCGCCTTCGACCGGCAACTCCGCACCGGGGCCAACGAGTACCTGTACGGGCTCATCCAGACGGACGCTCCCATCACCCGGGGCTCCAGCGGCGGTGCCCTGGTGGATGCCCGGGGCCGCCTCATCGGCATCACCGCTGCCATCGGCATCAGCGACGTCGGGGCCGAGGGGCTCGGCTTCGCCATCCCGGTGGAACTGGTGTCGATCGTCACCGAGCAGCTCATCGCCCGGGGCGAGGCCGACCATCCCTTCCTCGGGATCGAGGGGCGCACCTTCTTCCGCCAGGAGGACGACGGCTCCACCGTGCCGGCCGGGGTGGCGGTGGTCAGCGTGATAGCCGGCACCGCCGCCGCTGCCGCCGGGATCCAGGCAGGAGACATCATCCTCTCGGTGGGCGGAGAGCCGCTGGCCACCATGGAACGGCTGGTGGTCTTGCTCCGTTTCCAGCGGGTGGGTGAGATCGTGGAGTTGCAGGTCGAACGGGAGGGAGCGGTCCAGGCCATCCCGGTGTCCCTCATGGAGCGCCCGGAGGGGGTGTGACCGACAACCTCTTCGACCGCCTGCGCCGCCTGCTCGAAACCCCGGGCCCGATCAACTGGGGACTGGCCCGTGAGGTCGCCGAGAGCGTGGCCGGCCCGGCAGAGCCGGTGGACCCCTGGGTGGCCGAAGAGCTCGCCGAACTGACCCACACCGCCGCCCTGCGGGTGGCGGCCGTCTCCCCGCTGGACGCCGCCGCCGGGGCCGTGCGCACCCTGGACCGCCGCTCCTGGGCGGCGGAGAGCGTCACCGGCTTCGCCTACCTGGCCGAGCCGCTGGCGGCCAAGATGGGGGGTTCCGAAGCAGGAGAGGCCGGACCCCTCATGCTGCCGCTGGGGCCCGCCCTGGTGGGCATGCAAATGGGCAGCATGGCCGGCTTCCTGAGCCATCGGGTGCTGGCCGGGTTCGACGTGGGCCTGCCGGTCCAAGGGGCCCCGCCTTCCTTCGTGGTGCCCAACCTGGCCGCCTTCACCGCCGATCACGGCCTCGACGAGCGCCAGGCGCGGCTGTGGCTCGCCCTCCACGAGGCGGCCCACCGGGCAGAGGTCGCCGTCCCCTGGGTGCGCCGCCACCTGGGCGATCTGGTCGCCGCCTTCGTCGACGGCCTGCGGCCCGACCCCGCCGGCCTGCAGGAGCGCCTGGAAGCCCTGCAGGATCCCGACCGCCTCCAGGACCTCCTCGACGACCCCTCCGTGCTCAGCGGCCTGGTGGCCGGGCCGGAGTCGGAGCAGGCGCTGCGCCGGCTTCAAGCCTTCATGGCGCTGCTCGAGGGCTACGCCGAGTGGCTGGTGGAGCGTGCCGCCCCCGGCCTCATCCCGGAGGCGCCCCGCCTGCGGGAGGCCATCGACCGGCGCCGCGCCGAGCCGTCCCCCGGAGAGCAGATGCTGCAGCGCATGCTCGGGCTCGACCTGGAGCACCACCGCTATCGCCGCGGCACCACCTTCTGCACCGAGGTGGCGCGCCGCTGGGGCGAGGAGGCCCTGGCCCGCCTGTGGGACGGCCCCGACGGCTTGCCCGGCCCTGCCGAGTTGGAGGACCCGGTGGGCTGGGCGGCCCGCCTCCTGCTCTAGAGCCCTCTTCTCTGGGCCGGCAGGCCGCGTACCATGCCCGCACTCAGCCAACGAAAGGTCGTCACGAAATGCCCGTTTCCGTCGGCACCCCCGCCCCCGGGTTCACCCTGCCCAACACCGACAGCACCCCCTTCAGCCTGGAGCAGGCGAAGGGCCGCAAGACGCTGCTCGTCTTCATCCCCTTCCCCTGGACCGGCCTCTGCGACGGCGAGGCCTGCACCCTGCGCGACCACTTCGCCGACCTGAACGCCCTCGACGCCAACATCGTGATGGTGACCACCTACCCCCGGCCCGCCCTGGCCAAGTGGTCGGCGGAGAACGGCTTCAACTTCCCGGTGCTGTCGGACTTCTGGCCCCACGGCGAGGTCTCCCGCCTCTACGGCGTCTTCAACGAGGAGCGGGGCTGTGCCAACCGGGCCACCTTCGTGCTCGACGCCGAAGGCACGGTGCGCCAGGTGATCGCCACCGAGTCGCTGGGCACCCCGCGCGAGTACGACGCCTACACCGCGGCCCTGGCGAGGTTCTAGCCAACCTCTCCTCCCCCGCGGCAGCGGGGGAGGTGGCCCGCCAGGGCCGGAGGGGGAAGCGGAGGGCGCGGCTGAGGTCTTCGCGCGCCCTTGGCTTCCCTCCCCCCGACCCCCTCCCGCCGGAGCGGGAGGGGGAGCAGTCCGCATCCCTTCCCCCGACCCCCTCCCGCCGGAGCGGGAGGGGGAGCGCAGGCCCTCCTCCCCCGCCCCAGCGGGGGGGGTGCCCCGCCAGGGCCGGAGGGGGAAGCAGAGGGCGCGGCCGAGGTCTTCGCGCGCCCTCCGCCCCCCTCCCCCCGACCCCCTCCCGCCGGAGCGGGAGGGGGAGCAGTCCGCTTCCCTCCCCCCGACCCCCTCCCGCTGGAGCGGGAGGGGGAGCGCAGGCTCTCCTCCCCCGCCCCAGCGGGGGAGGTGGCCCGTCAGGGCCGGAGGGGGATGCGAAGGGCGCGGCTGAGGCCTTCGCGCGCCCTCCGCCCCCCTCCCCCCGACCCCCTCCCGCCGGAGCGGGAGGGGGAGCAGTCCGCTTCCCTCCCCCCGACCCCCTCCCGCCGGAGCG
>VGBK01000058.1 GCA_016870535.1 Actinomycetota bacterium | reverse complement strand
GGCCCCCATCCACCACGTCGATGGGAATGCCGGAGCGGAACTCCTCGAGCCAGGTCCGGCCGGCCTCGGTGACCTCGGGATCGGCCCCCGACCCGGCCACCAGGGTCACCGCCTCCGACTCGGAGTCGACCACCTTCTCGAGCAGGGCGATGAGGGCCTTCGTGAAGGCCTCCCGGCCGAGCCGCCGGGAGCGCCGCTCCGCCCGCTTCTTCCCCAGCACCCAGCGGGCCAGGCGCAGTACCAGGGCGCCCAGCCGGCGGGGCCCGGCCGGGCCGATCGTATGCACCTTCCCGTCCACCAGGCCGATCCAGTCTCCCTGGCGGATGGGGCCGGCGGGGGTGGTGGCGGCGCGCACCGCCCGGGTCAGTTCCCCGCTGCGCACCCCACGCGCCGCCTTGTCCATGCGGGAGATGACGGTCTCCAGCGGCAGGTTCGGGGCGTAGGCCACCGCGGCGGCGATCCCCTGGGGAATGGAACGGGTGGGGATCACGTGTATCTGCTTGCGGGTGAGCCGATCGAGTTCCTCGGCGGCGGGGATGATGTTCTTGTTGTTGGGAAGCAGCACCACCGTCTTGGCCGGGACCCCCTCGACCGCTTCGAGCAGTTCGCCCACTGAGGGGTTCATCGTCTGCCCCCCCACCACCACTCCCTGAGCGGCGTACTGGCGGAACAACTCGAGGACGCCGGGGCCGTTGGCCACCGCCACCAGCCCCACCTTGGCGTGCCGGGCTTCGGGGAGCGGTTCGAAGATGTGGCCCGGGCGGTGGAAGTCCTCGGCGGCCGCCTGCTCGAGCAGGTCGGTCACCTTGATGCCACGGGGCCGGCCGGCCTCGACCCCGGCCTCGAGGGCGGCGCCTATGTCGTCGGTGTGGATGTGGCACTTCCAGGAGCCCTCGCCGCCCACGATCACGATGGAGTCCCCGATGCCGGCCCAGGCCTCCTTGAGACGATCCCCGGCCCCCTCCGGCCCTTCGAGCATGAACATCACCTCGTAGTGCAGGTCGGCGATCGATCCCCCCTCGCCGCCCCCGTGGCCGTCGCCCGAGAGCAGCTGGGTGGCGGGGCGGAAGAAGGCCGGGGGCAGCACCACCTTGGCCCCGGTGACGTGCTCCCGCAGGCAGGCGAACAGGAGCAGCAGCCCGGCGCCGCCGGCGTCCACCACCCCGGCGGTCTTGAGCACCGGCAGCAGTTCGGGGGTCTCGAGCAGGGTCTGCTCCGCCCGGCCGTAGACGCTCTCCAGCAGCCCGCCCAGGCCACCACCCGACCCGGCGTGCTCCGCCGCCTCCTCGGCGGCCCGGCGCAAGACGGTGAGGATGGTCCCCTCCACCGGATGCCCCACCGCCTGGTAGGCCGCCGTCGAGGCCCGCCCGAGGCCTTCGGTGAGCTCTGCCGGGCCGATCTGCTGGTGGACGCGGAACACCTCGGCCCAGGCCCGCAGGATCTGAGACAGGATGATGCCCGAGTTGCCCTGGGCCCCCATCAGCGAGCCGTGAGCCATGGCCTGGGCAACGTCGGCCAGCGAGGAGGCTCCGTCGAGCGCCCCCACCACCGACTCCATGGTGAGCGCCATGTTGGTCCCGGTGTCGCCGTCGGGGACGGGGTACACGTTGAGGCGGTTCAGCGACTCGCGGTGCTCGCGCAAGCGGGCGAGGTAGCGGGTCATCACCTGGCGGAGGTCCTGGGCGCGCATCGACTCGGTAGCCACGGCGGGGAGTGTATACGGGCCATCTGGCGCGCCCTCCCGGGGCTGGTATCCTTTCGGGCCGTTCCCGAGAAGGATCCTTTCGGTGTCGTTCGTATGTGAGATCTGCGGCCGCCGGCCCTGGGTGGGCAAGCAGGTGAGCCACTCCCACCGGCGCAGCAGCCGCCGCTGGCTGCCCAACGTGCAGCGCATCCGCGTCCGCCACGGCAGCAACTCCCGCCGCATGCGGGTGTGCACCTCCTGCCTCAAGGCGGGCAAGGTCGAGAAGGCCTGAAAGCCGTGCAGGGAGTGGTCGAGTCCTACGACCCCGCCACCCGGCGCGGCGTGGTGCTGGCCGAACCCGACCGCACCCCCGTCGCCCTCGGCCCCGGATCGCTAGCCGGGAGCATCTTCCGCAGTCTCAGCCCCGGCCAGCGGATCATCTTCGAGGTGGCCCAGGAGGACGGCGCTCCTTGCGCCGTGCGGGTGCGGGTCGGCTCCGACGGCTACTGACCTCGCGGCGCCTTCTCCTCCCCTCCCGGTTCGGTGGCGTTCCCAGAGCACGGTGAGCACCAGCGCCGCCCCGGCGGCGAGACGCTCCCCCCTCACCGAATGGATCGAGTCGAACCCGTGGGTGGCCCCCGGGAACTCGGCATAGCCCACCGGGGGCCCGCCGGCCGCCCGCAGCTCCGCCACCAGCCGGCGGGAATCCCCAGGAGACACGAGGGAGTCCGCCCCGCCGTGGGCCACCAGGAGCGGAGGGCGGTCGGCACTCGCCCGGCGCGCCGGCGAGGCTCGCCGCCAGGCCTCCGGGTCCTGGTCCGGAGTGATCTTGAGAACGTGACTCGCCAAGTAGGGCCACCGGGGGCGACCTTCCTCGAGAAGCAGGTCGTGGACCCCGTAGATCGGCAAGCAGGCCTGCACCGAGGTGTCGGCCTCCTCGAAGCCGGGTTGATAGGCCGGGTCCCCGGCGGTCAGCGCGGCCAGAGCGGCCAACTGGCCCCCGGCCGAGCCCCCGGTGACCGCCACGAATGAGGCATCGGCGCCGTGCGCAGCGGCGGTGGCCCGGATCCAGCCGATCGCTCGTTTCACGTCGATCAGTTGATCGGGGAAGGTGGCTCGCGGGCTGAGGCGGTACTCCAGGTCGAAGACCACCCACCCCTGCCGGGCCAGGCGGTGCATCAGCGGACGACCCTGCCACCCCCGGCGGCCTCCGGTCCACCCCCCACCGTGTACCTGCACCAGCACCGGGGCCGGCCCCCGATGGCCGCGGAGCCGATACCGATCCGCCTGGTGCGCCGGGTCCGGGCCGTAGGCGAGGTGCCGTGCCACCTCCACGGACCGAGGCACCCTCGGGTAGGGCCGCAGGAGCCGGGATAGGCGCAGGGACGGCAAGCGCACCGGCGCGCCCAGCACCTCCCCGGCGGCGGCCTCCATCACCCGGCGAGCGCGTCCCGCCCGGGCCTGGATCGCGCCCAGGCCGGCGAGCGACAGCCCGCTGGCCGCCAGGCCCGCCGTCCCGGCCCAGCCCCCCGCCCACCCGGTTGCGGCACATCCCCCCGCCAGGCCGAGGTGGGCCGCGGCGTGGAACGGGGCCAGTTCCCCGGTGAACAGAGCCGGGACCCAGCGAGGCCCGCCCCGGCCGCGCCGTTCCGGGGAAAGGAGGGCGTTGGCGGTCAGACCCAATCCCGCCACGGCCAGCGCCAGGAACACGAGAGACACGGGGCGCCAGTATGGCCGCTCCGGCGAGGACCGCGCCGAGTCGCCCGACGGGTGCCTCCGGCGTTATAGTCCCGCCCACCTACCACGGGGAGAGACATGGTCGAGGCCTACGTGCTCATCCAGACCGAGGTCGGCAAGGCTGCCCAGGTGGCCATGGCGGTCAAGGGGATTCCCGGCGTGCAGGCGGCCGAGGCCGTCACCGGCCCCTACGACGCCATCGTCCACGCCGCAGCCGACGACGTCGACTCGCTGGGCAAGCTCGTGGTGGCCCGCATCCAGGCGGTCGAGGGCATCACCCGCACCCTGACCTGCCCGGTGGTCCGCCTCTGAGCCCACCCGCCCGACGCGACGAGGCTCCGACTCGTCGCGGTTTCGTCGCGAGTTCCCGACCTCGCACGAGGCAACTCGACGCTCCTCTCCCCTCAATCGCAGCCGGTAGCGGCCGACACAAGGGGGGATGACCCAAGAACCCTCCGCCGTCCCGCCGGTATCGATTGCCTCCGCCGACACCGGCGGTCGAGCCGCGGCGCTGTACAGCGTCGCCACCTCATTCGACGCCGGCACCGAACCCCGGCAGGTGGCGATCGCCCTCATCCGACGGTTCGCGGCGGCCACCGGGGCCCGCAGCGGGTGGCTCCTGCCCGCAGGTGAAGGGTGCCCCGCTCACTCGTGGCCCGACCCGGGCTTCCCGCCGCCCTCCCCGCATCCCACCGCAGTGATGACGATCCCCCTGCTCCACGCCGGGCTCCCCGTCGGCACCCTCGTTCTGGGCGAGCCCGCGGCGGGCTCATTCGGCACCGCCGAGCGGCGCCTGGCTCAAGCCCTGGCTCATCCCGCCGGAGCAGTGGCCGCCGCAGTGCGGCGGCTGGCGGCCGCCGAAGAAGCGGTCGGGCGCGCCGACGACGCGGCCGCCCTCCTGGCCGAAGTCATGGCGGCGGTGGATCACGACCTTCGCGCCCCACTTACCACCATCCTCGGAGCGCTGCAGACCCTGACCCGCCCCGAGCACCGGCCCGGGGATTCCGACCTCGGGGCCCTGCTCGACGGAGCACTGGAGCAGGCCCGGCGGTTGCGCTTCCTGCTGGGCGACCTGCAACTGGCAGCGCCCTCTGCTTCGCGGCGCGAGACGCTGCCCCCCGCCGGGCTGCAGGCGCTGATCGCCGAGGCGGCGCGCTCCGGCATGGGCGCGACGGCCTCGCTGCCCATCGAGGTTCCCTCGGACTTCCCCCCTGCCGCCGTCGACCCTCCCGCCCTGCGCCGGACCCTGGACGGGGTATTGCGCCGCGCCTGCCGCCTGGGCCTGGCGGCGCGCGTAGAGGTGGCTGCCTGGGGAGACGACGCGATGATCGCCGTCACCGCCCACGGAACAGGTTCGCTCGTGCCCCCGCTGTCGGCCCGTCTGGCCGAGGCGATGGGCGCCTCACTCCAGGAGTCGGCAGGGACCGACGCCACCACGGTGGTGCAGTTGCGGCTTCCGGCGGCGCTGCGCCGGGTCCCCTCCGGCTGAAGGCCGGCCCCGCCCGCCGCGAGCGGGCCGGTTCACTCCTCCGGTCCGATGGCCACGGCGTGGAACCCGCCGTCCACGTGGACGATCTCCCCCGTGGTCATGGGCGCCCAGTCCGACAGGAGCACCACCGCCATCCGGGCCACCGCCTCGGGCGAGCCCACGTCCCAGCCCAAGGGGGCCCTGGCCCCCCAGATCTGCTGGAAGCGCTCGAAGCCGGGGATCGACTTGGCCGCCACGGTGCGCAACGGCCCGGCCGACACCAGGTTCACCCGCACCCGGTGCGGCCCCAGGTCACGGGCCAGGTAGCGGGTCACCGCCTGCAGAGCCGCCTTGGCCACCCCCATCCAGTCGTACGACGGCCAGGCCTGCCGGTTGTCGAAGTCGAGGGCCACCAGGGATCCGCCCCCCGCCGCCTGCAGCAGGGGCAGCAGCCCGGCGGCCAGGGTCTTGAACGAGAAGGCGGAGGTGGTGAAGGCGGCGGCAGCGCTCTCGGCCGGTGTCTCCAGGAAGCGGCCGCCGATGGCGTCCTCGGGGGCGAAGGCGATGGCGTGCAGGGCTCCGTCCACCGCCCCCCACCGCTGCCGCAGCGCCGCCACCACCGCCGCCAGGTCCTCGGGGCGATTGATGTCGAGTTCCAGGACTTCGGGCGGATCCGGCAGCCGCTGCGCCGCCCGCACCGTCACCCGCAGGCCGCGGCCGAAGCCGGTGAGGACCAGCGAGGCTCCCTGCTCCTGTGCCAGCCGGGCGGTGTGCCAGGCGATGGAGTCGTCGGTGAGCACCCCCGTGACCACCAGCCGCTTGCCCTGGAGCAGCACCATGCCTCCCCGCTCTGAGGGGCGGGATGCTAGGGCCGGCCCGGCGGCAACGCCCGGGGCGCCCCCCGGACCGGCAAGGCCCGGCTTCCCTCAGGATCCCCCGAGGATCTTCCGCTTCTGCTCTTCCAGTTCCTCGCGGGTGATGATCCCCTCGGCCTCGAGGCGGGCCAGACGCTCGAGACGCGAGACTGGGTCGTCGTCGGCGCGCACCTCCGTGGACCCGGAGAGCACCTTGCCCCGCTCCTCCCGCACCGAGTAGAGCAGGCTCTGGAACTCCTGCGGCTCCGGGATGTCCTCGAAGCGGCTCTGGCCCGAGGTGCCCGCCGACTCGATCAGGAGGTCGCCGGAGTGGAGGATGCGCTCCAGGATGTTCTGGGAGAAGAGCACGTTGGTGATCTGCTCCAGGGGGATCTCCAGGCCGCTACGCGCCAGTATCCCCCGCCGGGTGATCAGCCGCTCGTTGGTGAGGACGTAGAGGGTGAACCACCAGGCGATGAAGGGATAGAGGCCGAGGATGAGCCAGCCCACCCCGGCGACCGCGGTGACGCCCCAGTCGAACCAACCGGCCTTCGGCGGGAAGATCCAGGTGAGAATGACCGCCGCCGCCAGCAGGACGGTCCATCCCGTCGGCACGAACAGCATGCGCCAATGCGGCCGGAACTCCCGGATGATCATCTCGCCTTCGCTGAGCAGACGCTTCGGGTAACCCATGGGCGGCATGCTAGATGGGCGCCGGCCGTCGTGCCGGGGAGAAACACGGGGAGAAGCAGACGCGAGAAACCCCGAGAGAGCTTCGGCCGAAACTTCCACCCTCTCGGGGCTCCTCCCAGAACGCCCTTGCGGGCACTCCGGTGGCGAAGCGCCCTTGCGAGCGCCCCGCATCCGGCGTCGGGCCGAAGCCCGGGCCGGTCGCTACGGCCGCAGGCGACCCGAAGGCCTCCCGGTGCAGTTCCCTTGCGGGATCCGCACGACCCCTTGCGGGGCCCGGTCGGAGCGCCACTCAGAACCGTTGCCGGCCCTTCGTGGACTGCCGGATTGCTCCGGCGAGTGACGGGAATGTAAACGGTGGTCACCCGGGCGTCAAGCCCAGGGGCACCCTGGTTTTCGCGCCTCAGCCGATGTTTTCGCGGGGCCCTGCTTCCGCCGGGCGGGCCCCCGGTTCGCCGTCCGGCGCCGGCAGTCGGGGAGGAGGAACGGCCCCGGCGCGCCCGTTCCGGTACCCGGCCAACGCACCTCCCCGCCGACCGCGACGGAGACCCGGCGGGATCCCGAGGGAGGGCGGCGAGGAGAAGAGCCTCCTCCAAAGGATCCCCCTTCGAGCAGGAGTTGGGTGGCCCGGAGCGGGCCGGGACCCGGCGCCTCTGCCCCGCAAGTCCCGGGACTCGGCGCGCCGCCCCGGAAAAGCCGAGACCCCGAGGAAGCCTTGGCTGTCGCCGCAGCCCCCTCGGGGCCCCGAGACCTTCCTTCCGGCGCACTCCTTGTGAGAACGCCCCGGAGGGTCGGCCGCCGCTCGTTCCTTTCGGTCCTTGCGACTTCCCGTCGACCGGGCTGCCGCCCGGAGGCCGACCCGACGTCGGCTGGACGGGTCTCGAGTTCCGTCCAACCGGCCCCTTGCGGGGTGACCTCCCCCTTTCGGGGTCGATCCGCCGGTACCGCCGCCCCGGGTTCTTGCTTCCCGAGGAGAGGGTGCCGGGAATGTAGGCCACCGCGGTTGGGGCGTCAAGCGCCGCGTCTGTTGAGTTTTCGCGTCCCGCGTCGACTTTTCGCGATGTGGCTTGGCGACACCCTCCGGAGCGCCCCTGCGGCACCGTCGCCCGCCAAACGGATACGCTGCGGCTTCGTGACCACACCCCCCGGGGCGAAGGACCGCCTGCTCACCCTGCCCTTCGTCCTGGCGGCCACCGTGGCCCTGCTCCAGGGCATGGCCTTCTTCCTATTCGTCCACTTCCCCCGCTTCCTCACCAGCCTGGGAGCCGACGAGGTGATGGTGGGCCTGGTGGTGTCGGCGGCCGCGGTGGCCTCCATCGCGGTGCGCCCCCGGGTGGGAATCACCACCGACCGGCGGGGCCGACGCCCGCTGATCCTGGCGGGCGGCGCCCTGCACGTACTGGTGCTCCCGCTGTACCTGACGGTGGGCGCCTTGGGCGCCTGGGTGATCACTGTCCGCCTGCTCCACGGCATCGCCTCCGCCCTCGTCTTCACTGCCCTGTTCACCTACGGAGCCGACCACGTGCCCGAGACTCGTCGGACCGAGGGCCTGGCATTGTTCGGGGCGGCCACCATGATCCCGATGGCGGCCGGCGGCTGGGTGGGTGATGCCGTGCTGGCCGCCGCCGGCTTCGACGCCCTGTTCCTCGTGGCGCTGGGCTTCGCCGCCGCCGGCTTCACCCTCAGCCTGGGCCTGCCCGAGCCGAAGCGGAGCCCGGTGCCTCCCGGCAGGTCGCCGGCCCGGTTCCGCGAGACCCTCACCCAGCGGGATCTGATGCCCCTGTGGTTCCTGAGCTTTGCCTTCGCCCTGGTGCTCACCGGCTACTTCACCTTCATGCGCACCTTCGTCGACCAGACGGGTGTGGGCTCGGTGGGGTCCTTCTTTGCCGCCTACGCCATCGCCTCTCTGGCGGTGCGCGCCTTCGCCGGGTGGCTGCCGGAGCGCATCGGACGGCGGCGCGTCCTGTATCCCTCATTGGGCGCCGTCGCCGCGGCCTTCGTGCTGCTGGCCGAGGCGCGCACCGCCCCGCCGGTGATCGTCGCGGGGGTCCTCTGCGGAATCGGCGCCGGCTACGCCTTTCCCATCGTCTACGCCATGGTGGTGGAACGGGCCGATGTGGCCGCTCGCGGGGCGGCGGTGGCGCTGTTCACCGCCCTCTTCGACGCCGGCACCCTGGCGGGCAGCCCCACCCTGGGCTGGGTGATCGTCCGCTTCGGATACAGTCGGATGTTCTTCACTGCGGCGGCCCTGATGGTCCTGGCCACCGCGGTCTATGCCGTCTGGGACGGGGACCTGCCCCGGCGCCGGGCGGCGGCTCAGCCGGGCACTCACCGGGTGTAGGTCTCCGGGCCGCGGGGCGCTTCCTTGCGATGCTCCGGCCACCCCGCCAGACACCGTTTGCCTCGTTGCTCCACTCTGTCGCCGGGATCTCATCGTCGGCGTCGGCGCTGCAGCCGTCGGCGCGCCGAGGAGCCGCAGCAGGGCGACCGGCGCCGGCATCCATCCAGCCCGCCGAACTACACACCTGTCACTCGCCGGTCGTATAGTCCGGCGCATGGGACTCCAGACCCTGTCTCCCAGCCGGGCAGGCGACTTCAAGACCTGCCCCCAGTTGTTCAAGTTCCGGGCCATCGACCGCCTGCCCGAGCCGCCCTCCCCCTACCAGGCGCGCGGCACCACGGCCCACCACGCCCTGCAGCGCCTCTTCGACCTCCCCCCCGAGCAGCGCACCCCCGAAGCCCTCTACGACCTGTTCCGGAAGGCGTGGGTGGAGATCCGCGACCGCGAGTACCCCGACCTCTTCCCCTCGACCGAGGAGGAGCGCGCCTGGGGAATCGAGAGCCTGGAGGTCCTGGCCAACTACTTCGCCGCCGAGGACCCAACCTCGTTCGACCCCCTCGAACGCGAGATGGACCTGCGCGAGGACCTCGACGGCATGGTCATCCGGGGCATCCTCGACCGCATGGAAGAGCGGTCCGACGGCACCCTGGTCATCAGCGACTACAAGACGGGCAAGGCGCCGCCGGAGCAGTACTCCCTGCCCGCTTTCTTCGCCCTCAAGATCTACGCCCTGCTCATCCGGCGCCGCACCGGCCGCACCCCCGACCGGGTGCGGCTCATCTACCTCGGCGGGCCCGACGGGCCGGTGGTCCGCGAGATCCCGGTGGCCGACCCGCAACTCGACGCCATGGACCGCCAACTGCGCGCCCTATGGGGCACCATCGAACGGGCCATGGCCCGCAGCGACTTCCCGCCGCGCCCCGGCCCGCTCTGCGACTGGTGCTCCTTCCGCGACATCTGCCCCGCCTGGGCGGATGCCGCGGTGAGGGCGGACCCCGCGGCGGCCATCGACTGATCCACCCTCCTAGGGGAACACCCCTCGTACCAGTTTGGCCCGCGCCACCCGGCCGATCCCCTTGATCAGGGCGGCGGTGCGCAGGTCCACCCGGTGCTCATCGGCCACCGCGGCCACTTCGCGGAAAGCCCGGGCCATGATCTCGTGGAGGCGCCCGCGGATCTCGGACTCCGACCAGAAGTAGTGCTGCAGGTCCTGCACCCACTCGAAGTAGGAGGCGGTCACCCCGCCCGAATTGGCCAGCACGTCGGGGACCACCAGCACCCCCCGGTCGGCGAGGATGGCATCGGCCTCGGTGGTGGTCGGCCCGTTGGCCCCCTCCAGGATCACCCTGGCCGGGATGTCCTCGGCGTTCGCAGCAGTGATCACCCCGCCCACCGCCGCCGGCACCAGCACGTCGCAGTCCACGGCGAAGAGGTCTTCGTTGCTGAGGCGATCCCCGCCGCCGAACCCCTCCAGGGTCCGGTGCCGGCGCACCCACTCCATCGCCGCGGCCACATCGACGCCGTCCCCCCGGTACACCGCCCCGGAGATGTCCGACACGGCCACCACCCGGCAGCCCATCTCGGCGGCCGCCACCGCAGCGTAGGAGCCCACGTTGCCGAAACCGTGGATGGCCACCCGCGCCCCGTCGGTATCCAGGCCGAGGCGCGCGGCGGCCAGGGGCAGCAGGCTCATCACCCCCCGCCCGGTCGCCTCCCGCCGGGCGATGGACCCGCCGAGTTCCGGCGGCTTGCCGGTCACCACCGATGGCTCGGCGTGACCGACCTGCTGGCTGTAGGTGTCCATGATCCAGGCCATCGTCTGCTCGTCGGTCCCCATGTCGGGAGCCGGGATGTCACGGCTGGGGCCGATGAAGCCGATGATCTCCGTGACGTAGCGGCGGGTCACCCGCTGCTTCTCGGCTCGGGTGAGGTGCAGGGGGTCGACCCGCACCCCGCCCTTGGCCCCGCCGAAAGGCAGGCCGACGATGGCGCACTTCCACGTCATCAGCATGGCCAGGGCGGCCACCTCGCCCAGGTTCACATCCAGGGCGTAGCGGATGCCGCCCTTGGTCGGGCCCATGGTGAGCACGTGCTGCACCCGATAGCCGAAGACGCTCTCCACCTCGGAGTAGTCGTCGTGGCGGAAGGGAAAGGTGACCACCAGGGCCCGCTGCGGCACCCGCAAGCGGTCGGCCACGTTGTGGTCGAGACCCATGAGCTCGGCCACGTGGTCGAATTGCTTCAGGGCCTCCTGGTAGAGGGGTGACTCCCATTCCTGGAAACCGCCCTCGAGAATGTGATGCGCCACGCCGTCCTCCCGACAGAATGGGGACCGCAATCTACCGGAGGGGCGATGCCCACGACGGTGCACACCATCGGCCACGGCTCGGCGGCCTTCTCGCTGGTGGCGGGGGTGCTCGCCCACCACGGCGTGGCCACCATCATCGACGTGCGCTCCCACCCGTACTCCCGCCACGCCCCCGAGTTCTCCCGCCCCCTGCTCGAGGGACTGACCGCCGCCTCTGGATTCGGCT
>VGBK01000057.1 GCA_016870535.1 Actinomycetota bacterium | reverse complement strand
CAACCACCCAGCCCCCCACCACCACCACGACCACCACCACCACTGCCACGACCACTACCACCACTGCCCCCACTACCACCACTACCACACCGATCCCGGTGGGCGTCTCGGTAAGCCCATCGTCCGGGTCGCCGGGGACTACTTTCAGAGTGACTGCCACCGGCCTGACCCCATTAGGCAGCGCTCGCCTCTCCATTAGGGGCCCCGGCGGCGATTCCTACAGCCGGACCGAAACCGCCGATGCAGCCGGGACTGCCGCCTGGTGGGTGGGCTCGGACGCGAGTGATCCCAGCGGTGTCTACTCGGTGACCGTCACCGACTCGATCAGCGGCCGCACCGGCGGATCGTCATTCACCATCACCTGAGCGCGGCGCGCCACCGCACGTCGCGCCACTCGTGCCGCCGCAGCCGCCGGCCCCCCGCCCGCCCCTCAGGCTCAGCCGATCGCAGCCGTCTCAGAGCGTGGGCCGGTTCCCGTCTCCTCCGAACGGGATGAAGATGGCCCACACCGTGGCGCTGGTGAATTCGGCGTCGGTGCGATCGAAGGTCGTCAGAGCCACCGCGTAGGTGCCCGCCGCCACCAGGGCCACGCCGTCGGTGGAGCAGATGCTCAGGCTCTGGTGGTTGGTGAGGCGTTGGCTCGAGGGCACCGCCACCGTGTCGATGGTGAGTTGGCAGCCGTAGTCGTCGGCCGGGCCCGTCGCCTGCAGCGACCCGGAGATGAGCAGGAAGCCCGTTCCCGGAGCGGTGATGGTGGCGGTCACGGCTTCCCCATCGGCATCGGGAGCATCCGCCACCGTGCCGAAAGCAAGCCGCAGCAGTTCGCCGGGAGCCAGGCCGGCAACCTTCGCCGAGTCGACGGCCTGGGCGTTGGCGCCCAGAAAGGCGGTCGAGTTGAGCCCGTCCAGCAGATCGGCGTCGGCTGCCTTTCCGTCTGCAGCCAGGTAGGTAGCGCCATGGTCGTGGCCCGACCCGGCGAAGGCGGTGGAATCCAACCCATCCAACGCGTCCGCATCCGCCGCCTTCCCATCCACCGCCAGATACGCCGCGTCGTGATCGTGACCCAACACCGAATAGGTAGCGCCGTGGTCGTGGCCCGATCCGGCGAACGCGGTGGAATCCAACCCATCCAACACGTCCGCATCCGCTGCCTTGCCATCGACGGCCAGATACGCCGCGTCGTGATCATGGCCCAGCACCGAATAGGTAGCGCCGTGGTCGTGGCCCGACCCGGCGAAGGCGGTGGAATCCAACCCATCCAACACGTCCGCATCCGCTGCCTTTCCATCCACCGCCAGATACGCCGCATCGTGATCATGGCCCAGCACCGAATAGGAGGCGTCATGGTCGTGGCCCGACCCGGCGAAGGCGGTGGAGTCCAACCCATCCAACAAGTCCGAGTCCGCCGCCTTTCCATCCACCGCCAGATACGCCGCATCGTGATCATGGCCCAGCACCGAATAAGAGGCGTCATGGTCGTGGCCCAGCAGCGAATAGGTGCCGTCGTGGCCGTGACCCAGTACCGAGTAGGTGCCGTCGTGATCGTGGCCCAAGATCGAGTACGTGGCGTCATGGTCATGGCCCGACCCGGCGAAGGCGGTGGAGTCCAACCCATCCAACAGATCCGAGTCCGCCGCCTTCCCATCCACCGCCAGATACGCCGCATCGTGGTGGTGGCTGGTCCGCGAGAAGTCCGACGAGTCGAGTCCGTCGAGGCGGTCGGCGTTGATCGCCACGCCTCCCACGCCGAAAGCGAAGACCGACGAGTTGAACCCGTCGAGCAGGTCGGCGTCGGCCGCCCGGTCGTCGATGCCCAGATACACCGCGTCGTGGTCGTGAGCGGCCGGGGCGAACGAGGCCGGTCCCCACACCGAGTCCGCCAACCCGCCATCCGCCGTCAGAGTGGGGAAGTTGCCCGCCGTGGCCGCCCCCACCACCCCCAGGTACGTCCCGTCGTGGTCGTGGCCCAGCAGCGAATAGGTCCCGTCGTGGCCATGGCCCAGCACCGAGTAGGCCGCGTCATGGTCGTGGCCGGCCCCAGCGAACGCGGTGGAATCCATCCCATCCAACAGGTCCGCGTCCGCCGCCTGGCCATCCACCGCCAAGTACGCCGCACCATGGTCGTGGCCGGCCCCAGCAAAGGCGGTGGAATCCATCCCATCCAGCAGGTCCGCGTCCGCCGCCTTCCCATCCACCGCCAAGTACGCCGCACCATGGTCGTGGCCGGCCCCGGCGAACGCAGTGGAGTCCATCCCATCCAGCAGGTCCGCGTCCGCCGCCTGGCCGTCGATCGCTAGATACGCCGCATCGTGATCGTGACCCAGCGGCGAGTAGGTGCCGTCGTGGCCGTGGCCCAGCACCGAGTAGGCGGCGTCGTGGTTGTGCCCCGTCAGAGCGAACGCCGTCCAGTTGCGCCCGTCCAACCGATCGGCGTCCGCCGCCTTGCCACCCACCGCCAGATACGCCGCATCGTGGTCGTGGCCGGTCGGGGAGAAGGCCGCGGAGTCCAGCCCGTCCAACCGATCGGCGTCCGCCGCCTTGCCACCCACCGCCAGATACGCCGCGTCGTGCGCGTGCCCGGCCAGGGCGAAGGCCCCGGCGTGTCTGCCGTCGAGGCGGTCGGCATTCAGGTTGGGCACCATCACCGCGGAGTTCACCCGCAGCGGCGGCCCGCTGGTTACGTTCAGCCGAAGCGCCGGCTGATTGGGGGCCTGGTTGCTCAGCAGCAGATTGGGCCCGTCGGCCACGGCCCCGCGGAGCGTGGTGATGGCGTTGGAGGTGTTCACTTGCCCGCGGAAGACCGGGTCGCTGAGCCGTGGCTCGACGGAGGTCTGTGCCCCGGTGGGCAGGGCCAGCAGCAGCAGAGTCCCGACGGCCAACCCGGCGCCTGCCCCCCGCCAGAAGTTCCTCTTACTCTCGACGCCACGCATCTCGTACCTCCCGACGACGTGCCTGGTCCCCACAATACGGGAGGCAAGCCGGGGGTGTCGGTGCGCCGGTGAGTTCGGGCCGTGGCGCCTCCCGCCACCGCCAGGAGGCCCCCTCAGCCTGCTCTGCCTACGCGTCGCACCCCATGGGCGAGAAGATGCCCAGGACGGTGCCGTCGGGCTCCGCCGAGGTCACCGGGCCCCACAGCACAACCGCTCCACCGTCGCGCAGTTCGAAGGTGTCCCCGTCTTCAACCGTGGCGGGGAACTCGACCCGGAACGCCCCGGTGTAGGTGGCCGCCAGGTTCGCCACCGTGGCGCCGAGGCCCAGACCGCTTGCCGTCTGCAGGCCGGCGGCGGGGTGGTTGAGGTCCGCCCGGCGCCCGTCGAGCCGGAAGCCGTAGAACACCTCGCCGGCCGCTCCTTGCCAGCGGGTGACCACCTGCAGCGGGCCCCACTCCACCACCCGCACCGAGTAGCCCGGGCAGGTGGCGAGCTCGCCCGCCGAGGTGAACCTGCCGCTGTCGGTGTCGGGCTGACCCAGGCTGGCCGCCAGCACCCCAAGCGCTTCGTCTGCCGGGTCGCCGTACTCCAGAGGGCCAATGCCCCGCACAGTGAAGCGAAGCGCGTCGAGCGCCAGAGCCTCACCCACCGGTTCGATGAAGGGAGGGGCAGTGGTGGTGGGCGCCTCCGTCGTGGTGGTGGTGGGAGCGGCGGTCGTAGTGGTAGTCGGAGGCGGGGCCGTGGTGGTGGGTGCCTCCGTAGTGGTAGGCGCCTCCGTGGTGGTCGTGGTGGCCAGCGTGGTCGGCGGGACGGTCTCGGGAGGGTCGCCGAAGAAGCCGGCCAGGGCCATGATGCCCACGCCCAGCGCGACCAAGCCGGCCAGGATCCCGAGCAACCGCAGGGGGGTGAGGACGAAGCGACGAGGGCGGTGGTTCACGATGCCTTCGGACAAGATCCCGCTGACGTCGGTCGACGGCTTGTCGGCCCAGTAGACCGCCGGGCGGGAGTGGATCGGGGCCCGGCCCGGTTCCGGCCTCCACACCTCGGCGTGGCCTGCGGGGGTGACCGGGGGACCCGAGGAGATCTCATCGGGCCCTCCCATACCCTCTACCGGCGGGGAGGCAGGAGTAGTCGCCGAACCATCGCCTTCCGGAGGCTCGGCGGGTGCGGAGGCGGCAGGCGGACCGGCTTCCGACTCTGCGTCGCCCCGCCGCCCCGGGGCGGAGCCCTCCAATGGGCCCAACCCTTCGGGTTCGTCGAACGGCCCATTGCCCTTGGGCGGCTTCGCGGTCACGGCAGTGTGGGGATGGACGACGGCAGCGGGCCCATGCTCCGAGCCTCGGCGCAGATTCCCCGTGACTTCATGTGCATGGTTCCGTTACCCCTCAGGCAGCAGGGCCGCACTTCGAAGACACCGGCCGACGACGCAGCGCCCCGGGCCTCAGAGGTATCCCCTGCGGTGGAGGGCATGGTAGCCAGGTGCCGCCATAGGCACGCTTCTAGACGCGGCACACCCCGCGCACCACCTCGACGACCCGGTCTTGCTCTGCGGCGGTCAGCGACGACCCGCTGGGCAGGCAAAGGCCCCAGTCGAACAGGTGCTCCGAGACCTGGCCGCCCACCACCCGGCACCCGGCGAACACCGGTTGCAGGTGCATCGGCTTCCACAGCGGGCGGGATTCGATGTCCTGCGCCTCCAGGGCCAGTCGCACGTCTTCCCGGGTGGCCCCGAAGGCGTCGGGGTCGATGGTGAGCGTGGTCAGCCATCTGGTCGAGGTACCGTAGGTGGCCTCCGGCATGAAGGCGATACCGGGCAGATCACCCAGTCCGGCTACATAGCGGTCGAAGTTGGCCCGGCGCTTGGCCACCCGCTGCTCCAGGGTGCTCAGTTGGCCCCGACCGATGGCGGCGAGGACGTTCGACAGCCGGTAGTTGTATCCGATCTCCGAGTGCTGGTAGTGGGGCGCCGGGTCGCGGGCCTGGGTGGCGAAGAAGCGGGCCCGGGCGATGGCGTCGGTGTCGTTGGAGAGCAGGGCCCCCCCGCCACCCGAGGTGATGATCTTGTTGCCGTTGAAGGACAGGATGCCGAAGCGGCCGAAGCTGCCGGCGGGCCGCCCATAGGCGGTGGCCCCCAAGGCCTCGGCGGCGTCTTCGATGAGTGTCACCCCGTGGCGGTCGCACGCGGCCTGAATGCGCTGCAGGTCGGCACACTGGCCGTAGAGGTCCACGGCTACCACCGCCTTGGGTAGTCGGCCTCGCCGCGCCGCGGCTTCCAACTCCTGCTCGAGCAGGTCGGGGTCCATGTTCCAGGTGGTCACATCGGAGTCCACCAGCACGGGGGTGCCGCTCAGGTAACAGACCGGGTTGACGCTGGCGGAGAAGGTGAACGTCGAGCACCACACTTCATCGCCACGCCCCACGCCCGCCAGCAGCAGCGCCAGGTGCACCGCCGCCGTGCCCGACGAGAGGGCCGCGCAGGCAGTGGTTCCGCAGCGCTCCGCCAACTCCCGCTCGAAGGCGTCAACGTGAGGGCCGAGCGGCGCCACCCAGTTGCTGTCGAAGGCGTCGGCCACCAGGGCCCGCTCGGCGGTGCCCACGTCGGGAGGGGAGAGGTAGATGCGGGGAGTCATCGCTGCAGTGGCCCAACCCTAGCCACGCTCGTCCGGCAACCCCTAGAGGCTCGCTTCACTCTATGAAGTTGCCCGCACAGCACCCTCCCCCTAGCGTACCCCGCGTGCCCGAGACCACCGTTTCCCTTCGACCGATGTGCGAGGCAGACCTACCGGCGAAGGTCAGCTGGGCGAATGACCCGAAGGTCAACGAGAGCATCGCCATGCTGGAACCCGTGACTCTTGAGGGAACCCAGCTTTGGTTCGCTGCCCACCAAGCTGACCCCGACATCCTTCTTCTGACGATCACTCTCGCAGACCAACCGATTGGCTTCGTGAAGCTCGGCCGGCACCGCGGCAGTAACGAAGGCGAATACCACGGATTGGTGATTGGGGAGACCTCCCTGTGGGGCCGGGGCCTGGGCAAGCAGGTTGTTAGGCAGATCCTATGTCACGCCTTCACAGTCGAAGGTTGGGATCGTCTATTCGGTCGCTGGCCGGCTTGGAACAAGCGCTCGATCCATCTTCATCTAGCACTCGGCTTCGTCGTCGAGGGCACCACAGGTGAACGTCGCCGGTACCTGGATGGCACCGAGCACGACGTGCTTCTCATGAGCATTGGCCGCGACGACTGGCAGAGGAACACGAGCGCTGTGCCTTGACGGCGGGGCTTCCACCGACCCGGGTGGGAGTCCCGTCCTGCGCGGCAGCCGCTGCGCCATAGACTCAGGACCGTGAGCGGCATCGGACGTCACGGGCAACGACAGAGGCGGGTCGGCTGATGAGCGCAGAGGGTGACCTGCGCGGGGACCCGAGCCGCGCTCAGCCCGACGAGCTGGCAGGCCCGTTCGAACACGGTTCCGACTTCCACGTCTTCCCCTACCGGCCAGGCGGGCCCGAGGCGACTCCCTGGAGGTCGGAGTCCGCCAAGTTCTACGGGTCCGGCAGAGACGCTATGCGCCACCTGTTGCGCTTCGGGGTCGAGCAACGAGGCTGGAAGAGGCTTCTGGTACCGGACTACTTCTGCCAGCAGGTCACTGCGGCGCTCCTCGGGAACGGCCTCCAGGTGGAGACGTACCCAATCGGCCCAGGTGAGGGGTCTCGATCGCCTATCGATACCCTTGCCTCTTGGGGCCCGGGCGACGTGCTGCTGATCGTCAACTTCTTCGGCCTCGAATGCCCGCCCGTCCTCCCCATGCTGCAAAGGCGGCAGTTCGAGGTGATCGAGGACCACACCCACGATCCCCTGTCGCCGTGGGCGCACACCAGCGGAGCCGACTGGTGCGTTGCCTCGCTTCGCAAGACGCTGCCCCTGCCCGACGGCGGGGTGCTCTGGTCGCCCCAAGGACACCCCGGACCGCAATCACCTGAACTCGATCCCCAGCACCAGGCCATCGCTCTGCAGCGCTTCGCCGCCATGTCGCTCAAGGCCCAGTACCTTGCTGGCGCCGTCCCATCGAAGTTGCTGTACCGCGACTGGATGGTTTCGACGGAGGGTCGCATTGGCAGCGGATCTCCGTCGAGCATCTCACCCCTTTCGGCATTGCTGTTGAGCAGTTTCCCGCTCCAGAGATGGAGAGAGCAGAGAGGAGCGAGCTTCGCCGCCTTCTGCGAGGCGTTCGGCACTTCCTCTTCGGCAGCGCAGATCCTCACTCCCGTCGCACCCGGCGCCTGCCCCCTCGGGGCGGTCCTGGTCTTGGAGTCACGGCGGGTGCGCGACTTGCTGCGCCAGGCGCTCATCTCTCAGGACGTCTACCCCGCCGTCCTTTGGCCCCTCGACGCACCCGTCCTCGGTCCGTCGCTGCCGCGTCACGTCGACCTGAGCGAGCGGATGCTGGCTTTGGCCTGCGACATGCGATACGGACCCAGGGACATGCAGGCGCTGGCTGCGCTGGTTCTCACCACCCTCGAGCGCATAAGCGGCAGTACCGAGGGTGCTTGATGGAAGCGTCCTTCATCGAACCCGCAGATCCCCGGTGGGACGCCGCCCTTGAGGCTCTCCCACACGACGTCTATCACCTGCCCGCCTACACGGCCTTGGCCGCTTCGCAGGAGGGTGGAACCCCCGCCGCCATCCTGGCCACCGAGGATGACTGGGCCGCTCTTCTTCCCCTCATCCTGCGCCCTCTGCCGGCAGAGCTCGACGCTCCGGACTCCTGGATTGATGCCGTCTCGCCCTACGGCTATCCCGGCCCCGTCGCCACTGCCCCGATCTCTTCCTCGGTGGTGGCCCGGTTCATGGACGCGGCGATCGCGGCCTGTGCGGCGCGCGGGATCATCAGCCTGTTCATCCGACTGCACCCCCTGCTGGGGATTCCGCCTGGAGACCTGAGCAACCACGGCACGCTGGTCGAACATGGCCGGACGGTGTACATCGATCTCCGGCCGGGCATCAACGCGCTGACCGCGCAAACGCGCAAGAGCCACCGCTACGAGATCCGGGCTCTTCATCGCTCCGGTTTCAGCGCCGCCATCGACGATTGGTCGCTGTACCTCGCCTTCGTCGACATCTACCTCGAGACAATGCAGCGCCTTGCGGCGAGCGACCAGTATCTCTTCTCCCTGGACTACTTCCGGGGTCTGCGTGCCGCTCTCGGCGACCGCCTGCACCTTTGTGTGGCGCTCGCCCCGGGGGGCCGGCCGGCTGCCGCAGGCCTGTTCTCCGAGTGCGGCGGACTGGTGCAGTATCTGTTCTCCGGCACGGCCGACGAGTTTCGCCAACTGGCTCCCACCAAGCTCGTTCTGTCGACCATGATCGACTGGGCATGCCGGCAGGGCTCCCGAGCCTTCCACCTCGGGGGTGGACTCGGTGGGCAGGAGGACTCCTTGTTCCGCTTCAAGGCCGGGTTCTCCGATCTCCGCAGCGACTTCAGTTCTCTACGCGTCGTGGTTGACCGCTCGCGCTATGCGACAGTGACCGAGAGGTGGCGCCTGCTGCGGGAGCCTTCGGCGGAAGGGAAAGCAGGGTTCTTTCCCATCTACCGCTCGCCCGGAAGCCAGCCATCGCCCCCGGCTCAGCAGAGGGACGCTTCATGAAGCGCCGCCACACCGTGAACGGCCCCCTCAAGAGGGGCTTCGACATAATCGGGTCGGCGGTCATGCTCGGACTCGCTTCTCCCGTTCTGCTGGTGCTGGCGCTGCTCGTGAGGCTGCGGCTGGGACGCCCCATCCTGTTCAGCCAGTTGCGACCTGGCCGGGGCGCAGGACTCTTCACCCTGTACAAGGTCCGCACCATGACCGATGCAAAGGACGACTCCGGCGCGCTGCTTCAAGATGCCGAGCGCCTGACACGGCTCGGTCGGTTCCTTCGCTCAACCAGCCTCGACGAGTTGCCCGAGCTGTACAACGTGCTGCGGGGGGACATGAGCCTCGTGGGACCGCGCCCACTCAGCCCGACGTACCTCGCCCTCTACCCACCGCACTTCGCCCGTCGTCACGAGTGCCGTCCCGGCATCACCGGCCTGGCCCAGGTGAGCGGTCGCAACGCCTTAAGTTGGGAAGAGCGATTCACGCTCGACGTCTGGTACATAGACCACCATTCGATGGCCCTGGACTTGCGGGTTCTCGGCCGGACGGTCGTGTATGCCCTGAGACGCACCCACGTCGCCCCAGGCGGCACGGCCGAGATCGTCAGCTACACCGGACCTGCTGCCCCCGAGGAGTGACTGGATACGGCGCAAGCGGCTCGACCGAACTCGACGGCCCAGGCACGCTGCATGCAGTTCCCACCACGGATTCCGCCTAGAGAGGTCAGAGCTACCGTGGGAACGCCACCGCTGGTGGAAGGGGACGCGTGACAGTCGTCGCCGAGCAGGTGAGCAACACCATTCGAGTGTCGCCCGTCGTTCGCGACACAGCTGCCAGTAGCGGAGACAGGGTGCGGCATCTTGCCAGGGGCACCGACCTGATAGCCATCAGCTCCGGGTGGTATTGGCTCTCGACCACGCTCACCCGGCGCTCTCCAGTTCTGCTCACTGATTCTCCCCACCCTCCTGGGGACGTGCCGGAGCAGAACCCGCTTGGAGGTGGCTTTGGGGGCGTGGTGCATGGCGGGTGATGCCGCCGGGCGGCGATGAGCCTTGTTGGTTGGACGGGGTTCTGGCCACCCTGACCAACACCCATGCCAGAGATGATGTCGGCAATAGCGGGTGCGCCGATCAACGCATCTCACCCGCGCGGAACCGTTTACCATCCTGATGGGTCCGCTGTGTCAGAGGGAGGTTTCATGGCTGTTGGCGCCTCCGGTCGGAACCTGCGTCCTCGGGTTCTTCATGTGACAACGGCGCACTGGGCGGATGATCCCCGCATCTTCGAGCGGGAGTGCCGGAGTCTTGCCACGACGGGGAGGTACGACGTGTATCTCGCCGCAGCAGGGACAATTCCCGGCGATGCCGGTGTGACTCTCATCCCCCTCGGGCCCGTGCCCCATCGCCGGGCGAGGAGATTCATCTCGGGTCCGCGCAAGGCGCTTGCCTTGGCCAGGGCGGTCGTTGCTGACCTCTGGCACTTCCACGACCCGGAGCTGCTGCCCGTCGCTCTTAAGTTGGCCCGTTCCGGGCATCGCGTAGTCTGGGACGCCCACGAGGACTACCTTGCGCAGTTCACCGAGACGGGCTCCAAGAGTTGGGTTCCGGGCCTTGTGCGCCCTGCCGTGCGGATCGGCACTCGGCGGCTGCTCGCCCAGGGGTGAACCGCCCTGGGTTTGATGGAGGCTCGTTTCATTGGTTTTCCATCGCCCCGGCGGGTGCTAGGGCAGCGTAGTGGTTGGTTTCGTATTCGGCGGGGGGCAGGTAGCGGAGGTAGCTGTGGAGGCGTGTGGTGTTCCACCAGTGCACCCAGCCGAGGGTGGCCAGCTCGACTTGTTCGATGTCCCGCCAGGGGCCCTGGTCGGGTCCGCGGATCAGCTCGGTCTTGTAGAGGCCGTTGACGGTCTCGGCGAGGGCGTTGTCCCAGGGGTCGCCGACCGAGCCGATGGAGGGCACCGCTCCTAGTTCGGCGAGGTGTTCCCCGTAGCGGATAGAGGTGAATTGCCCGCCGGCGTCGGTGTGGCTGATGAGTCCTTCGAGGCGGGTGCCCCGGTGCCAGCGGGCCATCTCCAGGGCGTCGAGCACCATCTGGGCCCGCATGTGGGAGGCGACCCGCCAGCCGACGATCATCCGACTGAACGCGTCGGTGATGAAGCACACATACGCCACCCCCGCCCAGGTGGCCACCTGGGTGAGGTCGGCCACCCACAGCCGGTTCGGTTCGGTGGCGGTGAACTGGCGGTCGACCAGGTCGGGATGCCGGGGGGCATCCGGGTCCGGCCGGGTGGTACGCACCCGGCGTCCCCGCCGCACCCCTTGGATGTCCAGGGCTTTCATCAGCCGAGCCACCTGGTCTCTGCCGATCTCATAACCGGCACGGCGGGCCGCCTTCCACAGCTTGCGGGCCCCATACAGCTTCCGGTTCGCCTCCCACAGCGCCATCAGGATCGGGCCCATCACCGCGTCCCGCAGCGCCCGGGGCGACGGTGCCCGGCTCTTGGCGGCGTAGTAGGTGGAAGGGGCCACCTGCAACGTGGTGCAGATGGGCTCGACCCCGAACTGGTCACGGTTGGCGTCCACGAAGGCCACTACCTCTTCTGCTGGCGGTCGAGCTCCGCCCCGAAGAAAGACGCCGCACGCTTGAGGATCTCATTCGCCCGACGCAGCTCCCGCACCTCCTGCTCCAACTCCCGGATCCGCGCCTGATCCCGGCTCGAGGTTCCCGGCTGCCGGCCCTCATCCACGTCGGCCTGGTTCACCCAGGAACGCACCGACTCCACCCCGTAGCCCAGCTGATCAGCGACCCGCTTCACCGCCCCATGCCGCTCACCCGTCTCCGCCCGCAACTGACGGACCAGCCGCACCGCCTGCGCCTTCTCCCCATCCGAATAGCGACGCGTCGTCGGCTTCCCCGGTGTCAACTCTGTTCCCATGACCCCATCCTCGTTTCCAAGGCCAGGAGTCTCCACCATTCCCAGGGCGATTCACCCACCCCTCGGGGTTGATCAGGGCTTCGGTTTGGGGCCACCACCCCCTTTCGCTCTCGCCTGGCGCATCCTGAACGATTCGCCGTCGGTGACTACGACGACGCTGTGGTGGAGGAGGCGGTCGAGG
>VGBK01000056.1 GCA_016870535.1 Actinomycetota bacterium | reverse complement strand
CGATCCCGGGGTCGTGGCAGACTGCCCCAGGGTCGATGCCCGCGCTCTCGGCCGCCGCCGCCCGCCGTCGCAGGAAGGCGGCCACCTCGGCGAGCACATCGTCGTAGCGCGGGTCGTCCTGCATGGTGCGCGGCGTTCCCTGCATGTGCATGAGCACCACCCCGGCCCCCGCTCGAGCCACCACCCCGGCCATCTCCGGGTCGCTCAGAGCGGTGATGTCGTTCACCACCGCCGCCCCCGCCTCCAGTGCGGCGGCGGCCACCTCGGCCTTGGCGGTATCGATGGAGACCACCGCCCCGGCCGCGGCCAGGGCCCGGACCACCGGCAGCACCCGGCGTGACTCCTCGGCGGCCTCCACCGGGTCGGCCCCGGGGCGAGTGGACTCCCCCCCGACGTCGACCAGGTCCGCCCCCTCGGCCACCATCTCCAGGCCGCGCCGCACCGCCGCCCCGGCCTCGGCGTACCGGCCGCCGTCGCTGAAGGAATCCGGGGTGACGTTGAGGGCCCCCATGATCAGAGGGCGCGAAGCAGTGTCGAGCACCCGGCCCCGCACCCTCCAGGTGGCCGGCCGCCGGACGGGGACGGCGGGGGGGAGCACCTCAGGAAGCGGCCGGGCCCTCGGCGGCGGCCGGGTGGGCGAGGGCTTCCGGCGGCGGCGCCCCGTTGGGGGCCTGGATGCGCATCGACCCGTTGGCGGCGTGCTCCCACTTGGGTACGTCGTGGAGGACTTCCTTGATCTCGTCGGCGTCGAGGGTCTCGCGCTCCATGAGGGCCAGGCAGATGCGCTCCAGGGCGTCGCGGTGCGTGGTGAGGATGACCCGGGCCTCGTCGTGGGCCCGGGTGATCAACTTGCGCACCTCTTCGTCGATGATCGAGGCCACCTCGTCGGAGTAGTCCTGGTGGCGGACGTAGTCGCGTCCCAGGAAGACCTCACCCTCGGGCTGGCCGTACTTCATGGGCCCGAGGCGGTCGCTCATCCCGTACTCCATGACCATGCGGCGTGCCAAATTGGTGGCGAACTGGATGTCGCTGTGGGCTCCCGTAGAGGGGTCGCCGTAGACGATCTCCTCCGCCGTTCGCCCGCCGAGAGCCACCGCCAGTCCGTCAACCAGTTCGCTGCGCTTCTGGTAGTTCTTGTCGGTGAGGGGCAGCGAGCGGGTGTAGCCGCCCGCCCGGCCGCGCGGGATGATGGTCACCTTGTGCACCGGGTCGGCCTGGGGCAGGGCGTGGCCCACCAGGGCGTGGCCCCCCTCGTGGTAGGCGGTGAGCCGCTTGTCCTCTTCGCTCATCACCCGGCTGCGCCGCTCCGGGCCGGCGATGACCCGGTCCACCGCTTCGTCCAACTCGTCCTGCTCGATCACGTCCTTGCCCCGGCGGGCGGCCAGGATGGCCGCCTCGTTGATGGTGTTGGCCAGGTCGGCCCCGGTGAAACCCGGGGTGGAGCGGGCCAGGACCTCCAGGTCCACTCCCTCCGCCACCGGCTTGCCCTTGGCGTGCACCTGCAAGATGGCAAGGCGCCCCTTGATGTCGGGCATGCTCACGAAGACCTGGCGGTCGAAACGGCCCGGACGCAGCAGCGCCGGGTCGAGGATGTCGGGGCGGTTGGTGGCGGCGATGAGGATCACCCCGGTCTTGGGGTCGAACCCGTCCATCTCGACCAGCAACTGGTTCAGGGTCTGCTCCCGCTCGTCGTGACCGCCGCCCAGGCCGGCCCCGCGATGGCGGCCCACGGCGTCGATCTCGTCGATGAACACGATGGCCGGGGCCTGGGCCTTCGCCTGCTCGAAGAGGTCGCGCACCCGGCTGGCGCCGACACCCACGAACATCTCGACGAAGTCGGAGCCTGAGATCGAGAAGAAGGGGACCCCGGCCTCGCCGGCCACCGCCCGGGCCAGCAGGGTCTTACCGGTGCCGGGGGGGCCGTAGAGCAGCACCCCCTTGGGGATCTTGGCGCCCATAGCCCGGAACTTCTGCGGGCGGCCGAGGAACTCCTTGATCTCCTGCAGTTCCTCCACCGCCTCGTCGAGGCCGGCGACGTCTTTGAAGGACACCTTGGGCTGGTCGCGGGTCACCTGCTTGGCCTTGGAGCGACCGAAGGCCATCACCCGATTACCGCCCCCCTGCATGCGCATGAGGATGAAGATGAAGACGCCGAAGATGAGCACGTAGGGCAGGATGGTGCCCAGGAACCACTGCAGGACGCCGGGGTTCTCCGCGTCGACCTCCACCTCGACTCGGGAGGCAAGCAGCTTCGAGGTGAGGGCCTCCTCGTACCCCTCGGGGTAGGAGGTTTGGAAGCGCCGCGTCTGGCCGGAATCGTCGGTGAGGTTCCCCTGCAGCAGGTTCGACTTCTGCTTGACGACCACCTTCTCCACCCGGCCGGCGGCCAGGCGGCCCTCGAAGTCGTCGAGGGTGAGCACGTCGGGGGAGGTGGCACTGCTGACGAAGGCGTTGACCGCCATCACCGCCACGATGACGACGACGCTATAGATCAGCACGGTGCGGAAGGTGCGGTTCAACTCGCTCCTCTACTGGGGCGCCCAACCGGTCATGGTATTCGCGTCGCGCCGGTACTCCACCGGACCCGGCAACACCCCCTCATCGGACCCCGCGCCCCCCTGCTGAACCTCAAGGCCCGGAGGCGGCGGTCCCCTCCCACCCCTCCTCCTCTCCCTCCTCCATGACCGCCACGCAGGGAAGGTTGCGGTACCGGCCCAGGTAGTCGAGGCCGTAGCCGATGACGAAGTCCGGGGGGATCTCGAAGCCCACGTAGCGCACCGTGGTCGGCGCCACCTGCAGTCCCCTCTTCAGCAGGAGGGTGGCGATCTCCAGCGAGGCCGGACGGCGCACCTCGAGGTTGCGGCGCAGGTACTGCAAGGTGAGGCCCGAGTCCACGATGTCCTCCACGATGAGCACGTGCCGCCCGGCGATCTCCCGGTCGAGGTCTTTGAGGATGCGCACCACCCCCGAGGTCTTGGTGGCCTCGCCGTAGGAGGAGACCGCCATGAAGTCGAGGTCCACCGGCAGGGCGATGTGGCGGGAGAGGTCGGCCATCACCATGAAAGCGCCCTTCAGCACCGCCACCAGCAGCAGGTCCTTGCCGGCGTAATCGGCGGTGATCTCGGCCCCCATCTCGGCCAGGCGCGCCTCGATCTCCTCCGCCGACACCAGCACCCGGCCGACCCTCACTGCGCCTCCCGCAACACCAGTCGCACCACGAGGCCTCCCCGGGGCGCCGCCCAGGAGGCGACCCGGACCCCCGCCACCCAGGCGATTCTGCCACCAGCGCACACCACCGGCCAACCTTGCCTGGCCGTCGCGGGCACACCCGCCTCCCGCAAGGCCTCGGCCACCGGCTTGCCGCCGCCCCTCACCTCCACCCGGTCGCCGGGCAAAGCCCCGCGCACCGTCGGTTCGCCGCCCGCCACCCCGGCGTCGACGAGAGCCTGCCGTCGCCCCACCGGGCGCAGGCGGGGCATCGGCAGCGGCCCGTCGGCCCGCAGCACCCAGGCACCGTATGCCGCCTCTCCCGGCACCGGGAGTGCCGTCTCGGGCACCGAAGGAGGCGGGCCCGCAACTGCCAGCAGTACCCACGGCCCCTCGCGGACCACCAGGAACCCGCCCTGCAGCGACCCGGCCGTCCCCTGCTTCCCTGCCGCCACCGCCAGCACCGCCTCCACATCCGGGGCGTGCCCCGGATAGGGGTCCAGGATCATCCGCAAGCCCCGGCGCGCCGCCCGGCCCGCCACCGGGGGCGGCAGCGTCGCCAGAGCGGCCGCCGGGAGCCGCACTACGCCCCCCGAGCGCCGCAGCGGCACCGCGGCGGCCCGTCGTTCGAGTTCGGCGTCGTCGGCGGCGAGCAGAGAGGCGGCCCGGGCCAGCGCCGCGCCCACCCCGGGGCCGGCGCGCTCCTCGAGCAGCGGGAGCACCTGGTGGCGCAGCAGGTTCCGTCGCCGCGCCGGGTCGAGGTTGCCGGGGTCGTCGGCGTAGGGCAGGCCGAGCGAATCGGCCGCAGCCCGCACCTCCTCCCGACTCAGCGCCAGCAGCGGACGGCACCACCGCCCCCGGCGGGCGGGGATCCCCGCCAGACCGGCCGCCCCGGCTCCACGCAGGAGGTTGGCCAGCACGGTCTCCGCCTGGTCGTCGCGGGTGTGCCCGGTGGCGATGGCCTCCTCCGGCCCGGCGTCGGCCTCCAGGGCGGAGTAGCGGGCGGCGCGCAGGGAGGCCTCCGATTCCCCCCGCGCCGGGGCGGGGAGGAGGCGATGGTCCAGGCCCAGGCGAGCCGCCGCCTCCCGCGCCGCGGCGATGAGCGCCGGGGAGGCGGGAAGGCCGTGGTCGACCGTGGCGGCGCGGACGGCCCGCCCGGCCGCTACCGCCGCCCAGGCGCAGACGGCGCTGTCGGCCCCGCCGCCGAGGGCCACCACCACGGCCAGATCGGGGAAGCGCGCCGCGGCCAGTACGGCGGCGCCCTCCGGGCTCACCCCACCCGCGCCAGCCATCGCTCCGGCTCCCGGATCTCCTCCAGGGTGGGCAGGCTCTCGGGCCCCTCCCAGGCACGGTCGAGGGCCTCGAAACCGCCGCCCCGCTCCACCCCCAGGATGAAGCGCTCCCCGCGTTCGTATTGCTGCAGTTTCATCTCCAGGCCGGTCAGCCGCAGGAAGGCGGCGTGGCGGCCGTCGCGGCGGCGGGCCTTCAGCACCCGGGACATGCGCTCCTGGGTGACGAGGAGCCTGGCCCCGATGCGGTCCATGACCACGTGGCCGTGCCCCTCCAGGAAGGACATCAAGGCCTGCACCCGGTCGATGACCTGCCGCTGCTGCGGGGTGGCCAGCAGACCCATCAGACCGGTTTCGTCGAGCAGCGGGCGTCCCCGCCGGGCGGCCTCCCGCATCTCCCCGGCCAGGCGAGCCATCCGCCCGTCGTCGGCGGCCGAGGCCTCCACCAGTTGCCCGACCAGACTCAGGAAGTAGGGACGCATCCACGGCACTGCGGTGAACTGCAGCCGGTGGGTGCACTCGTGCAGCGCCACCCACAGGCGGAACTCGGCGGGACGAAACTGATGGCGGCGCTCCATGGCGAGGAGGTTGCCTCCCACCAGCATCACCTTGTCGCCCCGGCCGTTCCCCGAGGGCAGCACCAGTTCGTACTGGCCCAGCACCCGGCGGGCGAGGAAGCCCACCAGGGCTCCTACCTCGGCGCCGAGCAGCCGTCCGGCCAGACGGCTCCCCAAGCCGGAGCGCGAAGCCACCTTGGCCTCGGCCGGGGCGAGCAGGCGCCCGAAGGCGGCCACGTTGGCTCGCGCCCACTGGGCCCGGGTGACCACCGCCACCTCCGGCTCTCCCGTCCAAGGAAGGCCGGTCTCCTCGGCGGCCAGGGCGGCGGCCTGTGCCATCACCCCCGGCGCCTGGCGCGCCAGCAGGGCGAAGTGGTAGGTCCCTTCGAGCGGATAGGACCCGGCGAGCCGGGCCCCGACCTTGGCGGCCAGCGGCCAGTGAACGGCGCTCAACGGGCGCGGGACATCGGGGTCATCGCAAGAGGATACCCCCGGGCCCCCGAGAGGGGCTCAGGCCTCGCGCACCACCCGGCCCCGCAGGCGCGGGTACCGTGTCGGGGCGTGGGCGTAGCAGAACTCGCGGCTGTTGTAGCGCGACAGCTTGGTGGGACAGCCGCGGTGGGCGCAGAGGCGCTCGCCCTCCTGGCAGCGGGGAGCGCGCAGCTTCCCGGTCACCTTGTTGCCCTTGAGGATCTCCGACATCGTCGCCTCCTTGAGGGGGGGACGATGCGACCTTACCCCCCGGTGTCGCCCTCGACGGGCAGTTCCCTGAGTACCGCCCTCAGCCTTTCGTACACCGGCGTGGGGATTTCCTCGTAGCAGCCGTCGTGCACCCGCCGCTTCAGCCACTCCTCGAAGTGGAAGCCGTGCTCGCAGGGAGGGCAGTGGCGCAGGTGCCGGCGCACCCGGATGCGGCGGAACCAGATGATCTCGCCGTCGAGGTAGCGGTACACCAGAGCCTGGGCCTTGTCGCAACGGTGATGGTGGTGGCTCATGCCGGCGTCCCCACGGTGCCTCGGCGCTCGGTGATCTCCCACAACGCCTTCTCGAGGGCCTTTCTTCCCCGGTGGAGCCGGGACATCACGGTGCCGATGGGGACCTCCATGATCCGGGCGATCTCCTTGTAGGAGAAGCCCTCCACGTCGGCGAGGAGCACGGGGAGGCGGAAGACCTCGGGCAGCGACTCCACCGCCGCCTTGATGTCCTCGTCCACGAAGCGCTCCAGGGCCTCCTCCTCGGCGCTGCGGGCGGCGCCGGACTCCTGGCCCAAACGCCGGTAGAGGTAGAGGTCCTCCAGTTCGCCCAACTCCACCTCGGTGGGCTGACGGGATTGCCGGCGGTAGCGGTTGATGTAGGTGTTGGTGAGGATGCGGTACAGCCAGGCCCGCAGGTTGGTGCCCGCCTTGAATCCCCCGTAGCCCCGGAAGGCCCGCAGCAGGGTCTCCTGCAGCAGGTCCTCGGCGTCGGCCGGGTGGCGCGTCAGGCGCAGCGCCGCCGGGTACAACTGGGGCAGAAGGGGCAGGACGTCGTCTTCGAAGCGGGCCGGGTCGGCCATCGCGGCTCTCCGGAAGGGGGGCCAGATTACCAAGCCCCGGCCTCCACTCCCGCCGCGGCCGGTACCATGCGGCCCCGCGCCGGAGTAGCTCAGGGGTAGAGCAGCTCACTCGTAATGAGCAGGTCGGGGGTTCGAATCCCCCCTCCGGCTCCCTCCCAGCCGCCCTGCATGCCGACGCCCGGCCGGAATCCGCGCCGCCCCGCAAGGTGCCGCTCAAGGCGCCGCCCGGCTGGCCGATTCACCTTGGGCCGGCCGAAGCCGCCACCGATGGGGCTACCGATGCGGATCTCCAAGAACGCCTTCAGCAACCTCGCCGCCTCGATGATCGCGTTCGGTGTGCTCATCGGCCTGGTCTTCCCCTTCGCCGTCCTCCCCGTGGGAGTCCCCTCGTCCGTGGCGCTCTCGCCGGTCTTCTTCTGCTTCACGGTCTCCGCCGGGGTGATCGTCGGAGCGGTGAACATATCCCTGGCGCGATGGCTGGTCCGGCCGAGGCTCACCCTGATGGCCCGCCGCATGGGAGAGGTCGAGCAGGAACTCAAGGAAGCGACCTACACGGGCGACTGGTCCCGCTGCGACCCTCAGCGGTGCGGCCTTCCCGCGGACTCGGCGGACGAGTTCGGCGTCGTCGGGGCCTCCTTCAACCGGCTGCTGGAGGCGCTCGCCGAGAGTCATCAGGTCGAGACACGCCTGTCGGAGTTCACCCAAGCCATGTCGGCGGAGCTGGACGTGGAGGCCATCTGCCAGGCGGCCATCGCCTCGTTCCGTCGCGACCTCCGCGCCACCGGGGTCGCCGTCATCGGGGATACCGGGGACAGGCTCGAGGTGCTGGCGAGCCACGGTCTCGACGCGCCGCACCTGCTGGTGGAGTCGGACCTGGTCCGCCACGCCGTCAGGTCGCTCAAGGCAGACTCGATGACCCTGCCCGAGCATCTCGTGATCGATGCCGCCGTCGCCAAGATGCGAGCCCAGCACGTCATCGTCCATCCCCTGGTCCTCAAGTCGACCGCCATCGGTGCGGTGGTGCTGGCGGCCTCGAGCGAGATCCCGCGAAGCGCCCAGGCCCTCGGGCCGCTCTTCGTCCGGACCCTCACGGTGGCCCTGTCGAATGCTCTGTCGCACCAGCACATCCGCCGGATCGCCTCCCTGGACCCGCTCACCGGCGTGCTGAATCGGAGAGCGGGACTGCTGCGCCTCGACCAGGAGTTCGAGAGCGCCGCGTCGCGAGGGCGACCCCTCGGGGTGGTGATGGTGGACCTCGACCACTTCAAGCGGATCAACGACCGCTACGGCCACCTCACCGGGGACGGGGTCCTGAAACAGATGGCCGAGGCGGCGAGCGGCGTCCTGCGCCGGGAGGACATCCTGGTCCGATACGGGGGCGAGGAGTTCCTGGCGGTGCTGCCGGGGGCGGGGGCGAGCGACGCCACCATCATCGCCGAACGGATTCGGGCCGCCGTGGAGCGGCACATGGTCGACGTCGGCGGCATCGAGGTGTTCGCCACCGTCAGCGCCGGGTCGTGCTCGACGGACGAACTGACGGTTCGGGGCGCCATGGACCTCGTCGCCCGAGCCGACGAAGCCTTGCTGACCGCCAAGGCAACCGGCCGGAACCGGGTCGTCTCGGCCAACCGCCGCCCGGCCGATGCCGGCCGGGCGGGTCCGGCCGATGCCCCCGCCGCGCTCCCCGCGGGCCGCTGAGCCACCACCGGCTTTCGTCTCAGTCCCCGCGGCCCGCCTCTCCGACGCAGGCCGCCATCTCGGCGGCGGGCAGCCGGGCGAGAGCGGAGTCGGAGAGCCTCGCGCGTGACCTGGCCGTTCGGGGCGCGGGCCGACCGCGCTCGCCCTCTGTCGATGGAGGCAGTTCACTCAGATGGCTCCCGGGTCGGGAACGCGCCGGAGGCCGGCCGGTCCCGCCGCCGGCGCTAGTCTGCCCGCCCAGGGCGCAGGCCCCATCCGCGCGGCACCCGGAGGAGGAATGGCCGACCCGACGCCGGCAGGAGCAACGCTCCGCCCAACCGACCTCACCTACGATCGCTACTCCGTGGACCTCACCACCGGCACGGTGCGCCACGAGCGACGGCGCTGCGCCGACCTCGAGGATGCCCTCGGCGGCATCGCCCGGGCCTTCAAGCTCCTCGTCCGGGAAGAGGTGGCCGACCCCTACGACCCCGCTTCCCCGCTGGTGATGAACCTCGGGGTGCTGTCCGGCACCCGGGTGATGACCGGCCTGCGCACCTACTTCAGCGGCTACTCGCCGCTGAAAGCCTCCCTCTCCGGGGCTCCGGGACTGATGTGGTCGGCGGGGAGCGGCAGTTTCGGCCCCCGCCTGCGCTCCCTCGGCATCGACGAGGTGGTCTTCACCGGCCGCGCTCCCCGCCCCACCCTCCTGCACCTCACCCCGGGTGAGGGTGATGCCCCCGCCCGCTTCGCCTTCCTCGATGCCTCCGACCTCAGCGGCCGGGAGGCCAACGACCGGGTCCGGCGCCTGCACGAACGCTTCCCGGGAGCCCACTTCGCCGTCGTCGGGCCGGCGGCCGAGCACTACCGCGAGGTGGCCTACGCCGGGGTGGCCATCACCACCGACCAGCAACTGGAGACCGGCGACCCCAAGCCCCGCTGGTGCGGGCGGGGCGGTTACGGCGGGGTGCTGGCCTCCAAGAACCTGCTGGCCATTGCCGCCGACGCCCCGAGCCCCCGGGCCTCCGCCACCGGGCTCAAGGAAGTGAACCGGGAGATCAACCTGGGGGCGGGCAGCGCCCGCTATCGCGACCTCCCCCACGACCGGGGCGGCACCTGGCGCACCTACAAGATGATGCATGAAGCCGGGGCGCTCGCCGAGTTCAACCACAGCTCCACCGGCACCGACCGCTCCGTCGCCCTCTACCGGGAGAGCGTCGAGGCCGGGCCGTACGAGGTTCGGGCCGAGGGCTGCTACCTGTGCGGCATCCGCTGCCACAAGAACGTCTACGACGCCCCAGGCGGCGTCGCCGCCCTTCGTTTCCGGGCCAAGGTGGACCACGAGCCGCTGGCGCTGCTCGGGCCCAACCTGGGGGTCTTCGACCCCGACCTGGTCTTCGACCTCATCGCCCAGGTCGATGAGACCGGGATGGATGCCATCTCCCTGGCGGTGACCCTCGGCTACGTGATGGAGTGGAACCGCCGCCATCCCGACGCCCCCCTGGCCGGCGGCCTGGCCTTCGGGGACTACGAAGCCATCCGCCGGGCCATCAACGCGGTGGCGGAGGGCCGCCTTCCCCTGGTCGGGCAGGGAGTGAAGCGCCTCGCCGAGCAGACCGGCGAGGCCGCCTACGCCATGCACTCCAAGGGGGTGGAGTACGCCGCCTTCCTGCCCCACACCAACCCGGGCTTCGCCTTTGCGCTGGCGGGCGGCCACATGTCGATGCGCACCTTCTTCCTGCTGGTCATGGAGCGGGAGACCGGCCTGGACTACTGGGTGGACGCCATCACCAACCGCGGCCCGCTGTACATGCTCGACGACATCGTGGGCCTCTGTAAGTTCGCCAACCTCAGCCCCGAGATGGAGGCGGAGGCGCTGCGCGCCGCGGTGGGCCTGGACGTCACCGCCGCCGACCTGCGGGCCGTGGTGGAGCGCACCTACCTGCGGGGCTACGCCTCGGAACGGCGGTGCGGGTTCGCCCCGGCCGACTACACCCTCCCCGGCGATGCCCACGAGGATCTGCCCGCGGTCCGCCTGCCCTACTTCGTCACCGAGGAGTTCTTCGCCGCCCTCCGCGAGCGGGTGCTGGCCACCTTCGACGAGCGCCTGGCGGCGGCCCCCGGGCTGTGAGCGCCCGCTAGCCCCCGTCCACCGCGATGAGCAGGGTGAGGGTGTCGTCCGGGCCCAGGGCGGCGCTGTCGGCATCTTCCCGGCGCAGCTGCTCCTCGTTGCGGAAGACCGCCAGGTGGGGATGGACCCGGCCGGATTCATCCACCAGACGGATACGCAGGGCGGGATGCCGGGCGAAGGCGTCCGCCAGGGCGGCCCCCACCGCCGCTCCCCCCACCTGCAGCACCACCTCCCCGCCGGCGTAGCGGCGCAGCGCCTCGGGGATACGCAGGGTGGGCACATCGGGATTGTAGGGAGGGGCTTCCGCCCCTCCCTAGAAGCGGCACCCCTGGCAGACTGTCTCTCTGCACCGCAATCGGCACCGGGAGGCGAGCATGGCGCAGCGGCGGGTGATCATCATCGGGGCGGCGGGACGGGACTTCCACAACTTCAACACCCGATACCGCGACGATGCCGCCTGCGAGGTGGTGGCGTTCACTGCCGCCCAGATCCCGGATATCGACGGCCGCCGCTACCCGCCGCAACTGGCAGGGCCCCGCTACCCCGAGGGCATCCCCATCCATGCCGAGGAGGAATTGCCCCGTCTCATCGCCGACCTGGACGTGGACGAATGCGCCTTCTCGTACAGCGACGTCTCCTACACCCACGTGATGCGCCTCGGGGCCCTGGTGCAGGCCGCCGGAGCCACCTTCACCCTCCTGGGCCCGGGCGATACCCAACTGGCCTCCGCCAAGCCGGTGATCTCGGTCGGTGCGGTGCGCACCGGGTGCGGCAAGAGCCAGACGGCCCGCCGCGTCATCGAGATCCTCATGGGCAAGGGCCTGAAGGTGGTGGCGGTGCGCCACCCCATGCCCTACGGCGACCTGGCCGCCCAGAAGGTGCAGCGCTTCGCCGTCCTGGGGGACCTGGAGCGCCACCGCTGCACCATCGAGGAGATGGAGGAGTATGAGCCCCACGTGGTGCGGGGCAACGTCATCTACGCCGGGGTGGACTACGAGGCCATCCTGCGGGCCGCCGAGACCGACCCGGATGGCTGCGACGTGATCGTCTGGGACGGGGGCAACAACGACTTCCCCTTCTTCCGCCCCGACCTGGCCGTCACCCTGGTGGACCCGCATCGCCCCGGCCACGAGATCGGCTACTACCCCGGGGAGGTGAACCTGCGCACCGCCCACGTGGTGGTGATCAACAAGATCGACAGCGCCGACCCGGCGGGCGTAGCCGCGGTGCGGGAGAACATCGCCGCGGTGAACCCCGGGGCGGCCGTGGTGTCGGCCAACTCCGCTCTCCGCCTGGACGACGCTGCGCTGGTCGCGGGGAAGCGGGTGCTGGTGGTGGAGGACGGCCCCACCCTCACCCACGGCGGCATGACCATAGGCGCGGGCACCGTGGCGGCGCAGCGCTTCGGAGCGGCGACGCTGGTCGACCCCCGGCCCTACCTGGTGGGCCGCCTACAGGAGACCTTCGCCACCTACCCGGAGATCGGCACCCTGCTCCCCGCCATGGGCTACGGCGAGCAGCAGCTGGCCGACCTGGAAGCCACCATCGCCGCCACCCCGGCCGACGCC